>CAZCMU010000111.1:0-9534 GCA_964499725.1 uncultured Opitutales bacterium
TCTTTAGTCCATTCTATCGTGTTATATTGCCGCGTGTCGAAGTGGGTGTTTTTTAAATCTTCCTTCTCACACATCCAGACAACTTGCAAACCCAAGCCCAAAGCAAAACCAGCCTCAAAATAAACGCCTTGTTTTTGTTGGGTGAAGTCGGCGACAATGAATTTTGATTTTCTGATCCTGGCAATAATTTCGTCGTCAATACGATTGAGATGTTCGATTCTATCTACTCGAATCGGATTATAGCCCGCCTCACGAATTGCCTTTTCAACGACCTCTCTGCTAAATTTATCCAGGGCTGGATTAAAACTCATCGCAATGAAGACATCGTTGCTTTCGGATGAACGAGGCGATTCTTGTAAATATTCCCAACCCCTTCCTGTAATTAAATATTGATAGGAATCGGGCGAACCAAGATACTCAAGGGTTTCTACAAGATATTTTTTTAAAATATAATGTACTTCGCCGCCAGTCTCGGACCATGAAGATGACAGCAGGAAAAAGTTAGCCTCAACCTCTTGAAGAAAATCTCTAATTGGTTGCTTTTCAGGCAAATCATATTCTTTCATTCCGTTTTTCGCAACAACCTCACTCATTGCATCAATAATACTCAGATTCACTTGCAGCCATTGATTAATCTCCGGCATTTTCTTCGCCAAAGCCGATAAAAGCCTCCTGGCTCTTTGAGATAATGGCGGCTTGCCGATTTTGCCCTTTAGATATGCAAAATCATCAATGCCGACTACCATCTCTTGGTTGCCGTATATGTAACTTGAGAGTCCACACCGTTTCCCAATTGAGTCAAAATGGCTCGGCAACACCGCTTTTGCTGAGCCAGTTATTTTAAATTTTCCACAACGCGGACATTTTACATCCTCGGCATCATCCCCGATAGATATATTGCATGGGCTTTGACAAACTGGACATGCTGAATATTTCATGCTAAATCATTAAAAATGAGATTATTGAGTTAGTGACTAAATTTTATAAACACGCCAGCGCCACGGCGCAGGCGGTTTCGACGCGGAGGATGTGGCCGGGGAGGCGGACGGGGGTGAAGCCGGATTTTTCGAAGAGTTGGTATTCGGCGGGGGAGAAGTCGCCTTCGGGGCCGATGCAGATTACGAAGGAGCAAAGGAGCAGAGGAGCAGAGGAGCAGAGGGATGAAGGCGCGGAGCCGGGAGCGGGGAGTGGGGAGCCAGAAGTTTCGAGTTTCGGGTTTCGGGTTTCGAGTTGGGTGATGGGAATGCTGTTCGGAGTTAAAGCGGCGACTAAACGCAGTTCCTTAGACGATTTCGCCGTTGGCAGGCTCTTCAGCCATTGGGTCAATTCGAGGGGCGGATGGATTTCGGGGAGCCAGGGGTTGCCGGATTGTTTGCAGGCTTCGAGGGCGGCGGCGCGCCAGCGTTCGAGTTTGCGCGCGGCGCGGTCGGCATCGAGGCGGACTTCGCCGTGGGCGGTGAGAAGGGGCTGGAGGGCGGTCGCGCCGAGTTCAGTGGCCTGGCGGATGATTTCAATAAACACATCGCCCTTGGGCAGGCCGACGGCGAGCACGCGGGGCGCGGAGGCGGGCAGGCGGGTGATTTTGGCGAGGCGCACGCGGGCGGCGCGGGAGTCGTCCGCTGTCAAAGCTCCCGCGGCCACCCCACCCTGCCCATCGAGCAACTCCACCAGCTCGCCGACACGGGCGCGGCGGACGCGGACGAGGTGGCTGGATTCGTCGGCGGGCAGGACGACTTCGCCGCCAGGGGCGGGCCAGGGGCCGGGATGGAACACGCGGAGCATGAAGGGGTCTATACCAAGGTGGTTGCAGGTGGCAAGTGGCGGGTTCCTGCGCCCCTATAGGGCGCAAAACATTTGTGCGAACGAATCCCCAGGGTAGCTCCTGGCTGCTGCCGGAACAACCCTGGGCTAAATTACTTCGCCCCTTCAGGGCGAAAGCCAATCAAATCTACAACCCAAGCAATTCACTTCACACGTTGATACCCAACATGAAAAAATCTTCCATTCCCGGCCAGACTTTGACGTTCAAGCAGCGCCTCCGCGCCTTTAGCCGAACCTGGGTAGGCACGGCGTTGCTGTATGCGGCGGTGATCTTCCCGGTCAAGTCCGCCATCGCGGAATGCAGCTTTGTGCCGAGCGGCTCGATGAAGCCGACGATTCTGGAGGGCGATTTGCTGTTGGTGAACAAGCTGGCCTATGACCTGAAGGTGCCGTTCACGACCTGGCGCGTGGCGACCTGGGCCAACCCGCAGCCGGGCGACATCGTGGTGTGTTTTTCACCCAAGGACGGCACGCGGCTGGTGAAGCGGGTGGTGGGCGGGCCGGGCGATGTGCTGGAACTGCGCGACGAGCAGCTGCTCCTCAACGGCCACCCGGCGGCCTACGCCCCGCTGGCGGCGACGGCTGACATGGCAAAAGCGGAAAAGGCCAGGTCCATCTTTGCCACAGAAAAACTGGCCGGCCATGACCACGCGATGATGGTGCTGCCCGGGCGGGCGGCGCTGCGCTCGTTTGGGCCGGTGCGGGTGCCGGCGGGCGAGTACTTTGTCATGGGAGACAACCGCGATGACAGTTTTGACTCGCGCTACTTTGGGTTGGTACCCCGCGACCAGATTGTGGGCCAGACGAAGGTGGTGGTGGCCTCGGTGGACCTGGACCAGTGGGGACGACCACGGGTGGACCGGCTGTTTAGCCGATTGGATGCGACCCCAGCTCCGACCCCCCTAAAAACAAACACGGCCCCCCAGAGGGAGGCCGTGCCTGAACCTAAATCGAACTACAAACTGAACTGAAACCGGAACACAAATGATATGAGCATTCGTATTCCGTTAAGATAGACGAAAGCCGCGGCGTTTTGTTCAATTTTGGGCGGAAAACGTGAATGGATTTCGCAAAACATTCATAATGATTTAGATACAACAAAATTTTACATGCGCCAGCGGCTAGCACCATCAAAATTAGACCGGGTTCTGGACGACAGTTTTAGTTGTGGTATGATAGGCGGGCGGGCGATAAATATTGTCCTTGCCCGCGAATTATGCTCAAGTAAGGTGTCCACCGCAGATTTGCGGCGAAAATAGCCCGGGCACCCGAATCAGCATTAGCTGCCGGCCTTGGCCGCCGATAACACCTATTATGTTCCAGCGCATCCCTTTCAATCGCGTTATCTGGATTACCAGCGGCTTCCTGATGGGCACGCTGCTTGTTTCTTTGACCGCCGTACCGTGGTATATCTGGCATTATGGGTTGAACTGGTTTCAAGTGGCGCTGTTTTTTGCTTTTTACATGGCGACGGGCCTGTCCATCACCCTGGGCTACCACCGCCTGTTTTCACATTTGGCCTTCAAGGCCAAGTGGCCGGTGAAACTGTTTGTGCTGGTTTTTGGGTCGGCGGCGTTTGAGAACTCGACGTACGACTGGGTGAGCGACCACCGACGCCACCACAAACATGTGGATGAAGACGAGGACCCCTACGATATTACCAAGGGATTTTTTCACGCGCACATGGGCTGGCTGATGTTCAAGCTGCGACCGGATCCGCCGCAGGACAATGTCGCGGACCTGGCGAAAGATCCCCTGGTCATGTGGCAGCACCGCTACACGCACCTGATTGGGGCGGGCGCGGGCTTTCTGCTGCCGGCGCTACTGGGCGCGGCCTATGGCTGGTTCCACTTTGGCACAGTCCACGGGATGGAAGTGCAAGCGCTGGGCGGCTTTCTGCTGGCCGGCGTGCTGCGGATTGTCTGCGTGCAACACAGCACCTTTTGCATCAATTCGGTCTGCCACACCCTCGGCGGGCGGCCTTATTCGACCCGCTGCAGCGCGCGCGACAGCGGCCTGGTCGCGCTGGTCACGTTTGGCGAGGGGTATCATAATTTTCACCACGAATTCCAGCACGACTACCGCAACGGCGTGAAGTTCTGGCAGTTTGACCCGACGAAGTGGTCCATCTGGACGCTGAGCAAGCTCGGCCTCACGAGCGAACTGCGCCGGGTGCCGGAGTCGAAAATACTGCTGGCGGAAGTGTCCGAAGCGCACCGCCAGCTCGATGCGAATTTGGAAATTTCGACGACGAGACTATCGCAGCAAGCGCGGGCGCTCGTGGCCAATTCCATCGAGGCGGTGCAGGAAATTTCCCAGCGATTGCAGGGGCGCATCAACGAAATGCAGTCCGCCGCCCGCGGGAAGATGGACGTGACCCGCGAGACCTTGAACGAGTGGCACCGCCAGATTACCGAGGAATTGCAAGCTGCGCGCCAGCACCTGGAACATATACACGCGCAAGCCGCGCTGCTGCCGGCGGGAGCGTAGACGGGCACGGTCTTCGGTTGACAGTGGGGGGTGGCACCCGCACGCTGGTGAGCGCCATGTTTATCCCCCGGCAACCCCTCCGCACAAGCGTGGCCACAGTGGTGTTTTCACTGTCAATTTTGCATGCGGCCGACGCCCCGGCCACGTACACCGTGAACCTGGCCCCCGCCAACAAGGTCGGGACAAAATTCAGCCTGGTTACGGACATCACCGACGAAAGCCAGACCCACATTGCGATGACGATGCCGGGAACCGCAACCCCGCAAAAGCAGGAACAAACGCGGGAAATGATCGCCCATTTTGAGGGTGAAGCCGAGGTGCAGGCCGTCTTCCCCAATGACAGCATTCAGAAAGTGACCGTCACGGTGAAAAGTTTTATCGCCACCAGCGACGGCGGACCATTGCCGGGCATGCCGACAGTCGGCGCCAAAATCGTGGCGGCCAATGCCGGCGGCAAAAAAACCTACACCGTTGACGACCAGCCCGCGTCCGCCAATGTGGCCAAATTGCTGGATGAAATAATCGGGCTCGGAAACGACAAACACACCGATCAGGATATTTTCGGGCCGACCAGCCCCGTGGCGGTGAACGCAACCTGGCCAGTCAATTCCGCCGCGCTCATCGCGGAACTGAAAGAAGATGGCGAGGTGGACATGGACGGCGCCAAGGGCACGGTGAAACTCGACGCGATCAAAGGGGCTGGCGCCGACCAGGTGGCGAGTTTCTCGAGCGTGTTTACCGTCCAGGGCGCCAAACCGACGCTGCCACCGGGGATGACCGTGGACTCCATGACGATGTCGGGCGGAATTTCCGGCACGGTGCCCGCGACCACCAAGGGCGTGGAGAGGGAAACCATGACGGCGTCCATGGAAATGGCGGCCCACGGCAATGGCAACGGCATCGACATCAAAATCGGTTCCGAGGGAAAACAGAAAAAAATCATCGAGGTGGCGTTTCATTAATCCCGCGGACCACCTGGCCCCCAACCGCCGATGAAGCTACGACTCCGCTCCGCCCTGCCCGGCCTTACTGCTCTGATGGCGAGCCTGGGTGTGCTGCGCGCGGCCGACGCCAAATACCAGCCGCAACTGGCGCCGGTTTTTACCGCGGGCGAGACCTTCACCTACCAAGCCGTGGCCGAATTCCACGGCTTGCTGCGCGTGACCGATTCGACCAAAAAAGCCCACAAGGAGGCTGACGGCACCTCTAAAACCGTGCGCACCGACAAGATACTCCGAAGCGATCAAACGAATTTTTCGGCAAAATTTTCCGCCGAGGCCGCGCTAGCGCGCATGGTTTTCAAAAACGGTTCATTGCAGGAGGCCGAATTTCGCGTTCGCCGTTGTGAACTGGTGGATGACAAGGACCAAACCGTGGAGCTACTGCCCGCCGGCTCGATTATCGGCGCTCGCAAACAAACCGACGGGCAAGTGGCCTTTGCCGTCAATGGCCAGGCACCCGATGCAAACCTGGCCGCGCGCCTGAGCATACTCATCCCGATGGGCGACGAACACGCCACCGCCAGCGACCTGCTCGGGGCGCCGGCACCGATGCCCGTGGGCGCGAGTTGGGCCGTGAATGAAAAAGCCATGCTCAAATCGGACCTGCCGCGAATTTTTCCCGGGGTGGATCGTCTGGCCGGCAGCGTGGTGCTGCGTTCCGCACAAGCGGACCGCACCGGCACGATGCGCACAACGGTCACGAGCACGTACCAGTTGGGCGATGTCCGCCCGCCTTTTCCCGGCGATGAAATTGCCAATCCGTCGGACGTGAGATATGAAGTCGTGGTCTCCGCGCCGGTGACGCCCGGGCCCGGGGAATATGACCTTAAATCGAGCGTCCTGATTCACCATGCCGGGCACACTGGCGACATCCAAATCGGCATGTCCGAAACGGATATGGAAGTGGGTTTTACGATTGATCAGGAATTGCATTACGTGCTCGGCAGCGCGGGCGCACCGACGGCGGCGCTGGCTTCCGCGCCGCCGGTGCCGGAACTGCCGCCACTGGCGCCGGGCATGAGTTCCGCGCCCGTGCTGCGCCCGAACGCATCCAGCTTCCGCCCGATCGCCAAAGCCGTCACTGAGCCCGCTGCCGCGGCGCCAGCCCAAGCCAGCCCGCAAGCGGCCCCGTCGACCCCCAAGCCACCAATTCCGGTGACGGTGCCGCCGCTGGTCGTTCCGGACGGCTCGCCTTTCTCCGGCGCGCAGGATTTGCCCAGCGTGCCGCCGAATTCCAAGTAAGCGAATCAACCGGTATTTTTCCACCATGATTGACATCGCCGGCCTAGCCAAACTTTACGGGGATTTTGTGGCTGTGAATGACTTGTCCTTCACGGTACAACCGGGCGAGGTCCTCGGCCTGGTCGGGCCCAACGGCGCGGGCAAAACGACGACGCTGCGCTGCATTGCGGGCATAATCCCGCCCACCCGTGGCAGTATCCTCATCAACGGTTGTGATTTGCTAAACAACCCGCGTGGGGCGAAAGCCCAACTGGCGTTTTTTCCCGATGAGCCAAAGCTGTTCGACTACCTCACCGTCTGGCAGCACCTCGTATTCATTGCGCGCATCTACCAAGTTGCCGATTACGCGGTGCGCGGGGCGGCGCTGCTGGATGAATTGGAACTGGCCGACAAGCGTAACGCACTGCCGGCGGAACTTTCGCGGGGCATGAAACAGAAGCTCGCCATCGCCTGCGGACTGTTGCACTCGCCCAAGGCAATGTATTTTGACGAGCCGCTAACTGGCTTGGACCCGTTGGGCATCCGCAAGATGAAGGCCACCATTGTGCAGCGAGCCAAAGATGGCGGCGCAGTCATTCTTAGTTCGCACCTACTGCACCTCGTGGAGGAAATCTGTACGCACCTGCTGATTCTTAAAGGCGGCAAAATGGTTGCCTATGGCTCGATGGCGGAAATCACGCGGCAGTTTTCAGCGCAACCCGACACCAGCCTGGAAGACATTTTCTTCCGCGCGACCGATGAAAGCGCGACCGCCCCGCCCCCGCCGCCGCCACCGGTTATGCCATGATCTCGGCGCTGCTGTATTTACAGTTTACCTCAATGCGCAACCGGCTGGGTGCGCGGTTGCGGCGGTTGAAGCGGCCCAAATACTTCGCGGGCGCGGTGATGGGCGCGCTGTATTTTATCTTTTATTTTTCGTTTTTAGTTCGCCGGGCGACCGGCCCGGGGAGCAGCGGCGCGCCCGGCCTGCCAGGGATGGGCTCCGCCGGGGCGGAAAGTCTGGCCGCGTTGCTATTATTAATCATGGTTGTTTTGCTGGGCTGGGTTTTGCCAAACCAACGGGCGGCGCTGGCGTTTTCCGAAGCAGAAATCGCCTTTCTCTTCCCGGCGCCCATCACCCGGCGCGGGTTGATCCAGTACAAATTGATTCGTTCGCAACTCGGCATCTTGTTCTCCATTGTCATTCTGACCCTGATTTGGGGCCGCTGGCGGCAGGGCGGGCACGTGTGGATTTCCCTGCTGGGCTGGTGGGTGATTCTCTCGACCCTCAACCTGCACCTGCTGGCGGGGTCGTTTGCCCGCACGATGCTGCTGGACAAGGGCCTGACGAATTGGCGGCGACGCATAGTTATCGGCGGCGTGGTACTGCTGGTCGGGTTCTTTGCTGTTCAAGGCTGGCCGAGCTTTCCCGCGTCCAACAGCCAAGGGCCAGATGCTGCCTTTCCCGCAATAATGGCGTGGCTGAAGACGGGTCTTTCGACCGGCTTGACACCCTATTTGCTCTACCCGTTTCGGCTGGTGGTGCGGCCGTATTTTGCGCCAAATGCGAGAGCGTTTTTAGAGTCCCTGGGACCGGCGCTGGCCATCCTGGCCCTGCACTACTTTATCGTCATTCATGCGGATGTCGCGTTTGAGGAAGCTTCCATCGAATATTCGCGCAAGGTGGCCACACGGGTAGAGACGATGCGCCAGCGACAGAGTGGTGGCGTGGTCGCGCCGACCAAGGCGCGGCGCTCACCGTTTACCCTGCGGCCAACGGGCCCGCCGGCACTGGCGTTTTTATGGAAGAACCTCATCCTCGCGGGCAGCTTTTTTTCTCTGCGCACGTTGATGATTATCGGCTGGCTGGTTTTTATCGGCGTAACGATAGTGGCGCCTGGGCATAACCATACCTCCGGGCAAGCCCTGTTTGGCGCCTTTTGCCTGGTGTTGCTGGCGTTTAGCCTGTTTGTTGGGCCGCTGTTGCTGCGGGCAGATTTCCGCGCGGATTTGCCAAATGCCGAACTGTTGATGCTGTATCCGCTGCCGGGCTGGCAAATTGTGCTGGGGGAAGTGCTCGCGCCAATGGCCATTCTAACCGCCGCGCAGTGGCTACTCATCGCGCTCGGGGCGGTGTTTATCTCTCCAGCGGTTGGAGATGCCTCGTTATCGCTGCACAAGGCCGTGGATGCACTGGCGGCTGGAATCCTGGTCCCGACCGTTGACCTCATCATGTTGCTCATCCCCAACGCCGTGGCACTGCTGCTGCCCAGTTGGGTGCGGTTCGACAAGAATGCGCCGCGGGGCTTTGAAAATTTTGGCCAGAATATCATTTTGGCCATCGGCACGGTCCTGGTCATGCTGGGCGTCATGCTGCCCGCAGGGTTGGTGATGGCCGGCGTTGTGCTCTTGGGGAGCTGGCTGCTGAGCCTGACCCCGGCGATACTGCTGGCGGCAGTGGCGGGCGCGGCGGTGGTTCTCACCGAGGCGGGAGTGGCGATTTATTTTCTTGGCCACGCGTTTGAGCGGTTCGATGTGTCGGCGGAGATGACGAATTAGAGATTTTGTTTACCGCAAAGACGCAAAGAAAAGATTTTGGCCCCTTGACATACATAGATAGGCAATGTATAGTGCGGCTATGCTAAAAAGAGAACTCGTGGCGGCGTCGGCGGAACCGTTGATCCTGGCCCTACTGGCGCGGGGCGAAAGTTATGGGTACGCGATTATCCAAGACATCAAAGCCCGTTCGGACAACCAGATGCAATGGACGGACGGGATGCTCTACCCGGTGCTGCACCGGCTGGAGCACAAGGGGTTGATCAAGGCGCGCTGGGGCGAAAGCGAAACCGGGCGCAAACGGAAATACTACTCGCTGAAAAAGGACGGCCACAAGGCGCTGGCTACGCACGAGGAGCAATGGTCGCTCGTCAGCGCGGTGCTGGCCGGGCTGCGGAAAGAGAAGTATGTTTAACCTCGAACAAGCGATCGCCGACTGGCGGCA
>CAZCMU010000112.1:0-9466 GCA_964499725.1 uncultured Opitutales bacterium
CTCATAGGACAAAAGCACGCGCAAATCGGCGGGGTTGTTATGGGCAAAACGCTCGGCCCGCGCCTGGGTGAGGCCGAGGCCGGCCCAAATCGAGGAGTGCAGGTTTTTGTCGCCGAGGACGACGTCACCCTTTTGGGCAAAGGCCTGAATGGCGGACATGCAGGAAAGGTAGCCGGCGACGGAAATGTGACAGGCTTCCTTGCCCAGGAAGGCCGCGAGCTTCTCTTCCAAGGACTGGTGATAAGAGCGGCTGCCGTTGGAAAGGCGCGCGCCGGTGGTGCTGGTGCCCCACTCGGCCAGGCCGCGCTGGGCGGCCTCGATGACCTTGGGGTGATGGGTCAAACCCAGGTAGTCATTGCTGCTGAGCATGATCATCTCACGCCCATCGAGCCAGACATGGGTGCCCACTTGCCGTTCAAACGTCCGATAGAATGGATTAAAGCGCAGGCGCAACTGCGTGGCCTCATCCTCGCGGCAACGGCGGGCAATGGCATTGCCGGATTTGGCCGTGAACAAGGAAATCATAGAAGGAAACACGCAGATTGAATGCCAAAATGCGCACTTTTCAAACAAGCGTATATATAGTTTTTCGCGCTGCGGAAAGCAGTTTCTTTGCGCGGGCGGCAAACCCCATTTTTCCGCCCGCCACCCGCCCGCCGGGCCAAATCGCGCGCCCGATGTAACCCCCTGGTTACGCGGGAGTCGCAAATTTTTATCCCTTGGAACTTTATTGATTTCCGGTGGTTTACCCTAACGCTTCCGCCCGACCCCGCGCGGCAGACCCTTGTCGTTCGCCACTTGCCAGCAAACTGTTCGCCCCTTATTTCTTGACCATGGATGCATTGTGCAAGGGGCGCCCCACCCAGCCGCGTTCGCCGTTTTACCTGCAGGCTGCACTGATATTTTTTTCAATTTTGTCACTCTCCGCATTGCCGGCACGGGCGGATGCCCTGGACGATGCGACCACGAAGCTGCGCACGGGTGATTACGACGGGGCCTGCACCATCGCAAGCCAGGCCATCAAAGACACCTACCCAACGGAAGCTCTGGTGCGGGTGGAGGTGGAATCGCTGATAACGGTCGGGCGCTACGATGACGCGCATACCGCCCTGGTCCAAGCCCTGCAATCCCAACCAAACAGCATCCGGCTGCGGCTGCTTTACCGGACAGTGTGTTTATATTTAGGGAATTCGGATGAAGCCGACCACACGCTGACCGAAATCGACGGCCTGCTGGCCAACCTCGCCACCCGCCGACAATATCAGCAAACCCCGCTCGATCCCGCCACGCTGGCCGATGCCGGCGAAGCGGCGTTGCTGCTCAAGATGGACCCCAAGACCATCATCGAACGCTTTTTTGACCCGGCGATGCAGGGCAAGCCGGCGGTGCACGACGCCTTTCTCGACGCCGGCCGCCTCGCGCTCGACAAACATGATTTTCAACTCGCCTCGAAGGATTTTGCCGACGGGTTGAAGGCCTTTCCCAGCGATGCGGACATGCTGGCGGGCCTGGCGGAGTCGTTTCGCGACAGTGACCGCGACAAATTTGCCCATTATGCCCAAGAGGCCATCGCCGCCAACCCGCGCCACGTGCCGACGCTGCTTTTGCTCGCCGAAAATCTGATTGACGCCGAATCCCACGACAAGGCCAAGGATTTGCTGAGCACCATCCTCGCCATCAACCCGCACCAGCCCGAAGCACTCGCGCTGCAGGCGGTCATCGCCTACCTGCACAACCACCCTGAGGATGGCGACGCCTACCGCGCCAAAGCGTTGTCCACCTGGAGCAAAAATCCGCAGGTTGACTTTCTCATCGGGCAGAAACTTTCCCAAAACTACCGCTTTATCCTCGGGGCGGCCGAACAACGCAAAGCGCTGGAAAGCGACCCCAGCTATACCCGGGCCCGCGTGCAGCTGGCGCAGGATTTGCTGCGGCTGGGCCAGGAGGACGAGGGCTGGGACCAGGCGGCGCAGGCGCACAAGGAAGATGGCTACGATGTCGAGGCGTTCAACCTGGTCACCCTGCACGATGAAATTTCCAAGTATGAGACCATCGCGGACGGGCATTTCAACCTGCGCATGGAACCGCTGGAGGCGAAGGTCTATGGCCAGCGCGCGCTGGCCCTGCTGGAAAAAGAACGGGGCATCATGCCGGCCAAGTACGGCCTCGATTTGACGACGCCCACGCTGGTCGAAATTTTTCCCAACCCGGCGGACTTTTCCGTGCGCACGTTCAGCATGCCCGACATCGGGGAGTTTCTCGGCGTGACCTTCGGTTCGGTGGTGACGATAAACAGCCCCGGCACGCATGAATCCAACTGGCCGGATGTCATCTGGCATGAATTCACCCACGTGGTCACGCTTACCCTCACGCGGAACCAAATGCCGCGGTGGCTGAGCGAAGGCATTTCGGTGTACGAGGAAAACCAGGGGGATCCGTCCTGGGGCATCCACATGGATCCGGACCTGTGCGAGCGGATTCTCTCCGGCAAAATGCAACCCATCAGCAACATCAGCGCCGCGTTTCTGGAGGCCAAAAATTCGCGCGACACGCAGTTTGCGTATTTCGAATCCATGCTAGTTGTGCAATATTTCATTGAACACTACGGCCTCGACCATGTGAAGTCGCTGTTGCAGGACATCGGCAAGGGGATGGAATTTAACGACGCGCTGGCGAAAAATTTTGCGTCGGTGAGCGAGCTCGACGAGGCGTTCGCCAAATACGCCACGGATGAGGCGAAAAAATACGCCGGGAACTGGGATTTCACCAAGCCGGACCCGTCGATTGACAGTTTGACGGTTGAGGCCGGCACAACAGTCACGGCCACGCCATCGGCTAAAACGGACAACCCGCATAGTTTCTACGCCCGGCTGAAACAAATCGAGAAGCTCCTGGACGAGGAGGACTGGGCGAAGGCCCGGGACCAAATCAAGGAAATCAACGCCACCGGCCTGTATGCGCCGGGGCCGGACAATCCGTATCTCATGCTTGCGCAAGTCTGCAATAAACTCAACGACCTCGCGGGCGAAAAGGAAGCGATGACCATGGTCGCGTCCCATGAAGGCGATTCACTGGCGGCGGTGTCGCGCCTGCTGGAAATCGCCCAGAGCGAAAAAGATTATGCAGGTATGGCACGCTGGGGTGAAGCATCGCTGGCCATTCATCCGCTGGGCGTCTCGGCCTGGCGGGCGCTGCTCGATGCGCATGAACAACGGCAGGAAAATGCGGCGGGCATCGAAGCCGGGCTGGCCCTGATTGCGCTTGATCCGCCGGATTTGGCCTCGCTTCATTACCGGGTAGCCAGAATGCTACAATCCACCGACCCGGTGGGCGCGCGGCGGCACGTACTGCAAGCGCTCGAAGAAGCGCCGCGTTTCCGCGCGGCTTATGCATTGCTGGTGTCTTTGCCAACCTCGCCCACTGCCAGTGCGGCAACGCCCGCAGCGGCCTCAACTACGGCCACGCCATGAATATTCCCAAAATATTTTATTCCCGCATGCTCCCGGGGCTTTTCCTGCTCGTCGGGCTCGCGCCATTCACGGCCCACGCTCAATTCGGCGGAGGCTATGGCGGTTTTGGCGGCCGCCGCGGAGGAGGCGGGGGCTTTGGCGGGGGCGGCGGGCGCGCCTACATCATCCGCGATGAAGACGACTTGAAGATGATTGAACAAATGGAGAAGGCGCTGGACCCGGCCTTCAAGGACGATGTTTTTTCCGTCACCCGATTGATTTACAACACCAACGGCTATGGCCGCGGCCGGTTCTGGGACGACGACACGCCGGACGCCGACTTGAATCTCGGCTACCGGATGTATCAGGCGACGAGCATCAAAATGCATCCGGGGTATAACTACATCCATATCACGGCGGAAGAACTGGCCCAATATCCCTTTGTTTATCTGGCCGCGACGGACAGCCTGTCCCTCAACGACAACGAAATCAAAGCCCTGCGCGCCTACCTGCTGAACGGCGGATTCATGATGGCCGAGGACTTCTGGGGCGACCAGTCGTGGGCATTTGTTTACAGCCAGTTCAAGCGCATTTTTCCCAACCGCGAGCCGGTTGAGCTACCCCTGAGCCACCCGATTTTTCATTCGGTGTTTGATTTTAAATTCAAGGCGCAAATGCCCAGCGTCAACAGTTGGACGCGGATGGGCCTCGACTACGACGAGGCGGATTATTCCACCGACCACGACCCGCATTACTACGCGATCTATGACGACAAAAACCGCATGATGGCCCTCATCTGCCGCAACAACCACTACGGCGACGGCTGGGAACACGAAGGTGACGACCATACGTACTTTGACCGGTTTGCCATGCCCCAGGCCTATCCGATGTTCATCAACATTCTGTTTTACGCAATGACCCACTAAGCCATTTGCATAACCCGTAAAATCTCACCGCAAAGACGCAAAGAGCGGAAAGATTTCACCAACTCGAATTCACCCCCCCTTTCAAACCTCACGCTCAATCCATCACCCCAACCCAAATCCTGTGGAAACCTCGAAACCCAACACCGAACAAGCCGCATTTGAAAGCCTGCAAGCAGGCCGCGTGCGCCTCGAAACCGAACTTGGCAAAGTCATTGTCGGCCAGCGCGACGTGGTCGAGCAACTGATGCTCGCCCTGATCGCCGGCGGCCATTGCCTTATTACTGGGGCGCCCGGTCTGGCCAAGACGCTGCTGGTCAAAACCATCGCCGGCCTCTTCCAACTCCATTTTCAGCGCATCCAGTTCACGCCGGACTTGATGCCCGCCGACATCACCGGCACGGAAATTTTGACGGAATCCGACCAGGGCCGCAAACTCACCTTCATCAAGGGGCCGATATTTGCGAACATCGTCCTGGCGGACGAAATCAACCGCACGCCGCCAAAGACGCAGGCCGCGCTGCTCGAAGCGATGCAGGAGCACCAGGTGACTGCGGCGGGCGTGCGCCATGTGCTGAGCGAGCCGTTCTTTGTCCTCGCGACGCAAAATCCCGTGGAAATGGAAGGCACCTATCCGCTGCCCGAAGCGCAGCTCGACCGTTTTCTCTTCAATGTGATGATTGATTATTTGCCGGAGAAGGACGAAATCGCCGTGGTGCAGCAAACCACTTCGCGTTTGCCGCAAGTGGTGCAGGGCGTTTTCTCGGGCGAAGATGTGTTGAGATTCCAAGCGCTGGTGCGCAACGTGCCGGTGGCCGAAGACGTGGTGCGTTACGCCGTGCGCCTGGCCGCCAGCTCGCGCCCGAAAAGCCCTGGCGCGCCGGATTTTGTGAAGAACTGGATCAACTGGGGCGCGGGCACCCGCGCGGCGCAGGCGCTGGTACTTGGCGCGAAGGCCCGGGTGCTCTGGAAAGGCGGCACGCATGTGACCGTGGACGATATCCGCGCCCTGGCCGCGCCGGTGTTCCGCCACCGCCTGCTGCTCAATTATCGCGCCGAGGCCGACGGCGTCTCCGTCGAGCAAGTGATTCAAAAACTCGTCGACGCGCTGCCACGTAATGTCTGAGTCATTTATTTGAGTCTATTATATACTTATGGTTGCCCCTTCCTTAGCGCCCGCGCAGGGACTCGACCCCCAAGCCTTGTTTGCCATCAAGGATCTGGAGTTGCGCGCGCGTGTGGTCGTCGAGGGGTTGTGGTCGGGCTTGCACCGCAGCCCGTATGCGGGGTTTTCGGTGGAGTTTACCGAATACCGCCAATACGCGCCGGGCGACGACCTGCGCTTTCTCGACTGGAAACTCCTCGCGCGCAGCGACCGGCATTACGTCAAAAAATTTGAGGAGGAGACGAATGTGCGCTGCCTCATCCTGGTGGACACGAGCCGCTCGATGCTCTTTGGCTCGAAGGGCTGGACGAAGGCCGATTACGCGCGCACGCTGGCGGCGACGTTTGCCTACTTTCTCGGCCAGCAACGCGACGTCGTCGGCCTCGCGCTGTTTGACAGCGTGGTGCACGATTACCTGCCGCCGCGCTGGAAGCCGGGCCATTTCCGCCACATGATGGCGGTGCTGGAACGCGAACCGGCGGGCCGCGACACGCGCCTGGGCGAAGCACTCGACGAAGTCGCGAAGCTCTGCCCGAAGCGCAGCGTGGTGCTGGTGTTGTCTGATTTTCTTGCGCCAGTGGCGGAATGGGACCAGGCGCTGGCGCGGCTCGCAGCGGCGCGGCACGATGTGCGCTGCGTGCAAATCCTCGACCCCGCGGAAATTGATTTGGATTTTGGCCAGGCAGCGGTGTGGGAAGATATGGAAGGCGGACGCAGTGTCTACATAGATCCCGCGCAGGCCAAGGCGGGCTACACCAAGCGGTTTGAGGCGCACCAAGCCGAACTGAAGGCCGCCCTTGAAAAGCGCGGCATCAGCCGCCAAATCGCCATCACCAACCAGCCGCTGGATTTCGTGTTATTGGAATTATTGCAGGCCGGCCAGGCGCGCCGGGCCGCCGCACGCCGGAGGACTCAGCTATGAATTTTCTCTCGCCCTGGTTTCTGCTCGGCGCGGCGCTCATCGTCGGGCCCATCATCGCGCACCTCATCCGGCGGGCGACGCGCAAGCGGGTGGTCTTCAGCGCGACCCGTTTCCTCAGCGCTTCACCACCCAAGCTCGATCGGCGCAACCGCATCCAGCATCCCTGGCTGCTGCTACTGCGCTGCCTCGTTGTTGGTTTGCTGGCCATGGGCTTCGCCCGGCCCTACCTCAAACGGGATTTGCCGATGTTGAATTCGCCGACCATTCCGCAAAGCGTGGTGGCAGTGCTCGATGAAAGCGCCTCGATGCAACGCGCCGGTTTGTGGGACGCCGCCCGCAAAAAAGTTTACGACCTCGCCGACACCCTCGGCCCAAACGACCAATTCGCCATTCTCGGGGTATCGGGCGGCGTCGAACATATCTTAAGTCATGAACAATGGAAACAGGCCGCGGCAAGCGACCGACCGGCCCTGGTACGCGGGGTGCTGGCGGATAGAAAGCCCGGCTGGGGGCCAAAAAATCTCGATGCCGCGATTGAGGCCGCCTCGACGGAATGGGAACAAATGAGCGAAAACGTCAATGCCGTGACGAGAAAAAAAATCGTGGTTGTGTCCGACTTTACCGCCAGCGGGCGCGTCTCCGGGCTGGCGGGCTTGAACTGGCCCAAGGGCAGCGAGCTTAATCTGGAAACCGTCACACCCACCCACGCGGGCGACGCCGGCCTGCAATGGCTGGGCTGGTCGGAAAACGACGCGGGCCTGAGTTTGCGCGCCAGCGTGGTGCAGAGCGCGAAAAGCACGGCGACCGCCCTGAGCGTCCAATTGCGCGACGCGCAAACCAACCAGCTGATTGGCGAACCACAGAAACTCACCGTCCAAGCCGGGGACAGCCAAATCGTGATTATGCCGGTGCCCGCCGAGGCGGCAACGAAGCCCTTGCGCCTCGATCTGGCCGGCGATGAGGAAAATTTCGACAACACGCTGTGGGCGGTGCATCCGGCGCCGCGGGAAATAACTTTGACTTATTATGGCGGCCACGCGGCCAATGACATCAAGCACGCGCGTTTCTACCTCGAACGCGCGGTCGCGGGCTGGAAAGACCCGCTCGTGCATGTTGTAGCCGGTGAAGCCGCGAGCCCCGCGGCCACCAAGCCGGGGAGCGAATTTTTTGTCGTAGCCGGGCCGTTGGATGCCGCCGCGGCGGACAATGTCCGCAGTAAAATTGCCGCCGGAGATTTTGCCCTCGTGCTGCTGAGCGACCCCAAGATGGTGGACACCGCCGCCGCGCTGGCGGGTGAAACCGGCTGGTCACCGCTGCAGCCCGCGCAAAAAAACGCCATGTTCGGCCAGGTGGATTTCCAACACCCGCTATTTTCACTCTTTTCGGATCCACACTACAGTGACTTCACGCACATCCAATTCACCCAGGCCCAATCCGTGAAATTGCCGCCCAAGACGGGCGCGGTGGTGGCCGCACGGTTTGATGACGGCTCGCCGGCGGTGCTCGAAACCACGGTGGGCAAAGGGCGGATGATCGTCTGGGGCAGCGACTGGTCCACGGCGGTGGGCAACTGGGTGTTGTCCACCAAATTTGTGCCATGGCTGGAGGCGCTGGTGGAACGGGCGGCCGGCGGAGCGCAGCGCCCGGCCATAGCCGAGGTAGGCGACACGGACCGCCTGCTTGGTGGCGAACCTGCGCGGTGGCGGCCATTATCCGCGGCCGAAGGCGCTTTTCAAGAAACCACCCCCACCCTGCCCGGGGTTTACCAAGTGCAACTAGGCGATGCCATCCATTGGGTTGCCCTGCAAGTGCCGGCCACGGCCAGCAACATCACGCCCATGCCATTGGAAACCTGGGAAAAACTGGGGGTGCCGCTGCATGCCCAGCCCGTCACCACCGCCTCGCCGATTGCGGCGCCGATGGGAGAGGATCAGACTGCGCCCAAACTGGAAGCCCGCCAAAAACTGTGGCGCTGGGTCTTACTTGGGGTGGCACTACTACTCGCTTTGGAGAGCATCTATTCGCTGGCGCTGGCGCGCCGGGCTGAACATAATCCCAACGAGGCTGCCGCCTGACCACCGCCATGAAGACCAATCCGCCCGAGCCGCAAATGCAACCTCAATTGGCCTTCCTGTTACGCGGGGTCGCGCGCCACCTGCGCGCGGCGCGCCTGCACAAGCGCGGACTGCGCCGCTGGGGTGTCGTCGCTTTCATCGCCTTTGTATTGTTGGAGGCCCACAATCTTTTCCCGACCTTTGCCCCGTACACTTTGCCCGCGCTTGGGTTGGTTTTGCTCGCCGGGGTCATTCGCAGCGTGCTAGCGGCCCGGGCGGATAAACTGGATTTTGCCGAAGCCGCGCGCGTGGTTGAAGAAGCCTACCCGGATTTGAAGCAAGCCCTGCGCACCGCGGCGGAGCAACAGCCCGGCGAGGGCGGCCGGTATAATTACCTGCAAAATCGCGTCATCACCAGCGCGCTCAAACACGCCAACTTGAACAATTGGCGGCGGCAGCCGCAAAATCGCGCGCGCTGGCATTTCGCCGCGTACGCGACGGTCCTCGGGCTGGCGCTGGCGCTCACGCTGGGTCCCGGCCTGCTTGAGCTCGAACACAAAACTTTCCCGGTGCCGCAAATCACGCTGCCCAAATACGGGGTGACGGTCACGCCGGGCAACAAGGACATTGAGCGCGGCGCGAGCGTGGTTATCGCCGCGCGTTTTGACGGGCGCATCCCGCACGAGGCGCAATTGGTCTGGCGGCAGCCCGACGGCAAAACCGGCACGACCGCGATGGCGCGCAGCCTGTCCGACCCGATTTTCGCGTTCACCCTGCCGGTGGTGAACAACGACGTGACTTACTCGGTCAAGTACAACGATTCCACGACGGACAATTTCACCCTCAAGGTGTTTGACCAGCCGGCGCTGCTCAAGGCTGACGCCACGCTTGACTACCCGACCTACACGAGCCTGCCCAAAAAAACCATTCCCGACACCCGCCGCGTCAGCGCC
>CAZCMU010000113.1:0-9460 GCA_964499725.1 uncultured Opitutales bacterium
GATGGTGCAGCCGGAGCCGACGCCGATGTACCAGTAATTTGTCCCTTTGGCGTCCGTCCAGTCCGGGGCCGGGGGTGTCGGCGGATTGGCGCCAAAGCCGTTGCCACCACCACTGCCTCCACCGTTGCCTCCAAAACCGCCGCCGCCATTGCCAAAGCCACCGCCGCCACCGTTTCCGTTTCCACTGCCGTAGTTACGCGGGTTTTGACGCGAACCGCGCCGACGTGGTTGCAGGGCAAGCCGGGATGGATAAACACCGACAACTGCCGGCGTAACCTTGTCCAGCATGTCCGCATAGCTGGTCAGGCGGTCTTGATTGGCGCGGTCCAGCGGAGTCTCGTCGAAGGTGTAATTAATTGACGGATGCGGCGTGGCCGCGGCGGGGGCGGCGAAGGCGGGCGACGAGCAGTAAGCAGTCAACCACGCCAGGATGGTGATTAACCGAGAGGCGGAGGTGGTGCATTTCATAAGTTGTTTGGGTACGTATTCAATAACCTACGAACCCGAAAAAGGCGAGAATGTTCCAGTGAAAAAATGCGGCTAATTTTCCACACCGGCAGCCTCGAAAATGGGGCTGATTTTATCCAGCCGACTCGGGTGCACCAGCAGTGCAAGGGCATAAAAGGCCGTGGCCCAGAGCACAATGGTCGCCCCGGTGGGGGTGTCCCAATAAAACGACGAAATGAGCCCCCCCACGCCCGCGCCGAGCGCCAGACCTACTGTCCAGATCAAATACTGCCGCATGTTGCGGGCCAGCAGTCGGGCGGTGGCGGCTGGCAGCACCAAAAAGGCGTTAATTAGCAGAAGGCCCACCCAGGGGATGACCATGGTCACCGCGACAGCGACCGTCACCGCAAAACCCGCCTGCACCCAAGCCACGCGCACGCCGCGGCTCCCGGCCAGCGAAGCATTCAGCCCTATCAGAGAAAGGGCGTTGAACCAACGCAGGGCCAGCGCGACCGTGATTACCAATACCAGCGCGAGAGCGGCCAGTTCGTGGCCCGTGATGCTCAACACATCGCCCACCAAATAATTGAGCAATTGTTTGGTTTGTCCGCGATGGGATAACAGCGCGATGCCCAGCGCCACGGAAAAAGCGAGAAAAACGCCCAAGACCGTATCTGAGCCCGCCCGCGAACGGCGTTGCACCCAGGTCATCAGGAGCGCCATCAGCACCGCCCAAACCAGCATGGCCCACCATGGCTCCGTCAAACCCGCCACCACCCCCACCCCGAGCCCCGCCAGTGCGGCATGACCCAGCGTGTCGGAAAAGAAAACCAGTCGCAGACCAACCACCTGGGTTCCAATCAAAGCAAACAAAGGAGCGGCCAATAAAACCGCGAGCAAAGCCAGCTGCATATAGTGAAACTGCGCCCAATCCCACGGCAACCCGCCGATGAGATGATGCCAGAAATGGGATAAAGAAAACATGGGTGAAAACTCGGAATTCGACCCTTAAATCATCCTTGGGCATTCACCATGCCGAGCCGCTTCCGGGCCAGCGGTGAAGCGAGCAACTCGGCCGGCGTACCCACGGCCAGCAATCGTCCATCCAGGAGAAACACCCGGTCCGCCACGCGCGTCACCGAAGCCAAATCATGAGAAACCAAAACAACCGCCATATCATGCCGACCACGCAGGCGCGCGACCAAATCATGGAAAAGTTCCATCCCGGCGGCATCAAGCCCTTGCTGCGGCTCATCCAACAGCAGCAAGTCCGGTTCCGGCGACAAGGAGAGCGCAAGCAGGATGCGTTGCAGTTCGCCGCCTGACAGATCGCCCAGGCGCCGGTCGAGCAAATGCGCGGCATCCACTTCGTCAAGAGCCGCCTTGGCAGCTGAGCGAAGTGATTTGCCTAATCCAAAAAAGACGGGCCGCCGCCCGCCACCGAGCGCAAATAAATCGGCCACTGACAGTGGTGCTGCACGGTCGAAAGTGAGCCGCTGGGGCACATAGCCAATCACGAGCCGGCGATGGGGATGGCCAGGGCCCCCATGGAATTGGCACTGGCCGCTGTGCGGAACTTCGCCGAGCAAGGCCCGCAAGAGCGTCGTTTTCCCCGCGCCATTGGGTCCAACCAACACTGTGATTTCCCCACAACGCAAATCAAAGGTGAGGTCTTGGAGGACGGTGCGCCCATGGAACTGCACGCCCAGATTGTGCACATGGGTGAGGCAGGCACCACAAGGCGTATGCGGCGTTTCGAGAGGCGTGGACGCGTGGCTGGTGGCCATGGGATCAGGGTGTCGGCAACGCGGCAGACGGCGCTTCTTTTAAACCTAATGCCACCCGAAGAATCGCCAGATTCTTTTCCATGGCTTTAAAATACGCTGCTTTGGCTTGGGCTGGTTCAAGCGGGCCACCCGTGACGGTATCCAAGTCATAATGAGGCTGGCCGAGTTCGCGACTCAAAACCTCCGCCGCCGGGCTTTTTGCGTCAATTTCTGAGATTAGAGCCACCGGACCGGACGCCTGGCGCACTTTCCCGAGTACATTGGCCAATTCGCGGGCGCTGGGGTTTTGCCCGGGCGCGGGCTCAATCACGGCCAGAATTTGCAAGTTCAAATCGCGGGCGAGATAGGGCAGCGAGTCATGGAAAGCAACCAGACGACGGATGGGAGCGCCCGCCAGGGCATCATGCATTTTCCGCCCAACTGCTTCCTGCTGGAGGGCGTAAGCCTCGGCGTTTTTGCGAAAAAGTGCCGCATGAACAGGGTCAATGGTCTCCAGTGCAGCTGCAATCACCCGCGTTTGTTTGGCCGCCATGGAGGGCGATACCCACAGATGGGGATTTAATGCTCCGTCAACCGTCAACAATTCAAGGCCGGCGCTGGCGGTGATTACTTTTAAGTTCGGACACTGGGCGGCCAAACGGTCGAGGTATCCCTCCAGCCCTGCGCCGTTGACCACCAAGACATCGGCGGTGAATAACAACTTCAAATCTCCCGGCGTGAGCTGGTAGTCCTCTGGGCAACCCGTCGCGGTTGGCACCATATTTTCCACCCGCACCCCCGGCACGCCCACGGTGATATTCAGCAACGTGACATAAAGAGGATAAAATTCCGCCACAACGGTGAACGGCGCCGGTGGCGCGGCGTGGAGTGCCGACAGCGCGAGCCAGCCGGACAGCATTATTCTCCAGGCAGTCTGCGACCATTTCATCACGCCACTATTTGATTAATGCAAATAACTTGCAAGAAGATTATTTTCAGGCTTGCGGCACGGGCGGGAGTGGAAGCAGAACCGTGAAAGTGCTGCCCCGGCCTGGAATACTGGCCACGGAGATGGAGCCTTGGGCGCTTTCCAGCAAATCCCGGCACAGCACCAAACCAAGGCCGGTTCCCCGCTCCCCGGCTGTGCCCATGCTGCTCACCGGCTTGGCGGCCCGCCCGAATAGATTAATCAATTGGTCCGCGGGGATGCCCAAGCCCGTGTCACAGAACTCAGCCATGGCCCAGCCGTTTTGCATGCGACAGCGCAAAGTGATGACACCACCTAAGGGCGTGAATTTAATCGCGTTGGAAATCAGGTTGCGTACGATGGTGTGCAACATCCGGTGGTCCAACCACGCCGTGACCGGTTGCAGGTCGAGTTTCAATGAGAGGTCTTTTTGCTGAGCCGCAGGCCCAAACAAATCCGCCAATTCGGTCAATACCGCGGACAATTCAACCCGCGTGGGACGACACTCCAGCAAGCCAGTTTGCAACTGGGACCATTCGAGCAGGTTTTCCAGGAGTTGATAAAGATTACGGGAGCATTTGGCCATTTCCTCCGTGGCTTCACCCACCTCGGCGGGGGTGAAGGCCGCAATATTGGCGGCCAAAGTCTCACTCAACCCCAACAAGCCGGCCAGGGGGCTGCGCAAGTCGTGGGCAATGATGGAGAAAAAGCGGTCTTTGTCCGCATTGAGTTGGGCGAGGTCGGCCGCCTGTTTTTCGGCGCGGCGGGTGGTTTGCTGCAAGGCGAGATGCGTGCGCACCCGGGCCACCAGTTCGGCCTGGCGAAAAGGCTTGGCGATATAGTCGTGACCGCCCTCTCGAAAGCCGCGGACGATGCTTTCCTCCTCCGTCAACGCGGTGATAAACAAGACGGGCAGGTCGTGCAGGGCGGGGTCCGCCCGCAAACGGCGGCAGACTTCGAAACCGTCCATTTCCGGCATCATTACGTCGAGAAGGACCAAATCCGGCCGTCGTTGCGCAATGATGCTCAAAGCTTGCGCGCCGCGCGTAGCGGCGGCCACGGCCCAGCCTTCGGCGCGCAACAAAGGCCCCAGCACGCGCAGGTTCGCTTCCGTGTCGTCAACCAGAAGGATGTAGGGCTTGTCGGAATCAGACATGGCAGAACTGGCGGGCGCCCATCACAAGCCAACATCCAGCGAGACGATGCCCGGATCAGCCGCGGGGCCCGCTTGCAGGCGGGCGGCAAGCTGCGGAAATTCCCGCAACGAAAGGGTCATTTCCTCGACTTCGAAATCATGGGCCTGTTCCGCCAGACGGCGCCCATATTCTTTTAAGGGCTCGGGGGTAAATTCACCAGCTGCCTTCATCAAGGTGTTGGCAAATTGTTCAATGTCGTCGAACAATGGTGCCTGCAATAGAATCTTCCACTTCGCCATCCAGGGGCCATTGGCCAAAGCCGCGCACTGTTGCCAGGCCGCCCGGCCTGCTGGAGAAAAGGCGGCGGCCTGTCCTGCCTGAATTTGGTTGGTGGCGGGCAAATTATTTGCGGTCGCCGGATCGGGCTGGCTGGCCTCATCGTCGCCTGCTTCATAACGTACCCGCGGAATTGTCAGATGGAATGAACTGCCCACGCCAACTTCACTGCAGGCAATAAGCGTGCCACCCATGAGTTCCGCCAGACGGCGGCTGATACTCAGCCCCAGACCAGTGCCGCCATATTTGCGGGTGCTTTGGCCGCTGCGCTGCTCAAAGGGAGTGAATAAACGTGGCAACTGCTCGCAGGGAATGCCCAAACCAGTATCTTCCACCGCAAAGGCCAATCGGGCCAGGCCGTCCGCCTCCTGCTCGGATTCGATGCGCAAAACAATGCTGCCCTTTTCCGTAAACTTAAGGGCATTGCCAAGCAGGTTGAACAAAATCTGCCGCACGCGCACTTCATCCAGTAAAAATCGCCCGCCCACGGGACCGTGAAATTCCAAAGCCATGGGAATGTTTTTTTCCTCGGCTTTGAGGATGAAAAACTGGTGCATTTCCGCCGCCAGGCTGCGCAGATTCACCGGGCCAGGCTGCAGCTCAAGACGACCGGCTTCGACTTTGGACAAGTCGAGCAAATCGTTGATAATGCGCAAGAGCGTTTGTCCGCTGGAAAAAATGGCCTGCGCCTGTTTCCGCATCGCAGTGTCGCGCAGATGCCGCTGAAGCAGTTCGGCGAAGCCCAGGATGGAGTTCATGGGCGTCCGGATTTCGTGCGAGATGTTGGCCAAAAATTCCGATTTGGTGCGATTGGCCTGCTCCGCGGCGGACTTGGCCGCCTGCATCTGGGCCTCCGCCTGTTTGCGCGCCGTGATATCCACCGCCACGCCAATAAAGCCGCGGGCCACGCCATCCATGGGATGGAGGGCGGTGACGGACAAAAAGACGGGTAGGCGGGTGCCATCCTTGCGGATGTACGTCCATTCGTGCTCATCCGCCAGGCCGCGCCGGGGCCAATGAACAAAGGTTTCGAACCCTTCGATGGTCTGACCCGTTTCCTTGGAAAGTTCGGAGGCGCGCAAGGCCACTTGCGTGGGATCGTGAAACAATGCCGGGGTGCGGCCAATCAATTCCTGTTCGGAATAGCCCAGCAAGCGCTCCGCCCCTCGGTTGACGCTGGTAATCCTGCCATCATCATCCGCGACAATGATGGAAAAATTGGGGCCATTGAAGATGGCCTGTTGAAAGGCGGCTAAATCCTCAAGTGAGCGCAAAGTGCGGCGGCGTTGCGAGGCGACCGCCCCCAGTACCAACCCGGTGCCCGCGGCGCAAATAATAAACAATTGCAACACAATAAGCAGTTCATCCGGGTTCTCCGTGGTCAATCCAAAGGGGGAATAACCCTGGCTTATGCAGGCCAGCGCAATTCCGACAACTATGACTAAAGCGGTGCAAAGTGCCCGCGCCTCCATGCGCAATCCCGCCCAAATCAACAGGGGGAATGGCAAAAAGGTCAACGGCATCTGCGAAATCGAATCCAAAAAAGTGGCAAAAGCCAGGAGGAAGTACAGCAACAAGGTTTCCCGCCATGATGCTTCGCCTTTGCGGATGTTTGACGGGTGGACCCAGCTGAGCATAAACGAACCAAAGACCGCGACGCCCATGGCACTGCCGGCGAACCAAGTTAGCCACGCCAAATAAATTTTATCGGGATCCAACTGGCCCGACCACGCCATAAAAGCCACGCTCCAGGTGGCAATCATCGCCGCCCGCACCACTGCGCCCCACCACAAGAAGCCCAACACTTGCCGGATTGAGCCAAAGTCAATGCGCGAGCCTACAAAGCGGCGCACCAACCACACCCCCGCCAAGGCCTCGATGGTCCCGCCCGTCGGGGTGATCAAGGCGCGAAGCCAGTCGTGCGAACTCAGATAGAACGAAGCGATTCCGGCCAGCACCATCGCCGGCCAAATCCGGTAGCCGCGCCACATCACCACCGCCAGCGCCACCCCTGAAGCCGGGCGCACCGGGGTGATTTGCGGTCCAATGCGTGCAAACCGCTCACCAAACTCCGACATGACGAAGAAAACCACCGCCCAGAATGCCAATTCCCCAATGTATTGCGCTTTGGCCGGCAGCTTCGCCCACCTCGCTTGGATCAGCAAGCTCAACTCCTTCATGGACGCAAAATAACATCAATGGATGCTGGCCTGCACGCCTAAAGTTGGGACCGCTTTCGCCCATATCCCGCTTGTCAAACGCTTGTTTTATAGAATAACGTGCAAGGTTTATGGTTGACCGAACTGCACCGCTGTTTCCCTGGCTGCAAGAGCGCGCTGCCGGCGTCCTCCTGCACCCCACGGCCCTGCCTGGTGCGTTTGGCGTTGGCAATTTGGGTGAGCCTGCCCACCGATTTATTGATTTCCTGGCCGACTCCCACACCCGCTATTGGCAAATTTGCCCACTCGGGCCCACTGGTTACGGTGATTCGCCCTACCAGTGTTTTTCTGCTTTTGCCGGCAACGCCTACCTGATTGACCTTGCCCCCCTGTTGGAACGACATTTATTGACGGAGGAGGAAGTGGCGCCCCTCCGACGCCTGCCCCATGATCAGGTGGACTTTGGCCGGCTCTACGAACTTTTTTGGCCGGTGTTGCGCCGGGCGCATCAACGTTTTCTTTATACCCGTGAAACCCTGGCTGATTATGGCAATTTCGAAGAATTCCGCATCACCCACCACCGCTGGCTGCACCCTTACGCGCTCTTTTCCGCCCTCAAGGAAAATTTCGGCGGCCAGCCCTGGCAGACCTGGCCGGCCGAATGGCGCAGTTACCGGGCGGCGCTCAATCGCCCGCTCACTGCCGAACTGGCCGACGCCGTAAATGCCCAACAGTTTTTTCAATTCCTCTTTTTTGCGCAATGGCGCAAATTGCGCGAGCATGCCACCCGCCGGGGCGTGGGCATCATCGGCGACTTGCCCATCTTTGTCGCGCTGGACAGCGCAGACACTTGGTCGGAACCGGAGATTTTTCAGCTCGACCAGCATACCGGCCGACCGTTGCAGGTGGCTGGCGTCCCGCCAGATTATTTTTCACCCCTCGGCCAATTGTGGGGCAACCCCCTCTATGACTGGCAGGTTTTGCGTTCACGGCATTTTGACTGGTGGGTGGAACGCTTCCGCGCTAACTTTGAGCTCTACGACATCGTCCGCCTCGATCACTTCCGCGGTTTTGAGGCGTATTGGTCCGTCAATGCTCAAGCGACCGACGCCCGTCAGGGGTTTTGGGAGAATGGCCCCGGCCTGCCGCTGTTTGAAGCGGTGCACCAACATCTTCCGCACGCCCGCATTATCGCGGAGGATCTCGGATTGATTACCGAACCGGTGGTCGCCCTGCGCGAGGCCACCGGGCTGCCGGGCATGGCCGTGCTGCAATTTGCTTTTGGCAGCGGCAGCGACAACTTTTACCTGCCGCACAATGTTCATCCGAATTCCGTCATCTATTCCGGAACGCACGACAACGACACCTCACTCGGCTGGTATAACGCCGCCGGACCGGTCATCCAGGACGAATTCCGCCGTTATTTGCGTTCCAGCGGCAAAGCCCCAAATTGGGATCTAATCCACGCCGCTTATAAATCGGTCTGTCGTCTGGCCATCACCCCCTTGCAGGACATTTTTGGGCTCGGCTCGGAGGCGCGGTTCAACACCCCGGGCACCTCCATGGGGAACTGGCAATGGCGGTTTGAAAACCATCAACTTGACCACGCCCGCGACACCCTCGGCAGCCATTTGCGTGAATTGGCCGACAACTCGGGCCGCCAGGCGCCCCGACCCCAACTGATTCAGCGTCCCAAAAACTCCACGAGTTCCGGAATCAGCACTGATCCTGCATCTTCGAACAGGTAGTGGCTGGCCTCGGGGAATACGCGCAAGGTCGCCGACGGAAATCTTCGTCGCCATTCGGCCAGGTAGTCTGGCGTGAAGCAAAAGTCACGCAGGCCCCAGGCAAGTAACATCGGTTTGTCGCGCAGTTTTTGCAAACCGGCTTCGACTGCTTGCAATGTCGAAGCGCTGGGATGCGATTCCGCCAAAGGAATATCCTGCACAAATCGCAACACAGCAATGCGGTCATGCCATGAGCGATAGGGCCACAGGTAGCCGGCTTTCACGGCTGGCGGCAACGGGCGGGCCACGGCCATCCATGTGGCTGAACCGGCAAACCCGTTCAACCCTCTTACGAGCAGTGGGCCAATTACAGGAGCACGACAGAGTCGAATGCGCAAGGGGCATGGCCCGGAAAAAGCCGCTGTATTGGTGATTACCAGTTTCCCCATCCGTCCGGCAAAACGCTCCGCCACCGCCAAGCCAATCGCCCCACCCCAGTCATGGACAATAAAATGCAGTTTGATTTGCGGCAGCGACTCGACCAATTTGGCCAGGTTTTCAATATGATCAGCTAGCCGGTAGGAAAAATTCTGTGGCTTGTCCGATAATCCACAGCCGAGGTGATCGGGAGCTATGACCCGATATTTGTTCGACAAGCTCTTAACCACCTCGCGATACATGAACGACCAAGTCGGATTGCCATGCACGCAAATGACCGCCGTGTCCGCATCCCGCGGACCTTCGTCAACGTAGTGGATACGTCCGGCAGAAGTTTCCAGCCAATGCGGTGCAAAAGGGTAAAGCGCGCGCAGGGCCGCTGGAAAATCGGTTGCGTTACTCATGGCACAATCACCACTGCAGGGCCATCATCTGGCAACTGATGCCGCTGCCGATGCCGAGCAACGCCACTTTGGCGCCAGGA
>CAZCMU010000114.1:0-9391 GCA_964499725.1 uncultured Opitutales bacterium
CCATGACGCCGCAGTGGCTGCGGTGCTCAAGGCTGTCGGCCAGCAAGACCCTGCTAGCGCGGCCAGCAACGCCCTCGGTCTGCCGGAAGGGAGCGCACGGGACTCTGTGCTAAACAGCATCACCGCCCAGTGGGGGCAACAAGATCCTTCAGCACTGCTCACTTGGGCCGGCCAAAACCTTTCCGGGGCTACCTATGATAGCGCCGTCCAATGTGCCTTGAAGCAGATGGCCATAACCAGCCCAGCTAGCGCCGCCGCATTCATTGTGCAGAACCCCAATGCGAATGTCAGCAGCCAGACCTTGGGCACGCTGGCCAGTAATTGGGCCAGCCAGGATCCGCAAGCGGCGCTGACCTGGGCGCAATCGTTTCCGCAGGATAGCCCCAACCGCAACGCCGCCATGTCCGGAGTCATTAATTCCTGGATTGCCAGCCAGCCGGCGGCTGCGGCCACCTACATCCAGCAAAACATGGCCGGTGATCCCACTTATAACAACCTCATCTTGCAAGTGGCCGGGAGTTGGGGAAGGTCCAATCCCCAGGCGGCGATGGCCTGGGCGCAAAATTTGCCAGCGGACAACCCTAGCCGCAGTACAGCCATGATCGGTGCCTTCGGGTCATTCATTTATAACACACCCGCCCAGGCCGCAGCCTATATCCAGCAAAACATGAGTAGTGATCCGGCCTACAGCGCGCTCGTTATGAGTGTTTCGGGGAGTTGGGGAAACTCAAACCCACAAGCAGCGCTGGCTTGGGCGCAGAGTTTGCCCGCCGGTGAAGTGCAAAACAATGCAATGGGCATGTTGGTTCTACCCCTCATGAAAACGGATCCGCAAGCAGCCTGGAATTACGCAAAGCAATTACCCAGCGTCGACCCGGGTGGTGTTCAAGCACTCCTGATCGCCAATTGGGCCGAAACGCAACCAAGTCAAGCCGCAGTTGCACTGCAAGACATGTCTCAGGGCGACAATCTTACCAAGGCTACCGCTGACGTCGCCAAAAGCTGGATGCAGCAGGATCCTAATACCGCTTCGCAATGGATCAATACATTGCCCCAAGGCCCTGCCAAAGATGCGGCCATTAGTCAGATCATAACGAGTATTGGCACCAACGACCCAGCCTCGGCCTTCACCTGGGCCACTTCCATCAGTGACCCCACGACCCGCAATGCGCAAGTCATCAACCTCACCACTCAATGGTCGAAAAGCAACCCAATCGCAGCGGCGACCGCCGCGCAAAATGCGTTGGGCAGTTTAACTGGCCTGACCGAGGATCAAACAGCCTCACTTCAAAAAATCGCGACCAAAGCTCATGCACCCTAACCACTTCGAAAATGCTCAGGTACTCGCCGAGCCCAGCTTGAGGAAGAGATACCCAAAGCCGAAGCCGCCATCGCAATTGCCAAGGTTGACGAAATGAGCAAGGAGCAAATCATCGCTGACGCTAAACAGATGTACGAGCAATGGCCCGCCATGACTCCCGAATAGAAGCGAAACTTAGTTGAACTTCTTGTGCGCCAAATAGTTATCCGCGACGGCGAGGTTGAAATCAACCTCGTCTATCGCCCCTCGCTTCAAGATATGGGAAAAAGGGCAGGTAGCCAGGCGTGTCCTCGACCCGCCGAATTGTAGGGGCGCAGGCTTGCTGCGCCCGATTTTGCCAAGTACAGCACGGCGCCTTTGATTTTTCAGTCAAGCCCGTCAGGGCGACAGAAAATAGCCCAGCATTTTAATGCTGGGAAACCCGATAAGCAAAAGAGCCAGTCCCGCAGGGATTGCCGATCATGCTCCAAAAAGAAATCGCTTTCATGATCAGTGAGCGAACGCGAGAAATATACCCCTACCCCATCTTCCCCTCATACAATTTCCACAAGGCCTGCGTCCCATCGTCGGCATGGCCGGCGGCGGCGAGGTCGCGGTAAAGTTTTTCGCCGAGGGCGAGGCCGGGCAAATCGAGGCCCATTTCCTTCGCGGATGCAAGGGCGATGGCGAGGTCCTTGCAAAAGTGTTTCACATAAAAACCGGGGGCAAAATTGCCCGCCAAAATCCGGGGCGCGAGGTTTTGCAGCGCCCAACTCGCCGCGCCGCCGCCGCCCGTGCTCTTGAGCAGGTTCTGCGCGTCGAGTCCGGAAGCGCGCGCGTAGGCCAGGGCCTCACACATCCCGATCATCGTGCAGGCGATCATGATCTGGTTGCACATCTTGGCGTGCTGGCCGCTGCCCGCCGGGCCGTGGTGGACGACCGTCGGCCCAAAGAGGCGCAAAACCGGCTCGGCCCGCGCAAAGGCCGCGGCGTCGCCGCCGACCATGAGCGAAAGCGTGGCATTGCGCGCACCGACGTCCCCGCCCGTCACCGGCGCATCGAGCGCGGACAGGCCTTTGGCCGAAGCAGCCACCGCGATTTTTTTCGCCAGCGCGGGCGTGGAGGTGGTAAGGTCCACCAGCAATGCGCCGGGTGCGGCGGAATTGACCAACCCACTCCCGCCGAGAAAGACCTCCTCCACATCCGCCGGAAAGCCGACCATGGTGAAAATCAACTTACATTTCGACGCGAGTTCCGCCGGAGTGGCGGCCCACTGCGCGCCGGCAGCGACAGCGGAATCGGCGGTCGCCCGCGTGCGGGTGTACACGACGACCGGGTAGCCGGCCTTTAACAAATGCCCGACAAGGCTGCGGCCCATGACGCCCAGGCCGATGAAGCCGACGGCCCCGCCTTCGAAGGTTTTACCGGCGGGCGGGGTGGCATTGCTCATGCCCCGCACTATAAAAGGCCCCCGGTGGAGCGCAAATTTTTAATCGCCGGGGACGGGGCTTTGCCGTTAATTCTTCCGGATGCTGTTCGACCCCCAACGCCTGCTGCTCATCGCCGGGCCATGCTCGCTGGAAAGTGAGGCGATTTGCCACGCCGTCGCCGACGTGCTGGCTAGCCTGCGCGACAAGGAGCCGGATTTGAACATCGTCTTCAAAGGCTCGTTCGACAAAGCGAACCGGACCTCGCTGCGCGGGTTGCGCGGGCCGGGGCTGGAGGACGGGCTGAAGCTCCTCGCGGGCGTCAAAAATAAATATGGCTTCCCGGTGCTGACGGATTTCCACAGCCCCGACCAGGCCAAGGCCGTGGGCAAAGTGTGCGATGTGCTGCAAATCCCGGCGTTTCTCTGCCGGCAGACGGATTTACTCCTCGCCGCCGCCGCAACGAAGCGATGCGTCAACGTGAAAAAGGGCCAGTTCCTCTCACCGTATGAAATGGAACACGTCGTGGACAAACTGGTGGAAGGCGGCGCGGGCGAGATTTGGCAGACCGAGCGCGGCTCAACCTTTGGCTACCAAAACCTGGTCGTGGACATGCGCTCGTTCAGCATCATGCGCGGGCACGGCCACCCGACTATTTTTGACGCCACGCACAGCGTGCAACTGCCCGGCGCGGCGGGCGGGGCCTCCGGCGGGCAGCGGGAATTTGTGCCGCCGCTGGCGAAGGCGGCGCTGGCCGCCGGCGCGGACGGCCTTTTTATCGAAACGCATCCCGACCCCAAGCACGCGATTTCCGACGGCCCCAGCCAGGTGCCGTTGAAGGAATTTCCGAAACTCATCGCCTCGTGCCTGCGCGTCTGGCGCGCCGTGCGCAGCCTGTGAAAGCGCAACCTTTGGCGGGCGGCGCGGTTCAACCCCGTCTTACCCGCGCCCCGGCTAATTGGCGGATCCCTTCACCCATTACATGAGCAACCCCACCCCGACCACCGCCGCGCCGACCGAGGCGCGCCGCTACCTGCCGTGGGTGCTCCTCTTGTTTGTGGGCAGCGGCTGCGCGGCGCTGATTTACGAAATCGTCTGGTTCCAGATGCTGCAACTGGTGATTGGCGCGACGGCGGTGTCGCTGGGCGTGCTGCTGGGGACCTTCATGGGCGGCATGTGCCTGGGTAGCTTGCTGCTGGCGCGGGTGCTGTCACCCAAGCATCGGCCACTGCGGGTGTACGCGCTGCTGGAATTTTGCATCGGGCTGCTGGGGCTCGCGGTGCTCTACGGCATGCCGATGCTGGAACGCATCTACCTCGCGGGCGCGCAGCCGGGGATGTTTAGCATTTTTCTGCGCGGCGTGGTGAGTGCCGTGTGCCTGCTGCCGCCGACGCTGTTGATGGGCGCGACACTGCCGGCGATTTCGCGGCGGCTGGAATCCACGCCGGAAGGCGTCTCGTGGCTGGGATTTTTCTATGGCGGCAATATCGCCGGCGCGGTGTTTGGTTCACTGCTGGCGGGATTTTATTTATTGCGCGTGCATGATATGGCCGTGGCGACTTATGCCGCGGTGGGCATCAATTTTTGCGTCGCGCTGCTGGGCCTCGGGCTCGACAGCCAGTTGCCCGAAGACAAAACTGACACCAGTGAAATTGCACCGATGACACCCGAACCCCGCGCCAAAGGCGTATCGCTGGCGTATGTGGTGATTGGTCTTTCGGGCATGTCCGCGCTCGGCGCGGAAGTGGTGTGGACGCGCCTGCTTTCGCTTTTGCTCGGCGGCACGGTTTACACTTTTTCAGTCATTCTCGCGGTGTTTCTGATTGGGCTGGGCATCGGCAGCAGCATCGGCGCCTGGGCCGCGCGGGGCACGCGCCAGCCGCGCTTTTGGCTGGGCTGCGCGCAACTGCTGCTGGCGGCAGCCATTGCGTGGTCGGCCTACATGATTGCCCATTCGCTGCCGTATTGGCCGATTGACGTGTCTTTGGGCATGCCCACGGACCCGACCAAGTCATGGCAGCCGTGGATTAATTTCGAACTGGATTTCGCGCGCTGCCTCTGGGTGGTGCTGCCACCGGCGCTGTGCTGGGGCGCGAGTTTTCCACTGGCCCTCGCAGCCGCTGCTTCCCGCGGGCAAGACCCGGGCCGGCTCGTCGGCGGGGTGTACGCCGCGAACACCGTGGGCGCGATTCTTGGCTCAGTGATTTTCAGCCTGATTATCATCCCGCGTCTCGGCACGCAGAACGCCGAACGCTGCCTGCTGGGCCTCGCGGTTATCGCGGGAGCGCTGATGCTCGTGCCGCGCTGGTGGGCGGGGCAGCGGGAAGAGGCAGACAACCACCTCGATGCCCTGGCTTTAACCGGGCGGGTGGTGGCATTGCTGGCCGCCTGCGCGCTCCTCGGTTTCTTCGGCTGGAAAATGGATAAAATTCCCGACGGCGTTGTCGGCTACGGGCGCAATCTGCTCAAAAATCTGCCTTTGCCGGATTTTCTCTACGTGGGCGAGGGCATGAATTCCTCGGTCGCCGTTTCGCAAAGTTCGGACGGCACGCGCAACTTCCACGTCAGCGGTAAAATTGAGGCCTCGACGATGAGCCAGGACATGCGCCTGCAACGGATGCTGGGCCACGTTCCCGCGCTGCTGCAAAAAGCGCCGAAGTCGGTGCTCATCGTCGGCTGCGGCGCGGGGGTGACCGCCGGCACGTTTACGCAATACCCGAGCATCGAACGCATCGTCATTTGCGAAATCGAGCCGCTCATCCCGCAATCCGTCACGCCCTACTTTGGTGAGCAGAATTACCATATCGTGGACGGCATCGCGAAAGAGAATCCGCACCTGGTCAACGGCAAGAAGGTGGAAGTGGTCTATGACGATGGCCGGCACTTCATGCTGACGACGAAGGAGAAATTCGACATCATCACGTCGGACCCCATCCACCCGTGGGTGAAGGGTTCGGCAGTGTTGTACACGAAGGAATATTTCCAATTATGCAAAGACCATCTGAATCCCGGGGGCATGGTCACGCAATGGGTGCCGCTGTATGAAAGCACCAGCGCAGTGGTGCAAAGCGAACTGAAGACATTTTTCTCTGTATTTCCCGACGGCACGTTGTGGAGCAACGACAGCGGCGGCGACGGTTACGACGCCATCGTGCTGGGTGAAGCCGACCCCGCCACCATCAATGTGGACGAGGTGCAGGCCCGGCTGGACAGCCCGGCCTACGGCTGGGCGGCGCGCTCGCTGCAAGACGTGGGTTTCAATTCCGCGATGGATTTGCTGAAAACGTACGGCGGCTCCGCTTATGATATGGAGTCGTGGCTGCGTCCGGCGCAAATAAACACCGACCGCGACCTGCGCCTGCAATACCTCGCCGGCTTTGGCGCCAACCTGTACCTGGAAAAAGTTATTTACGACCAAATCAAAGACCACCGCACCTACCCGGAGGATTTGTTCGAAGGCACGCCCGATAAAATCGCGGAATTGCGCTCCGTGCTGCAAGCAAAGCCCGCCGTTACGATCCAGAGCCTCAATCAAATGCTCGGCAATTGAGCGGGTCGAGCCAGCCGGGTGGATACAAATTCGGCCAGGTCGGCGGGCAGATCCGAACCGGCCTGCGCGAACAGCTTGTGCAGCCGCGGAAAATTAATGGGTCCGTCGGGATTGAGCACCGGCGTGCCCTTGTACTGGAGCCCCGGATTACTTTCGCCGTCATCAATCGTTGCATGCGTGTAGCCCATGCGCGGCCTCCAGGTCAGCGCGCGTTCCGTCCAGCCATCTTGATAGCAATACTGGAACCCCACCGGCGCGCCGTCGTCATCACACCAAACAATGAGATCCTGCTCGTCGGCGGCAAACCACCGGCGGCGGAGTTCGCCAGGAACTTGCCGACAATTCTTCACTTCGTGCAAGGCGTTCATCGGACAACGGTTGCAGCTTAACACAAAATTTTCTCGCTCGCTAGAGAGGTAAACCACCCAATCGCCGCATCTTTTGGCGGTTGATGCGGTTAAAAAGCTTTGAGCTCACCCGCCCCTCCGGTAGCCTACCCTTTTATGCAATCCCTTGCCGCAGCAGCCTTGGTTTTCGTCGGCGGCTTTGTCATCATGGTGCTGGAAATCGTGGGCACGCGTTTTTTGGCGAAGTATTTCGGCACGTCGTACTACGTCTGGGTCAACCAAATCGGGCTGGTAATGGTCGCGCTGGCGCTGGGTTACTACCTTGGCGGGATTTTGGCCGACCGCTGGCGGCGGCTGGGCTACCTCGCGTGGCTGCTGGCGCCTGCGGGTATTTTTACCTTCTACATTCCGCATTTTGCCGACCGGCTCATCAACCTCGTCAGCACGCCCGTCAACCAGCCGCTGACGCCGCTGCGGCAGGTGCTCGACCCCGTGATGGGCAGCGCGGTGGTGTTTTTGCTGCCCTGTGTGATGCTGGCGATGCTTTCGCCTTATGTGACGCAAATATGCGCGCGGAACCTCGCCCAAGTCGGGCGGGCCAGCGGGCTGATTTTTGCGGCGAGCACCGTGGGCAGCATCGCCGGCGTGTTTGTGTCCGGCTATATTTTGCTGCAATTGACGACCCTGACCACCATCTTTTATGTCACGGGCGGCGCGATTATGGTGCTGGCGGCGGCGTGTGTCGCGCTCAATGGCTGGCTGCAACCCCCGGATGTGCCGAAGACCCCTTCCCCTACCTCAACTGCATGATTAAATTACCCTTGATGATGGTGGCCGCGTGCACCGTGCTCGCGGCGGCCTCGGCTTTCGGCCAAAGCGCCGACATCACCGAGACAGACTATGTCTTCTCCGGCACTTCGCCCTACCACAACATCGCCGTCGCCGACGCGGATGGCTACCGCGTGCTCTTGTTCGACGACACGCACGAGTCGCGCATGGAGATAAAAAACCCCTACGCGGGCCAATATGAATACACGGAATACTTCCAGATGATCTGGTTGTGGAAGCCGGACATCAAAAACATCCTCATGCTCGGCCTCGGCGGTGCGAGCACGCAAAAGGCGATGATCCATTACCACCCCGACGTCAAAATGGAGACGGCGGAAATTGACCCGATGGTCGCCGACGTCGCGCAAAAATATTTCGGCTACAAACTCGATGACCGGCAAAAGCTGGCCGTCATTGACGGGCGGCAATTCCTGCGTCGCGCGCCAGGCAAATACGACGCCATCCTGATGGACGCGTACACCCAGGGCCGCTATGGCGCAAGCATCCCGTACGAGCTGGTGACGAAGGAATTTTTTGAAATCGCGCGCGACCACCTCGCGCCCGACGGCGTGCTGGCCTACAACGTCATCACCATCCTCAAAGGCTACAACACGAGCGACATCGTCGCGTCTATCTACCGCACGCTGAAGGAAGTTTTTCCGCAGGTGTATATTTTCGAGGCCAAATCGAGCCTGAACATCGTGATGATCGCCAGTTTGAAAAAAGGCACGACCGACCATTCCACCCTGGAGAAAGACGCCACCGCACTGGTTGATGCGAAGAAAATGACTTTCCCCGGGTTCCTCGACCGCGTAGACAGTTTCCAGCCCAAACCCCCGGCCAACTACCTCGCCGCGCCACTCTTGACGGATGAGTCCGCACCCGTCGAAAGCCTGAGCCAGGGCGTGGCCAAGCCCTCCACCACATCCATCCCATGAAATACCTCCACCTGCTCCTCGCCTGTCTGTTCAATTTTGTTCTGCAGTCCTCGACTGCATCCGCCCAAACCGGCCCGGCCCAACCGTGGTCGGGTATTGAGCAAATCATGCTCTGGCCCAATGGCGCGCCGGGTTCGGAGGGCGTGACGGCCGCGGAACATTATTCACCGCCCACCGCGCGCAGCCCGCATGGGCATTTGGCCCCCGTGCATTATCCGTCCATTTTCGTCTTTCTCCCGCCGAAGGAAATCACCACCGGCGCGGCCATCATGGTCTGCCCCGGCGGTGGCGACAACACGCTGACCATTGACCATGAGGGCCGCGACATTGCGCTGTGGTTCAACAAAATCGGCGTCGCGGCGTTCGTCGTCAAATACCGGCTGGCAAAGACACCCGGCTTCCCGAACTACACCCAGGCCACCTCGATGGGCGATGTGCAGCGCGCCATCCGCCTGGTGCGCAGTCGGGCGGCGGATTGGAACGTGGACGCACAGCGCATTGGCCTCATCGGTTTTTCCGCGGGCGGCGCGGTGTGCGCGAATGCCGGTGTGCATTACGACATTGGCAAAACGGACGCCACCGACCCGATTGAGCGCGCCAGTTCGCGCCCGGATTTTGAAATTCTCGTTTACCCCGGCGCGGCGGCGGGAGACAGCCTGACCGTACCGAAGGACGCCCCGCCGATTTTCCTCGCCGGCACCACGGAAGATGCCCCCCATGCAGCCAGCGCCGCGAAAATCTACCTCGCCTACCTCGACGCGAAAATCCCTGCCGAACTGCACATTTACAATACCGGCGCGCACGGCTTTGCCCTCGAAACGAAAGACCTGCCCGTCAGCACTTGGAATGACCGGTTGAAGGATTGGCTCGTAGATATGAAGTTGCTGAGGAAGAAGTGAGCAAGAAATACTGAATCACGACCATGAACCAAATTGATCTCCAGGGCAGAACAGCGATTGTCACCGGCGGCGCCAAAGGCATCGGTTACGCCATTGTCGAGC
>CAZCMU010000115.1:0-9381 GCA_964499725.1 uncultured Opitutales bacterium
TGTGCGACCGTCTTGTGTAGATCCTGGCCAGGATCCAGGAGTCCCAGCAACAGCCCCGCCACGCCCCCGCCGACGGCGCACTTCATCGAGATGTCTTCCTTGGGCTTCATGGGGTAGAGGAAAGGATGCGGGATGAAGGCGGAAGGATGAAGATGAAACGCCAAGCCACACCTGTCCGTCTCATGCGGACAAGATATTGAGGCGATCCGCTGGGGTCAGCTTTGAAAGCTTTACCGTAACTCCGAACCCGTGTCCGCGTCCACGATTTTGAAATTCTCGACGTGGTAGGTGGGGTCGGCGCGGAAGGCGAGGCTGACGTGGTAGGCCTGTTCGAAGTCGAGCAGGTGGCGTTCGTCCTCAGTGCGCAGGCGCTCGAGATTGGTCGGATGCAAGAGCACGCGGAAGCGCAGTTCCCGGCCCTGATTGCCCGGCAGCGTGCGCAGACGGCGGACGTGCGAGAGGAGCTTGCGCTGAATCTCAACGCTCATGGAGCGCGGGCTTTTGACGATGCCGCGGCCATGGCAGTACGGGCAGCCGGTGTAGATGCCGGATGTCATGGACTGCTCGTGGCGCTGGCGGGACATCTGCATGATGCCAAGCGCGGAAATGGGCAGCACGTGGCTCTTGGCCTTGTCCTTTTCCATTTCCTGCTTCATGCGCATGTACACGGCCTGGCGGTCGCGCGGCCGTTTCATGTCAATGAAGTCGAGAATAATGAGGCCGCCGATATTGCGGAGGCGGATTTGCCGCGCCGCCTCGCTGGCGGCCTCGAGGTTGGCCTGCGTGATAAAGTTGAGGCCGTCTTTGGGGCCCTTGTGACCGCCAGTGTTGACGTCAATGGCCACGAGCGCCTCGGTTTCCTCGATGACGATTTCGCCGCCGCTGGGCAGGGGGACGCGCCGCTGGAAGGTCTGCTCGATTTGGCGCTCGATATTGTAGCGCTCAAAGATGGGCACGCTTTCGCGGTAGCGCTGGATTTTGGAGCGAGAGCGCGGGGAAATCTCCGACACCAGCTGCAGCATCAACTCGTAGTCCTTGTCGTTGTCCACGAGCACGCGGTCAATGTCCTCAGTCAGGAAATCGCGGAGAGTGCGCTCGATGATGTCAGGCTCCTGATAGAGCATGCAGGGCTTGGGCGACTTCATCTTCTCCTGCATTTCCTCCCAGCGCTTGAGCAGCATGTGCAGGTCGCGGATGAAGTAGCGGATTTTTTTGCCCTCGCCGGCAGTGCGGATGATGACGCCCATGCCTTCGGGAATGGTCAGGTCGCGCAGGATGACCTTGAGGCGTTCGCGCTCGCGGCGGTCCTCAATTTTGCGGGAGATGCCACAGCCGCCGGAATAGGGCATGAGCACAATGAAGCGACCGGGCAGCGCGATGTTCGTCGTCGTGCGCGGGCCCTTGGTGCCGATTTGGGTCTTGGTGATTTGCACCACGATGTCGGTGCCAATCGGGTAGAGGCGCGGGATGTCCTTGAGGGAAATTTTCTCGGCCCGGCGGCGTTGTTCGTCGGACTGGTTTTCGCGGACGATTTCGACGGCGCTGTCGTTGGCCGCAGGCAGGATGTCCCAATAATGCAGGAAGGCATTTTTGGGCAGGCCGATGTCCACGAAGGCGGCCTTGAGGCCGGCCTCGAGGTTTTGGATGCGGCCTTTGAAGACGGCGCTAACGAGGCGGTTTTCGCCCGCGCGCTCGACTTCGTATTTTTCGAGTACTCCGTCCACGAGCAGCGCGACGCGCTTTTCGAGGGGCTCGGCGTTGATGATCAGCTCGCGGTAGGCGCGGTTTTCCTCGCCTTTGAAGGCGCGGATAATGCGTTGGAGCAGCGGGCGGGATTTTTTCGCACGGAGACGGGCGTCATCGCGCAGTTCATTGGTCTGAATCAGCTCCGGCTCGGGTTCGAGCGGGGCGTGGCGCATTTGCTCCTCGGGGGAGAGCGGCGCGGCCGGGGGGGCCGGGCGCGCGGGAGAGTCATTGGCCTCGTGGCCTTCGTAAATTTCGTCCGCGTGATCCGCGGTGGGAGAGTCTTGGTCTGGCATAAGGTGTCGTGGGTTGAAGATGGGAGGAAGGGAGGACTGGGTAAAACACGCCGTCAGACCGCCTCGCGGCAGTGACGGTGCACGCTTTGCACCAAGCCCATGAGAATGCAGCAGCTGAGCACGAAGGAACCTCCGTAGCTCATCAGCGGCAGTGGAATGCCTTTGACCGGCATCAACCCTTGCACCATCCCGATGTTCACGAACACATGCACCATAAAGAGCACCGCCACACCCACGCACAACAGTTGTCCAAACCGGTCGCGCGCAAGCCAGGCAATGCGCAAAGTGTTACCTAACAGGATGGCGTAAAGGCCGAGAACGGCCAGGCCGCCGATAAAACCCGTCTCCTCAAGGAAGACGGCCATAATAAAATCACTGGTCGCCACACGGTGCGGCAGGTAGCCAAGGCGCGCCTGGGTTCCGTTTTCGTAACCCTTGCCCGCCAGGCCGCCAGTAGCCACCGCAATGAGCGACTGCTTCTGATTCCACCCCACGCCGATGCCCTGCGGGTCGACTGCAGCCGGATCCAGAAAGGATGCGATGCGGTCGCGCTGGTAATCTTTCAGGGGGAGCCAGGACATTTTCTCATACTGGCCATGGGCTTCCTGAGCGTTGAGGTGGTGTGCTTGCAAAAAATTTTCGTAGTTTTTGGTATCCAGCCACAACAGAAACACGCCCAGCAAAAATAGTCCAAAGACCGTCACGAAAAATCGCGCGGACAAATTCGAAACATAAAGAAGGGCGAACACCGTCGGGAACAGGGCCAAGCTTGAGCCTAAGTCCGGCTGCAAAAAAATCAACATCATTGGCACGGCCAGCAGGATAGCGATTTTGACCAGCATGGCCAGGGAGTTGCGGAAGCTTCCTAACGTTGACTTGGCGAGGACAAAGGACAGCATCACGATGGTGCCGATTTTCGCAAACTCCGAAGGCTGAATGGTATATGAACCAATCCCCAGCCAGCGGCGCGCTCCTTCACCCGCATGATCGCCACCGCGTACTTGACCCAATCCCGACCATAAAAGCAGCAAGAGTACGATGCTGCCCAAATAAACCAGCCAGGCATATTTCATCCAAATGTGGTAATCGAGCGTGGCCAGGGCCACATAGAACGATGCACCCACCACCAGCCAAATCAATTGCTGCTCCCATTCCAACCCGCCGCTAAAGCGTTCCGCCGATTTGATAAAGAGCACCCCAAGGAAGGCGAGCGAAAGCATCACCAACGGGTTGATCCAATCCGTCCGGCGAATGACGGGCGGACGATACGTCGTCATCAGCGGCGAATGAAAGCCGGCGGACGTATTGCTGGTTTGGCGAACGGACATGAGGCGGGGAAACCTACCAAGATACAGACCGCGCAAACTGCCGCGAGTTCAAAGAAAAGCCCACGCGAGCAGTCATTTATTTTTTAGGGCGAGTTGCTCCGCCCAATCGCATAATTCCGGTAGCGGATTGGACGCGATAATTTCGCTCTGCCACTTGGCGCAGGCCGCGGCGGTCGGCGGGGAGAACAACAGCCCGCGCAATTTTTGTGCGGCGGCGATGGCAGAAAATTCCGCGTAACGCAAACGCGCGGCAACGCCCAGGCGCTCGAGGCGGCGGGCGTTGTCGGGCTGGTCGTGGGCGCGGGGAATGATGAGCTGGGGAATTCCCGCAGCCAGGGCCTGGGCGGTGGTGCCGATGCCGCCATGATGCACGACGGCGCGGACGCGTGGGAAAAGTTGCGCAAACGGCGCATGCGTTACTTCAATAAAATTATCTTGCCCGGGGATTTTCCCATGGGCGGGGCCAACGAGCACGCCCCGCAGGCCCAAGAGCTTAGTGGCCGCGCGCGCGATGGCGGCAAACTTCTCGGTGTCGAGATTGGCCGAGCCATGGGTCCAGAGCAGCGGTGGTTCGCCGGCCGATAAAAAGCTTTCCAATGCCGGCGAAAGAGACGGAGGAGTTGGCGCGACGGCCAGCGGAAAACCAAACTGACGCACCTGGCGCGGCCACTCGGGTTGCGGCGCAGCGAACCAAGAGGGGAAAAGCGCCGCAACGCCGTTCGCCCCATTCCAAAGTTCTTCACGAATGTGCCGCAAAGGTGGCAGGCGCAGGCGGGCGCGGTGGGCGTTGAGCGCGGGAAACAATCGTTGGCGCAAGTGAAGGTCTAAGAGCCAAAACAGGCTGCGTTTGACAAATTTTGGCGCGTCGCACAACCACTCCGCGCCTTCGAAGTAGAGCGGGCAGTCGTCCACGCTGCCGAGACACATTGGCTGCAAATGCAGCAACAGACGCGGGGTTTTTTCTTTTTCCGCCCAGGTGAAAGCGCCCGTCCCCAAGGTGGTGCCGATAACCAAGTCAAACCGCTCGCCGTTATAATCAAGCGCATCCGCATACTGCGGCAACGATTGCAACATCTGGTGGAGCACCAATTCCGACCCCTGGCGCGGTTGCCAGAGGCGCGGGTCGCGCAAACCCGCCGCAAAATTCTCCGCCGTGCCAATATCAATCGCCCGCCAGCCGCACGCCACGACGAGATGTTTGTAGTAAGGGGTGATGGCAAAAGTAATCCGGTGGCCCCGCGCCGCCAGGCCGCCCGCCAGCCACAACCCCGGACGCACATCGCCCTCACTGCCAAAGGGGGCAAAGAGGATGGAAAGAGGACGACCGCCGACACGCACAACTCAACCTCCAAAGCGGGCCTGGAACCAGCCACGCAAAACTGTTTTCCACTGCGCCGCCTTGACCCCGCGCTGATGCAAGGCCGCGCCGATGGCAAAGCAGGCTTCCCATTGGCCCTGGGTTTGCGCGCGGGCCTCGCGCACGGTGCGGCGCGGATCGCGGATGGCCGAACCAGCCGCCTTGACCCCGGCCACCCCAAGGATGTGCAAGTTGCGGCCCGCGCGGAAATCCTCCCGCGTCGGACACCGCACCTGAAACTTGCCGAAGTGGAAATCCGACAAATGGCGCGCCAGGGCATTAATGGCGGCACTTAGCTCCGGGGTGGCCAGTTCGGCGGTGGCATCGAACGCGTAAGCGCCGTCGCTGGGCTGGGCGAGTTCGGAGAGGGTGATGACTTCACCGGCGGCGGGAATGTCCGCCTCACGCGCGGCAAACTTGGCCAGGAAAATCGCCCCACGGGACAGCGCACAGTCATCGGACAAAATGAGCCGTTCGAGCGTGCGCCGGCCATCACCTGTAACGGCGGGAAACTGCGCTTCGGCCAGAGCCATGATGCGACCGGTGCGCGCGCCGGGCTCGCGCGCAAACCAAACCGCAAATTCCGCGCCTGCCACAAATTCCTGCGCAACCACCGCGCTCAAGTTATCAACGAAATAGCGCAAGGCCTGGTCGTGAGAATGACAAATTTGGACACCACGGCCCTGGCCGCCGACATCGCGTTTGAGCACCAGGGGCCACGCCACGCCCGCTTCGACCATCCAGTCACCCAGCGCGGCGGCCCGGGAGGCGGCTGTAATAAGGGAGGCGGCCGGGGCCGCGGGCAACAACGTCCAACGGGGCAACGCGGATTGCGCATCGGTGAGCGCACGCAGCCAGACACTCTTGGCCGCACCAATAAAACCGCCGGAGGGAAAGTCGGGATTGGCACAGGTGAAAACCAAAAAGCCTCCGGACCGGCGACCCAGCTTCCACAGCACCGGGGCCAACCGCCATTGGGTCACCGAAGCGGGCCAAAACTCCCACTGGGTGAGCCGCCGCCAGCGCGAGCGCCACAACCGGCGGCCGCGCCAAGTGCACAGCGGCTGGACAATATGAATGGCCGCCAACACCACCACGACAGTGATAACGACAATAAACAACGCGGCCTTTTCGTAATGCTCCACCAAGGCGATCATCCCCTGCCCCACCCAGGAGGCCGTCAAAACAAAGAGGGGTGTCCACAGGAGGTTGGAAACGACGAGCGCGACAAACATGCGCCAGAACGAAAACCGCAGAATGCCCGCGCTCATAAAAACCGGCAGGCGGCTGGCCGGCACAAAACGCGAAAGAAAAACAATCCAAGTGCCACGCTGGTGGAAGAGCGTGGTCATGCGCTGCAAATCACTTTCCTTTATCGCCCAGCGGAACAAGGGGTGCTTCAACGCCGGAGGGCCATACCGCCAGCCAACCGCATAATACAACAGGTTGCCGGCAAGAATACCCACCAGACACGCGGTCAAGGCTGTCCAGAAACCCAGAACCCCGCGCGCCACGAGCAAGCCCGCGCCAATACACGTGGCATCCTCGCCAAACATGGTGAGCACGGCCATCACCAACAGGAGCAGGGCTTCATAGGTGCGGCTGCGCGGCCCGCTCACTTCCACATCCCGCACTGACGCCATGAGCCGGGCGGGCTCCGCCTGCGATTTGTCTGGTTCGCGCCCCTGCTCTACCTGACCCACAAAGTCGCGGATGGCCGGTACTACCAACTCGGGATGGTGCAAGGCCGCCGAATGGCCGCCTGGAATAGTGACAAGCCGGCTTTGCGGCACGATGCGGTAATTTTCCTGCGCGGAGGATAATTGCTCAATGAAATCATTCTGGGCCTGGATAATCAGCAGAGGATTGCGATAACCCTTCAACAAGTCGCGCAAGCGCAAGGGGTCGGAATCCCACAGGCTGCGCGCCGAGGCCAGGTTGAGCGGGCCAGTGTCGAGCCAGCCAAAGTGCGGCAGCAAGGCATGGGCGGTATTATATAAACTCAATTGCGCGCCGTAGATGGCGTGGTTGAGCACCGGATCGCCCAGCCACTCGTATTCGACGGTGCCGGTGGAATCAATCAACGTGATGGACTGGACGCGGTCGGAATCGCGATCAGCCAGCTCCAACGCCACCGCCCCGCCCATGCCGAAGCCGGCCAGATGAACCCGCTCCAGACGCAAGTGGTCGAGCAGGCCCTCCAGTTCGTGCGCCTCGGTTGCCGGTGAATAATCCGGCAAAGTCTGTCCCACGGAAGCGCCAAAGCCCGGCAGGTCGGGCACAATCAGGCGGAAATTGGGCGCCAATTGCCGAACAAGTTCATCCAAAGCACCCGGGACATACAAACTGCCGTGCAGCAAGACGAGCACGGGGGCATCGGGCCGCCCGCGCGGGCGCAAATCCTGGTAATACAAAGTCGTCTCCTCGCCGGTGGGTTCATCGTCTTCGTCAATGACCAGCACTTGCGCGGAAACCTGGCCGGGCCGCGGCGTGCCCGTGGGCGGCAGCCACCAGCACCAGATGCGCGACAAAGCCAGCAGCACCAGGAACAGGCCCAGCAACCGCCACCGCTTGCGTTTTGGAATCCAGGCTGGCAAGAAATTATATCGGAGGGATGAAGCGGATAGACGTTACGCGGTCAACGCGGGAATGGGAAGCCCGAAGGAAGCACAAACGTAACCCGCCAGCCGGCGGCAAAACGATAAAACATCCAACAAAGGTGATTAAAAAAATCCGCCAAGACGCTTTGGGCAAAAAATTTCCTTTGCACCGCGCGCGTTCCTGCGTTAACGCATCTGTCCTACCAACGAATTAGCAGTGGCACTCAAAATTCATACCTCGGCTCCGTGGACGCTGCGCGACGCGGAAGACTACTACGGCATCAAACGCTGGGGCGGAAATAATTTTTCCATTGATGAGCAGGGGGGGCTGTGCGTGCACCCGGCGGCGGACCACCGGAAAATCCGCTTGATGGACATTGTCAACGAAGCGGCGTCCATGGGGCTGCGGGCGCCGTTGACGATCCGGGTGCAGGACATGCTGCGCCAGCGCGTCACGCAATTGAACGAGGCTTTTCGCAGCGCCATCAAACAGGAAGAGTATAGCGGCGCGTTCCGCGGCGTGTTCCCCATCAAAGTCAACCAACTGCGCGAGGTGGTGGAGGAAATCCTCGACGCGGGCGAGGAATACAACTTTGGCCTCGAAGCGGGCAGCAAGCCGGAACTGCTGGTCGCGCTGGCAGCGCTGGACCGGCGATCGGCTTTGCTGATTTGCAACGGGTACAAAGACGACGACTACATTCGACTCGCGCTGCTGGGGCGCAAGCTGGGCAAGAACGTCATCATCGTGGTCGAGCAACTTTCGGAAATTGACGACATCCTGCGCATCTCCAAAGAGACGGGCATCGAGCCACGCCTGGGCCTGCGTATCAAGTTACGAACCACCGGCGAGGGCAAGTGGGCGACATCGTCGGGCGAAGACGCCAAGTTTGGCCTGACCACCGGCGAGGTGATGCTGGCCGTCCGCAAGTTGAAGAAGGCGGGCCTGGAAAACATCCTGCAACTCGTCCATTTCCACATCGGTTCGCAAGTGCCGAATATTCTGACGATAAAAAAGGCCGTGGTGGAGGCCACGCGTTTTTATGTGGAACTGCACAAGCTGGGCTTCAACATGCGGCTGATTGACGTCGGCGGCGGCCTGGGTGTGGATTATGACGGCAGCCGCGCCAATTATGAGTCATCCATGAATTACTCGCTCGAGGAATACGCGCGCGACGTGGTGGCGAATGTAAAGAGCGTGTGCGACAGCGCCGGCGTGCCGGTGCCGGACATCGTGTGCGAGAGCGGCCGCGCCATTGTCGCCCCCCACTCCATATTGATTCTGGAAGTTTTCGACCGCATTTCCAAAAGCACGCCTTTCCAGCCCCTCAACGGAAAAAGGAAAAAGAAACGCAAAAAGCACGAGGTCATCACGGCGCTCGAACAGATCATGAACGACAGCGACCAGTATGGCCGCCTGGAGCGCTTTCACGACGCCCAGCAGAAAAAAGAAGAGGCCCAGACGCTCTTTACCCTCGGGTTTTTGGATTTGGAGACGCGCGCCGAGGCGGAGAGCCTGTACTGGAAAATTTGCGCCGATATCCGCCAAAAAGGCGCCGCCGCACGCGGTTACCTGCCCGACGAACTGGCGCAGCTCAATACGATGCTGGCCGAACAGTATGTTTGCAATTTTTCCGTCTTTCAGTCGCTGCTCGACCATTGGGCGCTTGATCAATTGTTCCCGATCATGCCCATCCACCGCCTCGACGAAAAGCCGACGGTCGAGACGGTGCTGGTGGACATCACCTGCGACTCGGACGGCAAAATCTCACGCTTCATTGACTTGGAGGACGTGCGCGGGACGCTCGCCCTGCATCCCCTGCAAGCGAACAAGCCCTACTACCTCGGCGTGTTCCTCGTCGGCGCGTACCAGGACATCATGGGCGACCTGCACAACCTTTTCGGGCGCGTCAACGAAGTGCATGTATTCCTCGAAGAAGACGAGGACGACGGCTTTTATATCGAGGAATCCATCAATGGCGCGCGGGTGGACAAAATTTTGGAGATGATCCAGTGGGACGGCGAGGAACTCGCGCGCCTGATGAAAAAGCAAATTGACC
>CAZCMU010000116.1:0-9220 GCA_964499725.1 uncultured Opitutales bacterium
AGTACAATTTGGATGATTCTAGTATTTTAAATGGTTGCAGTCTTATGATTATTATAGGAAAAAAATTCACTGATTACACTGAAGCAAACGAACCCGTAAACTGCCTTGCGCTGCCCTAAGCGTAAGCCATAGCCCAATCTAATCCAGATCAGAGCAATCACTATAGAAGCCAGGTAAAATAAGGATCCTGACCCGAACATTTTCAAAGTCCAGGTTCTAGAGGTTAGTGCCACCACAAGAAAGTCAGTCAAAAATTTTAGGGCTGTGATAGTGTTCAATAGCATGATGATTAATGCATAAATGCGCACAACCCAAGGGACTTTTGGTGCGATCAAAAGTGGAGGGAGCAGGGCGGCTTGGGGGTGTTCAATTTGCATTTTGAAGATAAAGAATAGCAACCAATCGGAACTTAAGATTCTATTCGTTTGTGCCAATATTCTACCCTCCATTGATAGAGAAGGCCGTCATCCTCGTCAGGTTTTCATTTTTCGATGTAAGATTTTGCCGAATTCAGATCTCCAAAAAAGTAAGCTTTAGCGGCAGCATAAAGATAAGCCTCAGATATATTGGATTTGTCGGCATTTTGTAAAAGTTCTTCAAGGCTCATCTTGCCGACCAAAAAAAAGGCCAATTCGCACCTGAAAGGAACCTTCGGTAGCTGCATTGGATTGCAAATAGTCATCCAGTTCTTTATCTGCCGCAGAACGTTGGGTGGAATTTTCAGATTGAGCCAGCCATAGGAGTAATTCAGAAGAAACTTTTGGCTTTTCCGATATAAAGGCGCTGCGCAAATCGGATATTGTGGCATCAAGCTGTCCATCAGTGTATTCCATTTGGCTGCGAGTAATGAGATATTTGCTTGCAGGATAAACCTTGATGGCTGCGTCGAGATCCGCCTTGGCATCCTTTGGATTGTTAAAAATTAATTCCAACACTGCTCTAGTAAAGTAATCATCCGGGTCTCCAAGTTCTTTGATATTATCGTTAAGATCTGTCAGCGCTTTAGTATAGAGATGCTGGCTGATTCGCAGTTCGGCTCGCTTCGATCGGAAAAAGGATTTAAATTCTGAACGCTCCACTGCTAAGTCATAATCTGGCACAGCGCTTTCAATATCGCCCAAACGGCGGCGTTCCTCTCCACGATAGAAATAGGCGTCCCCGTTATGCGGGTCGAATACGACTGCCCAAGAGAAATAAATTATGGCATCAAAACTCTGAGCTTGGATAGAGGCTTCTTGCCCGCGCTTGAACAAATAATCGCTGATTGCCTTTGCATAATAATGACAAAAAACGAATATCGCTGCAGTACTAGAAAGCAGGAGAAACACGCCCCAAAAAATGTATCGACGAATTTTTATGGCTAGAAATCCATTTAGGACATGTTGAATCGCACTAATTCAATATTGCGATAAAACATTTAATCAATGCTCATTCATTTTCAAACACTAAAACCGTTGCAAGTGGAAGTTTTCGTATCTAGCCAGTAAGGCCATGCCTGCGGACCCTTACACCTTTTACGCCGCGCTGCCGGTTTGCCCATCGTTTGCAGAGGTAACAAGGCCAGAGGTTTATACTGCGTTGCCAGACGATTGGGTGGTAGTCATCGGCGATGTCGAGGGCTCGACGGCGGCCATCGCGCGCGGGCAATACAAGGACGTGAACCTCGTCGGCAGTTCGCTGCTCGTCGCCACGTTTAATGCGCTGGGGCATGCCAATCTGCCTTTTGTTTTTGGCGGCGATGGCGCGACGCTGGTGCTCCCGATGTCGGAACTCGCCCGCGCGCGCCCGGCGTTCCTCGCGACGCGGCGCATGGCGCGTGATGGGTTCGACCTGGGTTTGCGCATCGGCGTCGTTCCCATGCGCGATATTCGAGCGGCCGGGCACGATGCGCGGGTGGCGCGGGTGCGCTTGTCCGACAAGTTTTCCCTCGCCGCGTTTTGGGGCGGCGGCTTGGCCTGGGCAGAGAAAGCCGTGAAAGACCCTGTGGCTGGCGCAGGTTACCGGATTGAAGAATACGCCGCGCCAACGGCGGAGACGTTCGTCGGTCTCGAATGTCGCTGGCGGGGCGTGCCGAGCGAAAAGGGCGAGACGCTTTCGCTGTTAGTCCAGGCGGTCGCGCGAGATGACGCCGGGAGTGTACGCATTTATACCGAAGTGCTGGAAAAGCTTCGCGAAATTTTTGGCGACCAGGGCGAGGGCCATCCGATAGCCGAAGCCCAATTGCAAGTTGCTCGCAAGCTTTCCGAATACGATGGCGAGATGAAAGTCCACCGCAGCCAGGCCGGCGCATGGGGCCGCGCGTGGTACCGCTTTTACGCCCGGCTCGTAGGCCGGTTGGGCGATTTTCTCATGTACCACAAAATCACCGCATTCAAGGCCAATTGGGGACGCTACAAGCAGGACACCGTGGCCCATAGCGACTACCAGAAATTCGACGGCGTCTTGCGCATGGTTTTATCCGCCACGGATAATCAGCGCGCGCAATTGGTGGAATGGCTCCATCAACGCTACCGCGCGGGCGAACTGGCGTATGGCCTGCATATTTCCGTCGAGGCGCTCGTCACCTGCCTGATTTTTGAGCGCGAAGGCGGCCACCTGCATTTCATTGACGGCGCGAACGGCGGCTATGCGCTGGCGGCCACGGATTTGAAAACCCGGCTGACCGCGCTGGCGGAGAACACCGGGAGTGCGATGCCGTGGCTCAACCCTTGAGCCCGCGCGAACGAATTTTGTCCACGCCGACGGCCAGCACGATGACCACGCCGATGATGATTTCCTGAATATAAGACGGCCAGCCCATCTGCACGGTGCCGCTGCGCAGCGAGGTCATGGTCAGCGCGCCGATGATGGCGCCCCAGATGCTCCCGACGCCACCGTTCAAGCTGGCGCCGCCGATGACGACGGCCGCGATGATGTCCAATTCGAGGCCAATGGCCACGGTGGGGTCGCCCTGGCGCAGGCGGGCGAGGTCGAACACGCCCGCGAGGCCGATGAACATGCCCGCCAGCACATATACCAGGACCTTGAGCGTCTTGGTGCGCAGGCCGCATAAGCGCGCGGTGTCCTCATTCGAGCCGAGGGCGAAGATATGGCGGCCAAACACGCTGCGGTTAAGCACGATGGACATGGCCACCGTGAGGACCAAAAGAATCAGCACGCCCAGCGGCGGCATCCAGAGCGGCATATACAATTCGCCGGCATGGCCCGGGGCGACCGGCATGAAGTGGGCGCAAATATGGTACAGCCAATCCGGCGTCATGGTCGGCATCGGATTGGGTTGGTCGTTCGGGCCCAGCGCGGCCCACCACTGGGGCACGGAGGCCGCGTGCAGGATGCTGGCGTTGTTCATCAGGCCATTGACGCCCTCGGTGATGCCGAAGTTGTAATTCACGCTCTGGTTGTCCGCCACCCACTTGGCCAGTCCGCGCCCCGCGCCCATGGAGCCCAGCGTAACAATGAAGGGCATCATGTTGAACCGCGCGATGATGCTGCCATTGACCAGTCCCGCGAATGCGCCGACCAAAACTGCGGCCAGCACCGCCAGCCAGGAGGAATGCCCGCTGCGCAAAATCACCCCGGCCACCACGCCAGTCAGCGCCACCATGGAGCCCGCGCTCAAATCAATTCCGCCCGAGATGATAATCATCGTCATCCCCAGCGTGCCCGTGGCCACCACGACGGTCTGTGTCAAAATCAAGCCGACAGTGTCTGGCGTCAGGAAATCCAGGCCCCGGTGGAAATGCACCATCCCCTGGAAGAGGATGAGGACGAAGCTCAGGCCAAACACGGGTCCCAGCAACGGGTAGCGCTTCAGCCAGGGCAGGCGGTGGTTGAATTTATCAGACATGGCTTGGTTAATTATTTGTTTCGTCCGGGGTCTCGCGGCCCAGGGCAGCGGTGAGCAGGCTGTGTTCGTCCCATTCCGCCCTCGGGCGCACGGCGACGAGTTCGCCGCGGCACATCACGCCGATAGTGTCGCACATCCCCAACAATTCCGGCAAATAAGAGCTGACCATCACCACGGCGCGGCCGGCTTTGGCGACGTCGAGCATCTGGCGGTAGAGCACGGCCTTGGCGCCGACATCAATGCCGCGGGTTGGCTCATCAAGTAACAGCACCTCGGCCTTCTGGTGCAGCAGGCGGCCGAAGGCGATTTTCTGCTGGTTGCCTCCGGAAAGGGTGCCCACGGTTTGCACGGGGGTTTTTGCGCGCACGTCGAGCCGCTCCATGAGGTCACGGGCCGCAGCCAACTGCTTGGTGCGCGACACAAAACCGCCCTGGGCGAGGACATTGAGGCGGGAAAGGGTCAGGTTGTCCGCCAAATCACGGTTAAGCAGAAGGCCTTCCTCCTTGCGGTTTTCAGAGAGCAAGCCGAGTCCCGCGGCAAGACTCCGACCCGGCGCACCGAGCGCCAACGGCGTGCCCTCGACCATCACGCCGCCATCGGTGGCAACATTGAGGCCAAACACCGTACGCAGAATCTCGGTGCGGCCAGAGCCAATAAGGCCGGCGATGCCAAAGATTTCTCCACGGCGAACCCGAAAGGAAATGTTGTGCGGCTTGCCGCGTTTGCCGCAGAGTCCTTTTAACTCGATAAGCGGTTCGCCCAATTTGCGTTCGGCGCGCGGGTAGAGTTCGGTGACTTCGCGTCCGACCATAAGGCGGATGATGCCGGCATCGTCAATTTGGGAAAGTTCACCGAGGCCGACGGATTTTCCGTCGCGCAAGACCAGATAATTCTTCGCCACCGTGCGACATTCTTCGAGAAAGTGACTGATATAAATCAGCGCCACGCCACGTTCGGCGAGCCGCGCGATGATGCGGAAAAGGGTCTCCACGTCGTGCCGGCCCAGGCTGCTGGTCGGTTCGTCGAGGATGACGACGCGTGCGCCGCTGGCACAGGCGCGGGCGATTTCCACAATCTGCTGTTGGGCGACCGACAATGTCCGCACGGGCACGTCCAGCGGCAGGTTGGGGTGGTTGACCATCTCCAACGCCTTGCGGGCCTGCTCACGGCGCGTCGTGCGGTTGACAAAGCCCAAGCGGGCGGGCTCGCGGCCCAGCACGAGGTTTTCCTCCGCGTTCAAGTGCGGCGCGAGAGTCAGTTCCTGGTAAATCATGGCCACGCCGGCATCGCTGGACTGGCGCGGTTCGCGCGGGGCAAAGGGCTGGCCATCCAGTTCCATGCTGCCCGCGTCAGGAGCGTGCGCCCCCGAAATAACTTTCATCAATGTGCTTTTACCCGCGCCATTTTCACCAATCAGGGCCAGCACTTCGCCCGCCCGCGCTTCCAAATCCACGCCGGACAGGGCGCGTGTGGCGCCGAAGCTTTTTTCGATGCCGCGCAGCCGCAAACGCATGGGAAATTAATTTACCGTGTTTTTAAGCAGAGCCTGGATTTCGGGCGTGTCCAAGGTGCCCTTGGTCACCAGATGGGTGCCGGTGTCAATATTGGCGTCAACTTTTTTGCCGGCCAGGAAGTCGAGCATCGTCGTCACACCTTTGTAGCCCATCTGGTAGGGGTCTTGCAAGATCAGGGCCTGGATGTGGTCAGCCTTCAGGCCGTCCATATTGTCCTTGCCGCCGTCAAAGCCGACAAATTTCACCTTGCCGGCGAGGCCCGCCTTTTCGAGGGCCAGTTGCATGCCGCCGGTGGTCGGTTCATTGGGGGTAAAGAGGCCGTCCACGCCCTTGTAGGTGTTCAGGAGGTTCTGCGCCGCGTCGAAAGCCTTTTCGCGATCTCCGCCGGAGTAATTTTCCGAGGAGAGAATTTTGATGTCCGGATACTTCTTCATCTCCTCAAGGAAGCCTTCCTCTCGCTCATTGGTGCTGGCGGAGCCGGCCAGGAAGCGCAGCATGATGACGTTGCCCTTGTCGCCAAGCTCCTTGGCCAGTTCTGCCCCAGCCATCACCCCGGCGGCCTTGTTGCCCGTGCCTACGAACGCCACGATGTCCTTGTAATTGAGCGGCGAGTCCACGATGACCAGCGGGATGCCGGCCTGACGGGCTTTTTGGGATGGGGCGACGAGGGCGTCAAACTCCATCGGGCACAAAATGATGCCGTCAAGTTTTTGCGCGACGTAAGTTTCCATCAGGGCGATTTCTGCCGCGCGGTCACCTTCATTGGCGGGGCCGTTCCAGTCAATGTCCACCTTCAGCCCGGCCTTCTGGGCGTCTGCTTGGGCGTCACGCATGCCTTTTTCGACGGATTTCCAATAAACATTCTGCATGCCCTTCGGAATGAAGGCTAGGTGGAGCGTCTTGCCGGTGTCCGCTGCGCCGGAAGAGGAAGTGGCGGCGGTGTTGTTGCTTTGTCCGCAGGCAGAAAAGAGCAGGGCCGAGGCGGTCACACCGATTGTCAGCAAGGAGGACAGGGTACGAAGAAGGGCGGGGGATTTCATAGGGGGGAAGGGGTGTTAGCAGGACGCCCAGCAGGGGCGGAGCCACTTATTTCGACACGCCCGGCGGGGGGTGTCAAACCTAAGTCAAACTGAGTTTACTCCCACTCAATCGTTGCGGGAGGCTTGGAGGAAATATCCAGCACGACGCGGCTGACACCGCGCACTTCGTTCGTGATGCGACTGGAGATTTTTTGGAGCAAATCGTAGGGCAGGCGAGTCCAGTCGGCGGTCATGGCATCACGACTTTCGACGACGCGCACGGCAATAACCCAGGCGTAGTTGCGCTCGTCGCCGACGACGCCCACGGACTTCACTGGCAAAAAGACACAGAACGACTGCCAGACTTTCCAATACCAGCCGGAAGCGATCATCTCTTCATGCAAAATCGCGTCTGCCTCGCGCAAGATGGCGAGTTTGTCCTCGGTTACTTCGCCGAGCAAGCGCACCCCGAGGCCAGGGCCGGGAAAGGGCTGGCGCCAGACGACTTCACGCGGTAGGCCGAGCTTTTCCCCAACTTCGCGCACTTCATCTTTAAACAGTTCCCGGAGCGGTTCGACGAGCTTCAGCTTCATGCGCTTGGGCAACCCGCCAACATTGTGGTGGCTTTTAATGACCTGCGCCGGGTTGTTGCCAATGGCGACGGATTCAATTACGTCCGGGTAAAGCGTGCCTTGGGCCAAAAAGTCGGCGTGGCCGATGGACTTGAGTGATTGCTCAAAAACCTTGATGAATGTGCGCCCGATGGCTTTGCGTTTGGCTTCGGGCTCGGTGATGCCCTTGAGTTTGCGCAGGAACAGTGGGCCGGAATCCGCCACGCGCAAATCAATGCGAAAGTGTTTCTTGTAGAGGTTGATGACCGCCTCACGTTCGCCTTGGCGCAGGAGGCCGTTGTCCACAAACACGCACGTCAATTGTTTGCCGATGGCCTTGTGCAGCAGCGCGGCGGCCACGGAGGAGTCCACGCCACCGCTCAGGCCGAGGATGACGCGGCTCTGGCCCACCTGCGCGCGAATGTCGGCTACCGCGCGCTGAATAAACTCGCCCATCGTCCAGTTGCGCTTGGCTCCGCAAACGCCGAACAAAAAGTTTTTATAGACTTCGATGCCGCGTTCGGTGTGAAAGACTTCGGGGTGGAACTGGATGCCGTAGAAATGGCGCTGGCGGTCCTCAATGGCTGCATAGGGGGAGTTTTCTGTCGTGCCGATGGCGGCAAAGCCCGGCGGCAGTTTGATAAGCCGGTCGCCGTGGGAATTCCAAACCTGCAATTTTTTCGGCAAACCGGCGAAAAGTCCGCCGGCTTTCTTGACGGTCAAGATGCCTTTGCCATATTCACGGTGGTCGCTTTTTGAGACCCGGCCATCAAGCAGATGGCCCATCAATTGAATTCCATAGCAGACGCCCAAGATGGGCACGCCCAGTGCAAAGACTGCAGGGTCCGGCATGGGCGCGTCCGCCGCAAACACGCTGCTGGGCCCGCCGGAGAAAATAATGCCGATGACGTTCTCCGCGCGAAGGGTGGCGGCGGGCGTCTTATAATGGTAAATCTTGGAATAAACCTGGCACTCGCGAATGCGCCGCGCAATCACCTGCGTGTATTGCGAGCCGAAATCGAGGACGGCGATGGTGGCCGGGGCGGACATAAAAGGGCGAAGCCTAGAATTTTAATTTTGAATTTTCAAAGCTGCAATCTGGGCAGTTGGCCGCCTGGCTGGAGCGAGGGGCGGAGTAGACGCGCCCGCATTTCAGGCAGTGGAAGAGTGACTGGGAGCGTTCGTATTCATAAACATGCTGGTCGCGCCGGTCATAATACAGCCACAGCCCCAGCACTAACACCACGCCAAGGGCGATGCTCGACACCACGAAGAAGCTGAAATCCAAGTTGAACAAAGGCGGCGGGAGGGGAGATTATTTAAAAAACAGCGGGCGGCGTGCCAGATTTGGCGGCGCCGCCCGTCGTTGCTCTCATCGCGCTTGCGCGCGGCGAAAAGGTTAAGCTTTGGTTTCCGGGGTCGGAGTAGCCGGGGCTTCCGTTGCCGCGGCAAGAGCCTCCACCGGAGCGGACTTGCCGGCGCCTTTGCGGCCCTTGCCCTTGGCGGTGCCTTTGCCACGCTTGGACTTCTTATAGCCCTCGTCGCTGGCGGGAATCAGCTCAATCAAGGCCATCGGGCTGGCATCGGTCTGGCGCGGGTGCAGCTTGTAAATGCGGGTGTAACCGCCGGAGCGGTTGAGGAATTCCGAGGCACGCTCGTCGAACAGGGCCTGCACCGCCGCGGGATTGCGCAAGCGGGCGGCGGCCTGGCGGCGGTAGTGCAGCTTCTGCGCCCCGTCGGTGGCTTGCGAAGCCTTCTTGGCGAGTGTGATAAGGCGTTCCGCAAATGGGCGCAGGGCCTTGGCGCGCGCCAGCGTTGTTTGAATACGCTGATGCGAGAAGAGCGCCGTGGCCATGGCGGCCATGATTGCTTCGCGGTGCTCTTTTTTAACGCCGAGCTGGTGGCGATGTTTCTGGTGGCGCATGGACGCGGAGAATTAAGGGATTCGAATTTAGACCGCTTCGGTCGGTTTCTCGAGCATGCGTTCGTCGAACTTCATGCCGAGCGACAGGCCGAGTTGTTCCAGCTTCTGCTTGATTTCGTTGAGCGATTTCTTGCCGAAATTGCGGTATTTGAGCATTTCCTGCTCGGACTTCATCGCCAGTTCGCCGACCGTGGTGATGTTGGCGTTATTGAGGCAGTTCGCGGCGCGCACCGACAGTTCGATTTCATTCACGCTCATGTTGAGCAGCTTGCGCAGGCGGTTCTGCTCCTCGGACACTTCCTTGC
>CAZCMU010000117.1:0-9039 GCA_964499725.1 uncultured Opitutales bacterium
AGTGCCGCCGCCTGCATGCCGGCGGCAAAAGCTGTTTCCATGTCGGCCGGATAATCGCCGACCATCCAGCATTTGCCCAAATCCAGGTCATATTTTGCCGCCATTTCCCGCGCAAAGCGTGGTGACGGCTTGCGGTAAACCACCGGCTGCTCCGGTGCTTCCGGTGCGACACAAATGCCAGTGAACACACCTGCACCCAAGCCTAGCAACTCGATCATTCGCAGGTTGCAGGCGTCAACTTCTGCCAAAGTGAACATCCCCCGCCCCACCCCGGATTGATTGGTGTGTAGAAACAGCAAATAGCCCAATTCCCTCGCGCGCTTCAACGCCACCGCCACGCCGGGCAGCAATTCAACCTCCTCCGGTTTGTGCAAATAATGAACGTGCCGGATGAGCGTACCATCGCGATCCAAAAACAAAGCGGCGCGGGACATGGTTTGAAAATTACTGCTGAGGGCCCAGATTATTTTTTGACGGCCGCAGCCAGTTCCACCAGCCAGACCTCGGGCCGCGCGTCACTAGGCATGCGCCAATCACCCCGGGGCGACAACGCCACCGAGCCGACCTTGGGCCCGTCGGGCATCGCCGAACGCTTAAACTGGCTGGCAAAAAAGCGCCGGTAAAAGACCTCCAGCCAACGCGCGATGGCTGATCGAGAATAAGTTTTGCCCCAGGCCTGTTCGGCGAGGAGAAGCACCTTGGCTGGACGCGCAGGCACACGCACCGTGTGGAAAAGAAAAAAGTCGTGCAAGTCGTAAGGCCCGATGACCGCTTCGGTTTTCTGGAGTAATTGGCCGCGTTTGCCCATTGGCAACAATTCCGGCGAGACCGGCGTCTCCGCAATGTCGCGCAGCACCGCCGAAGCCGCGCCCTCGAGCACGCTGTCCGCGCACCACTCGATCAGGTGTCGCACCAGCGTCTTGGGCACGCCGGCATTGACGTGGTACATGGACATATGGTCGCCGTTGAACGTGCACCAGCCCAGCGCGAGTTCCGACAAATCACCCGTGCCAACGACCAACCCGTCCTGCTGGTTGGCGAGATTCATCAAAATCTGCGTGCGCTCGCGGGCCTGGGCGTTTTCGAAAGTTATGTCGTGTTTTTTCGGATCGTGGCCAATGTCGGCCAGGTGTTGTTTGACCGCCTGGTCAATGGACGTCACCCGCAGGGTTGCGCCGAGGAGCCCGACAATTTTCTCCGCATTGCCGCGCGTGCGCTTGGTTGTGCCTGGGCCGGGCATGGTAACGGCCAGGATGCCGCGCCGATTCAAGCCCAGTTTGTCAAATGCCCGCACCGCCACGAGCAACGCCAGGGTCGAATCCAAACCACCCGATACGCCGATGACGACCTTTTTTGACCCTGTGTGCCGCAAGCGCGTGGCCAAACCGGTGGATTGAATTTGAAAAATTTCCTCACACCGCGCCGCGCGCTGGGCCGGGTCATCCGGCACAAAGGGACGCGGCGGGTTGGGCCGGAGTAGTTTAGCCGAAGATTTCCTGCCCAGTTTGGGCGCGGGTGGCAGCTCAATCCACGCCTCACCGATGTGTTTGTCCGCCGCCAGATTCACCGCTGCAAAGCTGCTGTTTTTTATCCGCTCCAGCGTCAGGCGTTCGAGATCGAGGTCGGCAATCGCCGCGCGAGTATCAAAGGAAAATCGCTCGGTCTCGGCCAACACCACGCCGTTTTCGGCAATCAATCCATGACCGGAAAAAACCAAATCCGTGCTCGACTCGCCTGGGCCGGCCGCCGCGTACAGATACGCCGCCAGGCAGCGCGCGGATTGCTGCCGCACCAATTCGCGCCGGTAGTCCGCTTTGCCAAGCACTTCGTTGCTCGCGGACAAATTCACCAGCACCGTCGCGCCCGCCAAGGCCAGCCGACCACTCGGCGGCTCGACGGCCCACAAGTCTTCGCACAATTCCACCCCCAGCGCAAAAGGTTGCGGCCCGCGCACACCCAGAATATGCCGCGTCGAAATCCAGGCCCAGTGCCCGGCGACATCCGCCTGGTCGGTGGCGAGCGTCGAAGCCGGCGAAAACCAGCGGCGCTCGTAATACTCCCCCGAAGTCGGCAAATAACTTTTGGGCGTCAAACCCCACACCCGGCCCTCAGCCAGGATGGCGGCGCAATTGTACAATCGCCCGGCGGCCTCGACCGGCAGTCCGACGAACGCAATCAAGCCAAGTTCATGCGCGGTGGCCGCCAAATCTCGTGCTGCTTTGGCCGCAGCCAGACGCAGCGCCGGCTGGTAAAACAAATCCGCGCAAGTGTAGCCGGTCAGCCCTAATTCTGGAAATACCGCCACCCGCACGCCGCCAGCCGCCAATGCCCGCATGGCATCCGCCGTGGCGCGGGCGTTGAACACCACGTCGGCCACGCGCAATTCCGGCGCGGCGACCGCCACACGCAGAAACCCCAGTTCTTCGGGCGCAGGCATAAGGGGTTAATGTACAGCAAAATAACAAAGGGTGAAAGTACGAAATATGCCCGGCGACGCGATGTTGCGGGCTTGCCTAATGGCCGCATCCCGCCTAATTCCACTCTCCGATGTCCTCCTCGCCTACTCCGGCCGTCAGCCTGACCGCCCTGCTCTCAGGCCCGGATCGTCCGGGGCTCGTCGCGCGAGTGTCGGCGTGGATTTTCGACCATGGCGGCAACATTTTGCACGCCGACCAGCACCGCGACGACGCGGCCAATGTCTTTTTTCAACGCGTAGAATGGCTGCCCGGCTCCAAAACCGACCCTGCCGCCCAAGCCACGGAATTCGAGGCTTATGCCGCCGCCAAGCTGGGGATGGACGCTCGCGTGGTGCCTTCGACGGTGCGTCCGCGCGTGGCGATTTTTGCCTCGAAAGCTGGGCACTGTTTCCACGATTTGATTTTGCGCTTCCGCGAGGGCGAAATGCGCGGCGAACTGGCCTGCGTCATCGCCAACCACGAAGACCTGGCTGATTCCGCCAAAACCTACCAGCTGCCTTTCTACTTCACGCCCGTCACACCCAAAAACAAGGCCGCCGTCGAAAAACAACACTTGAAAATTTTGCGCGAACATGGCGTGGGCCTGGCGGTGCTCGCGCGCTATATGCAAATTTTGAGCGCGGACTTTCTCAGCAAAGTCGAAGCCCCCATCATCAACATCCATCACAGCTTCCTGCCCGCCTTTGCCGGCGCGAAACCCTACCAGCAGGCTTATGTGCGCGGGGTGAAAATCATCGGCGCCACCGCGCACTACGTCACCCCGAATCTGGACGAAGGCCCGATTATCGCGCAGGACGTCAGCCATGTGTCGCACCGCAACAGCATTGACGACCTCCACCGGCGCGGGCGCGATTTGGAAAAAATCGTCCTCGCGCAGGCGGTGCGCTGGCATCTCGAAAACCGCATTCTCGTGCACAGCAACAAAACCGTGGTCTTCGACTAAAATTTAGTTTTGTGTTTTGCAGTTTGGTTTCGGTTTTGTTGCATTAACCTGTGGCAATATCATTTGCATTTTTGAGTTGCATGAATTAGTTTGCCGCACCGTTATTTTTATCGAACTCGAAACTTCAAACTCAAAAACCCGAAACTCCATTTGTCCATGCCTAACGCCGACCCAACCTCCCTCGATCTGATTTTCCGCAACGCCCGCACGCACACTGCCTGGCAGAACAAGCCCGTCGAAGATGCCGTGCTGCGCCAAGCCTACGAACTGGCCAAGCTCGGCCCCACCTCAGCCAACATGTGCCCCATGCGTATCGTCTTTGTGAAGTCGAAGGCGGCGAAGGAAAAATTAAAGCCCGGCTTGGGCGAAGGCAATGTCGAGAAAACCATGGCTGCTCCCGCCACCGCCATTATCGCCATGGACATCCATTTCTTCGAGCAACTGCCAAAATTGTTTCCGTTTGCGGATGCGAAGGCCTGGTTTAAGGATTTGCCGGAAAATATCCTGGAATACGTCGCGCTGCGCAACAGCTCCCTGCAAGGCGGCTATTTTATGCTCGCGGCGCGCGCCGTGGGTCTCGACTGCGGCCCGATGTCCGGTTTCGACAACGCGAAGGTGGACGCCGCCTTCTTTGCCGGCACCACGGTGAAGTCCAACTTTCTCTGCAACCTTGGCTATGGTGAAAGCGCCAAACTGCATCCGCGTGCCCCGCGCCTGGCATTCGACGAAGCGTGCAGTATTGTTTAACAGCGGTTGAATTTATCCCGCTGAAACCTCCCAGCCCCGCTTGTCGGGTCTGGCTTAAACTGTTCGCTGGCTGCGTTGCGCCAATTCCCGCAAGAACGCCTCCTGCTCGCCACCTTTGGCCACCCACAGCACCTCGAAGCCATCGGGACATTGGTCCAGCGGATAAAAAAGTGCCACGGCCTCCCCGTCATTGTAACGTCGTACTGCGCGCCGCAATTTTAGTGAAGTCGGTGGGCGCTGATAGCTGAAACCAGCATAGCCGTGCTCGCTCATCCACTGGCAGGCCGCCGGCCGTTCACGGCCCAATTCCGTATAAAGCACGCGAATTTTCTCCGGATGCAGCATGTCGCCCAAGCCTTTTAGCACGTTGAAGTCGTGGCCCTCGGTGTCGATTTTCAGAAAATCCGCGTGGTCGAACCCCGGTTCCTGCTGCATTAATTGTTTAAGCGTAACTGCGGACACCTCCACCTCCCGGTTCTCCTGTTCATGCGTCGTCCAATCTGCCAGCACCGAATGCGAACCATCATAGGAACTGAGAAACAACGTAATGCTGCCAGGTTGGTCGGACGCCGCCGCCTGCACCAGCCGGCAAAATTGGCCCCAGCCATTAAGTTCGATGTTGGCGGCAATGGTCGCCGCCAGTTCGGGATGCGGCTCCACAAACAACACCCGGGCGCGCTTGAGCAGCCGGGCCTCCAGCCCGATGAAACCGCAATTTGCCCCGCAGTCAATCAGCGTGCCGCCGACCGGCAAAAATTCCCGCACCGCCCAGCTTAATTGGGGCTCCATGTCGCCATCATACCAGAAAATCGTCCGCTGCACGACGCGATCCAAATCCACTTGCATCTTGAGCCCGCTGCGCAGGGTAATGCGCTGGTGGCGTTGCATCGTGGCACGCAAGATCCGGCGCAATAACGGATGTCCCGCCCGCAACCCGCCGCGGTACCACCGAAAAAAGTTGCGCGCCTGATGGGTGTACTCTGACTCAATAGTGACCGGGATTGTCAGCTCCATGACTGTTGCTTCGACCATGTGGGGAAAAACTTAAGAGCAGCCCGTCACCTTGCCACTCTACAACCGCTGATTTTACGCCTTATTAGCAATGCGGTGAAAACGTTCGCTGTTGCTACCGCCAAAACCTTTGTTGGAGCCCATACCGGCTAACTCCCTATCACAGCGGCTGCTGGGGCACTGGCGGGCACCGCTGCTGGGGCCGGCGCGGGAGTAGCTTCAGGAGCCGGCGCAATGGGGGCCGGTTCGACTGGAGCCGGCGCGGGTACCGCCACTGCCTCGGTGATTTTCACCGGCACTTCCAGTTGGCTAAAGCCCGGAGCGCTGATGTGCAGGCTGCCGGAACCCATGGCGGCGCCGGAAATATTTATCGTAATGCTGCTTTGGCCGGCGGGTATCACCACATCGGGCATCACCACACTCGCCGGAATATCTGTCAACACGGCAACGGGCAAGCCGCCCTCGGGCGCGGGCAAGCCCATGTCAAAAGTCATTTGTGTCGAGCCACCCGAGGCCAGTTCCAGGCTGTTGGGCGTCACTTTCAAGTCCGCACCATCAAGATGGAACGCTCCGATCTGGAACACATCCGTGCCCGAGTGCCATTCCACGGGATAATCCCCTGCCGGCAAGGGCGGCACCGTAAAAGTCAACGCATTGGAAGAAGCCACCGAAGTCGGCGCTTCAATCCCACCGATGACAATGCGATCCAAGCGCGAAAATCCACGGCCCACCACCGGAATCACCGAACCCACCGGCCCGCGTGTGGCTTCCATCGCCAGCACATAACGGTTCACCACATTGAGCGTGTATGTCTCGGAACTGCGCTGTTCGCGGTCCTTAATCAAGGTTTCGACTTTTTCCTGATAGCGGATGGAGAAGAAATATTTCGCCTGCGAGCGGTCGCCCGGCATCTGATATTCATATTGGTAGAGACGGTCGCCATAGGGCGCGAGACCCATTTCGTGCTCAACACCGTCAATGGTGATAAAGGCATGGATGCTGCCTTCCACCAAGGCATGCTCATTGACGCGCGCGCTGACGAACAACGTATAAATATGCGACTGGTTTTCCGCTGCTTGCGGCAGCGTGATGTTCGTCACCGGATGGTTGCATCCGAGAAACGTGGCGGACAAAACCAGGGCGACGGTAAACGAGAAGAGCTTGGCTTTCATGAATTAATACGCGAATTTAGTAGATTAATGCGGTAAACCCTTCCTGTGCAAGCAAAACTACCACCCCCTTCCCGGCCCCGTCTTGGCCGCATCCGCCGGAAAATCCGGCCTCCCGGCGCGAGTCATCCGTTGCCGGGAATCTATGTGCACGTGCCGTTTTGCGCCTCGACCTGCGATTTTTGCGCCTTTTACCAGGAAGAACCCCGCCGCGATGACCTCGACCGCTACCTCGACGGCATCGCGCACGAACTGGCCCTGACTATCCCACCTGGCCCGGTGGACACGATTTTTTGGGGCGGCGGTACGCCGAGCGTTCTCGTCGCCCGCGATTTGGAGCGCCTGGGTCGCACCTTGCTCGACCATTTCGGGAAAGCTCCCCGCGAATGGACGGTTGAACTCGCGCCTTCAACGGTTAAGGCGGATAAGTTAAAAGCCCTCCGCGATTTGGGCGTCAACCGGCTGTCGCTCGGCGTGCAGAGTTTTGATCCGGCCACCTTGACCGCGCTCGGCCGGCGCCATCCACCCAAGCAAATTTATGGCGCGATTGACGCCATCCGCGCCGCGGGCTTCGAAAACCTAAATCTTGATTTAATTTTCTCGGTGCCCGGCCAGTCATCAAAAACCTGGATGGCCGATCTCGCCGAAGCCGTGCGCCTGGCTCCCGCGCATTTGTCCACCTATTGCCTGACCTTCGAGGAGGACACCGCATTGTGGCTCAAACTCGCCCAAGGAAAAGTGCGCCCCGACCCGCAGACCGACGCTTCATTGTACGAAGCGACGTGGGATTTTCTGGCGACTGCCGGTTTTCACCAATACGAAATTTCCAATTACGCGAAGCGTGGCCGCGAGTGCCTCCACAATTTAAGCACCTGGGCCATGGGCGAATGGATTGGCCTCGGCCCGTCGGCGGCCTCGCAGTTTCGCGGCCAGCGCTATGCCAACCCGCCGCATATGAAAAAATGGCTCGCGGGAATTGAGCATGGAAAACTGACGCGTGTGGATGAAGTGGCGCTCACCCCGGCTATTTTGGCCGCTGATGCCCTGATTTTCGGTCTGCGCCTCAATGAAGGCGTGAACCTCAAAAAACTCGCGGTGAGATTTGCCAATTTCAATTTTAAAAAACTGGAACCACTCTGGAAAAACTTAATTGAAGAAGGTCTCCTCGAAAAAGCCGGTGCCGTCATCCGCCTCACCCGCTCCGGCCGCCTCGTCGCCGACCGCGTGGGAGTGGCGATTTTAGAAGCAGCGGAGAAAATTTAAATCCAAATGCTCGGGGTGGTGGATTATTTTTTCAACAACTCCACGAGAAATTTTTCCCCGCCTTCCAAGTCGGTAAACTTTCCATCCAGTTGCGCCTCGAAGCATGCCGCGAGAATTTCCTTAAATTGCCTGCCGGGGGTGAGGCCCGCGGCAATCAAATGCCGGCCGAGAACGATGGGCTGCGGAACATTGCTGGCCACGTCGAGCTTCGCGGCGCGTTCGAGCAGCCACTGGCCGCCGCCGGGTTCGTCGGGTTGCAGCGGTGGGCGGCCCCAGCGGTCGGCCTCGTCCACGCGCGCCAGGCGGTCAATGCGCCCGACCTTTTTTGCCAGCCGCCGCACTGCGCTGTCGCCCGCGCCGCCGAGCATCAGTTCGCGCGGGCGCATGTGGCATAACACCAATGGGACGACACTCTCGATGAGTTCCTTATGGTGCGTCAGCCGCGCCAGCAACGATAGGGTCGGCCCTTCGCCCGCCGCCTCGTGGCCCAGTGAGCGGATATGCCCGTCGGCCTCGTGGGTCGTCGTCGCTGGTTTGCCCAGGTCGTGGCAGAGCACCGCCAAACCCACAACCAGGTCCTCCCAGGCATCGCCGGTTTTGCGCGCCGCAAAAGCGTCGAGACAATGGAGCGTATGCGTCCACACGTCGCCCTCGGGGTGCCACTGCACGTCCTGCGGGCAGCCGATGAGCGCCGCCAATTCGGGGAAAAACCTTATCCACCCGCAGTCCCGCAAGAATTCCAGGCCGAGCGAAGGTTTCTTCCCTTTGACCAAAAGTTTCTGCCATTCCTCAAACACGCGTTCGGATGAAATACCCTCCATCGTCAGCGTGGCGCACAACGCGACGGTCTCGGGCGCCACCGCAAACTCGAATCGCGCCGCCAGTTGCATTGCGCGCAACACCCGCAACGGGTCTTCGGCAAAACGCGCAGTGGTGTGCCGCAAAATTTTCGCATGCAAATCACCCACGCCGTTAAAAGGGTCAATCAGCTCACGCGTCAGCGGGTCCCACGAAATGGCGTTGAGGGTGAAGTCGCGCCGGGCGGCGGCATCGTGGAATGACATGGCCGGGTCGGCATCCACCGCAAAATCCGTATGCAATGGCCCGGTGCGCCGTTCGCGCCGGGGCAGGGAAATATCCAGCTCCAACCCGCGAATTTTCAGCACGCCAAAACTCTTGCCCACGGTGATGACCGGGTACGCCGCCGCCACGAGTTTTTCCAATGCTGCCGGCTGTACACCAAAAACCTCCAAGTCCGCGTCCTTGGCAGCTTGACCCAGCAACGCATCGCGCACGCAGCCCCCGACGAGCACGGCCCTTCCTCCCGCCGTCTGCACGCGCTGGGCAATGGCGACCACGGCGGAAGCCAATTCCGACGGCAACGGTACATGATCAAGGCGTTCCATCACATCGGGCATCGTGTTTCTTT
>CAZCMU010000118.1:0-9012 GCA_964499725.1 uncultured Opitutales bacterium
CTGGCCCCGGGATTGGCCGCAGTTGCCTCGGCGGCTGATTCCGCGCCACCGGCCGTCCTCCAGCCAGTCTCGGCCACCACGGTCACGCACGCCATTGACAGCACCTTTACTGCGGAGGACTACCAGCAGATGCAGGCCAGCGCGCCCGAGGCCGTGGTCCTTCGCATAACCAGCGTCAAGACCGAGGTAGGCAAGGCCGCCGACAGCAGCGTGGACAGCGCTCCGCTCATGGTTACGGCGCAGGCCGCCATCATCCGGGTCATCCGCACGGCGACGGATTTGAAAACCGGGAGCATCATCTATCTGCTCTACGGCTACGCGCCGCCCGTTGCGGGCAAATCCAGTTACACGCCCATCCCGGTGGTCACCAATAACACGGAATACACGGCCTACCTGACCGGAGGGCCCAAGGACAAAGACCCCTACCGCCCGGCCGCCGGCGCCCAAAGCTTTATTGACAACGCGACTGCGGCACCCAACCGCCTCACGGCCATGGCGACCGGTCCCATGGCCGACCCCGCGCTGCTGCCCACGCCGGATAATCCCACCCCCACTGGTGTGCCGCGTTTGACGCGCACCAACCTCGCGCAATTTGCCAAAACCAAAGAGACGGACGGGCATTGGGGCGTAAGCATCGCTAACGCCGACCCGCTTCCCTTGCAAACGACGGGCAATGGCGACCCTGCTCTGCTGGCGTATTATCCCGCCGCGATTCGTGCTCCTGCGAGCCAGCCAAAAATTCTCGTTTATCAAGTCGGCGGGGCCGCGGCCAACACTCCTGCGGCAGCCAGCACGGAACGCGCGCTGATCATTGACGGCAATGGCCGCCTGCTCGGCGATGTTGCGTGGGCCTGGCGCGTCGGCGAAGGGCAAAAACCGCCGCCGTTGCCCATCTGGCGCTGGTCAACCTATAAACTCGAGGTCGAAGACCCCACCACGCATGCCGTGCAAACCATCCTGCTGGATGACAGCGGCCCAGCGGCCGGACAAAATTAAAGCCCGAGCGTGGATTGCTGTTCCGGCGTGACTTCGGCGGCGTGTGGAATCGGCAGGGTGAAGTGGATGCGCGTCCCGGCGCGTTCTTCGCTTTCGCAGGATACTTCGCCGCCGTGCAATTGCACGATGTGCTTCACGATGGACAACCCGAGGCCCGTCCCGCCGCTCTCCCGCGAACGTCCCTTGTCCACGCGGTAAAAACGCTCGAATACGTGGGGCACGTCCACCGCCGGAATGCCGCAGCCATTGTCCTCCACCGTCACGCGCACACACTCATCGTCCTCCCGCGTCAGGATGCGCACGCGCGTAAAGCCTTTCGCGTAGCGAAAGCAGTTATCAATCAGGTTTTGAAAGACTTGGGATATTTTCAGCGCGTCGAGGGCCAGGACGTCGTCCGTGTGGCGCAGATCGAACTCGAGCGCCACATGCGTTTCGCGGAAGCGCTCGGCGTATTCGGCCGCAGTCTCGTCGATGATGGCGCGCAGCGATTGCGGATGACTTTCGATGCGGTGCTGTTCGCTCTCCAGCCGCGACAGTGACAGCAAATCATTCACGATGGCGACGAGCCGGAGCGTCTGCCGGCGGATTTTTTCCAAAAAACGCAAACGGTCTTCGCGCGACAGGTGCTCGTCGTCCTCAATGAGGGCCTCGGCAAAACCCTTGATGACGGTCAACGGCGTGCGGAGTTCATGCGAAACATTGGCGACAAATTCCCGGCGCACGCTTTCGAGGTCCTTCAGCCGCGTGATGTCATGCAAAACAAACAGACAGAGTTTTTGCCCATCGGGCGTGGCCGTGAGCGGCGCGCCGGAAATTTCCACCCAGCGAGCCTGGTCTCGTCCGAGCGGCAGCAGGAATTCCGCGCGCGGCGGGCTCTCCCCGCGCAGGGTACGATAGATATAATCAATCAGCCCCGCGCCCCGCACGGCGGATTCGAGGCGCGAGCCCGGCGCGACCTTTTCCGCGCCTAACAAGTCGGCGGCCGCCGCGTTGGCGACCGCTACGCGCTCGTTCGCATCAATAAGCAGGACGGCTTCCTTGAGATTGCCGAGCGTGGCCTCAATTTGGGCCAGGTAGCCACGCTCCTGCCGGCTCGATTTCGCATGCGCGGCGGCCAGTTCTTCCAGTGCCCGCTGCAGCCGGCCCAGATGGTAACGCCGGGTCAGCGCATCATCGGCGGCGAGAAAATGCGGCTCACGGGCCTCGGCGGCGGCGGCCAAGTCTCCGAGTCGGCGGCGCAACCGCTCGAGGCGCCAGGCGAAGAGCGTGGCGAAGGCGGCCATGGCCAAAGCAAGAAATTGCCACATCGTTTTGAATGCTGAATTCTGAGTGCTGGATGTTGGATGTTCTGACGGTGCTCAATACCCAAACAACACCTGTTCATTATTTCCATCCGGGCCCGTCTTCAACCCAGAACTCAACAGCGCCGCCAGAATTGCCGCATGGGAAATTCCGCAGCGAACACACGGCACTCCGCATGCTTACACATCCACGGCCCGGTAGCCCACCCCGCGCACCGTTTCAATGACATCGGCTTCGGCGCCGAGTTTCTCGCGCAGGCGGCGAATATGCGTGTCCACCGTGCGGGTCTCGATGTCGGCTTCGTAATTCCACACGTTGACCAGCAGGTGCTCACGGCTCTGGACGCGCCCTTTGCGCTCGACCAGCAACTTGAGCAGACGAAATTCCGTGGCCGTCAGCTCGACTTCCTGGCCGCGCACCGTGAGGAGGTGCTTGTCCACATCAATGACAATTTTGCCGAGTTGGAAAATTTTCTCCTGGGTCGTGGCGCCGTTGGGCGTGGCCAGGCGTTTGAAGATGGCCTGGACGCGCAAAAGCAGTTCGCGGGTGTCAAAGGGTTTGGCCAAATAATCATCCGCACCGGATTCCAGTCCCTTGATGCGATCCTCCGCCTCGCCGCGGGCGGTGAGAAAAATGATGGGGATGTTTTTCATCACCACGTCGGCGCGCAACATGCGGCACACCTGCAGGCCGTTTAATTCCGGCATCATGATGTCGAGCACCACCAAGTCCGGCTGAAACTGGCGGGCGCGGCCCATGATGAGCAGGGGGTCATTGATGACCTGCACCTCGTAGCCCTCCTGCTTGAACTTGTAGGCAAGCAATTCGGTGACGTCGTTCTCGTCGTCCACTACGAGGATTTTTTTGGGAGATGAGTTTTTCATCGTGAGCATGGGCCGCCGGTGTGACGCTCATCACAATGGTCGGCGAACGCGAGGATTATATCAGATGGTGCAAGCGATGCGAAATACGATGCAAGTTGTTATTAAACAATAATATACCGATTGTTACAAGCCAATTGACCCACGTTTGTAACCTATGTGTTACGAGTATATTACATTCAACCCGGTTGCGCAAGGGACGGCGAAAAATATGCCTTTCATCGGTCGGAGTTGGCCAGCGGCCGGGTTCAATGTGGCATATATTTTGTCCGATTTTCCGATTGGGTGGAGACTTATACAGTGATGCGCCATGCGTTCAGGGATGGCAACCGTTCAAGATCGGCCTTGAGCCGGCGCTTGGCGTGCTCAAAACTAGCAGCTAAGGCAAAAACTCGGGCGGAAGTGCTCGATTAAGCTACTTTGCATGAAACATTGCCGATAAACGTCTTATTTAAGATAATGTACCGATGATGAAGCATCTGCGCACCGGATTGCTCCTGCTACTGGCCTTCCTGGCGGGCTGGGCGGTGGAAGCGCATGGGCAAAAAGGCCAACCGACAGTGAAAACCGGTTCCCGTGCGCACGGGGCGGCAAACAATGCCAGGACTGGCAGCGCTTATTCGGCGAATTACGCCAACGCCGTGCAGGCCGAGGACAAGGATCCCAAAATGGTCGCCTGGTCGGCTGAATCTGCCTTGGGCAAAATCCTCGCTGCGACCAAGGGCGGCCAGCGCACCCTGGCCATCGCCGGGCTGGTGAACCAAACTTCCGTGGACCAACTGGGCGCCTTGATTGACCAGGCCCGCTTTTGCAACGACCAGAGCGCACGCCAATCACTCCTCGATATGGCCTATGCCAAATGGGCCACCGCCGACCCGGCGACCGCGCTGGCTTTCGCGCGCACCGCCGCCACCAAGCGATTCGACAAAGACAGCGGCCCGCTGACCCAGGTGTTGTCAACGTGGGCCGGGCACGACCCGCAAGCCGCCCTCGCCGCCGCGCAAAGTGTGGACCTGATTTCCTTGAAGCAGGATGGCATCCGCAGTGTACTGGCCGCGTGGGGCGCGGGGCCCAATCCACAAGACGCCATCACCGCGGCCAAAAGTCTCAACCTCGGCAGCCAATTGAGCCCGGCCTTGAACGCCATTTACTCCAGTTGGGCCGAAAACAACCCCAGTGCCGCTTTTGGTGCGCTGGACCAAATCGACAATCTCAACACGCGCAATAATCTCGCCGGCAGCATCCTGCAAACCATGGCCGGCCGCGACCCGCGCGCGGCGCTTTCGCTGCTCGAGAGCCTGCCCGCCGGTGAACAAAACACCCCGCCCTTCCCGATTAATTCGATTTTTTCGAGTCTGACCACGCAGAGCCCGCAGACGGCCGTCGCGGCGTTAAACGAAATCCCGGGCGGACTCATGCGCGAACGCGCAGTGACCAGCATTGCAAGTGACTGGGCGGACAATGACCCGCAGGGCGCCCTCTCCTGGGCCAACTCATTATCCAATCCCGCTGATCGCCAAAACGCGCTCAGCAACGTCATCCAACACATGTCGGCCAATGACCCGTCGGATGCCGCCGCTCAATTGAAAGACATCCCGGATGTCAACCAACGCAACCAGGCGATGAGCAGCGTGCTGAGCCATTGGGCGGACAGCGATCCCGCCGCAGCGTTGCAATGGGCCCAAAAAAACACCACCGGCAACGCGCAAAGCATGGCGCTGAGCCAGATTGTGAACAATGTCGCCGCCACCGACCCGGTCGCAGCGCTTGGTATCGTCCAGCAAATGGCGGATGCGCCCAATTATAATTCACTCGTTTTCCAAACCGTCAACAGTTGGTCGCAGTCCGACCCGGCCGCCGCCCTGGCCTGGGCGGGCAACAACCTCAGTGGCACGGAAAAAACCACCGCAACCAATCTTGCGTTACGGCAACTCATCAACGTCGATCCGTCGGCGGGCGCGAGTTATGTTTCTTCGCTACCCGATGGGGCCAACCGCAACAACCTTATCAACCAAGTGGTCAGCTCCATGGCGCGCACCGACACGGACAGCGCGCTGGCGTGGATAAGCGCAACGCCAAACATTGACGCACAGACCCGCGACAGCGCCATCCAAAGTGTGATGACCAATCTGGGACAAGACGATCCGGCCAGCGCCGCCCAAAAACTGGCGGGCCTGAATATTGATACCAGCACGCCAGCCGGCCAAAGCGCCCTCAACAGCATCGCTGGACAAATCGCGGCGAATTGGGCCGATAGCGACCCGGCGGCGGCCCTGGACTGGGCGGCATCTCTTACCGGTTCCGCCCGCCAGAACGCCCTGAGCAGCACGTTGACCACGGTGGCCAGCTCCGACCCCGCTGCCGCATGGAACGCCGTCATGTCCATGTCGCCCAACGATCCGGCCCAAACTGCTCTCATCGGCACGGTCGCCAACGCGTGGGCCAGGACGGATCCCGCCTCGGCGACTAATCTACTCGGCGAGCTCGACCCCGCGCAACTGGTCAACACTGTCGGTACCCTTTCCAATAGTTGGCTGCGCGAAGACCCGCAGGCGGCCTCGCAATGGATAAACACGTTGCCCGCCAGCCCCGCGCGCGACACGGCGGTGCAGAACCTTATCAGCATACAAGGGCAGTATGACTTAACCTCCGGCATGGCGTGGGCCGCAACCATCAGCAGCGACACCGGCCAAACCCGCGCCTACACCACCCTGATTTCCCAAGCTGCGCGCAGCAATCCCGCCGCGGCACAGGACGCCGTTGACGGTGCCAGCAACCTCACCGATACGCAACGGGCGACGCTCACCCAACTCATCCAGCGCACGCCGCAAACGAACGTAAACCCCAACGCGCCGGCCGGTTACCACTGGGAGTATGATAATAACGGCAACCGGCACCTCGCGCCGGATTAAGTTTTTTTCGATGAAATTATCTTTCAATAAGGTATGGCCCACCCTCCTGGCCTTTGGCGCGGGGATGGGTGGTGCATACTTTTGGGCGCATACCGCACCCGCTGCACCCAAGGAAACCGTCGCTGAAACCCAAGCGGCCACATCGAAGCCAGCCAGCGGCGGCCTGGGTGGCCTGATGGGGATGGCGGCGCCAAATCCCAAGGCCTGGTCGCCCGACTCCCCGCTGGGGGAAATCATGTCCGCCTCGACCGGAGCCGAGCGCTTGTTGGCCGCCGCCGCGATGGTGGACCAAACGCCCGTGGGCAAACTGGCCGGCCTTATCGAGCAATCCCGCACCTGTCCGGACAGCAAATTGCGCCAATCGCTGATGGACATGGCCTATGCCAAATGGGCCGCCGCCGACCCACAAGGCGCCCTGGCCAACGCGCGCGCCGCCGCCACCAAGCATTTCGACAAAGACACCGGCCCGCTCCAGGATGTATTTGGCACCTGGGCGGCCAGCGACCCGCAAGGCGCCCTGGCCGCCGCAAAAAAAATGGATTTGTCCTCGTTGCGGGGTGATGCTGTCCGCTCCGTGCTCAGCGCCATGGCGCAAGGGCCCGACCCGCTTAGCGCAGTGAGTGCCGCCAAGTCCCTCGCCGGTCCGCAACGCACCGAAGCGCTGCGCAGCGTCTTCGACAGTTGGTCCACCCAGGACCCCGCCGCCGCCTTCAAAGCACTCAACCAACTTGATAATCAAAATCTAAAATCGGATTTTGCCAGCAGTATCATCGTCAACATGAGCAATCAAGACCCACAGGCGGCGCTGGCCATGGTCCGCAGCCTGCCGCCGGGCCTGCAATCGGTGGACGCGTATGCCTACACTTTCTCGCACATGGCGATCCAGAATCCCGCCAGCGCGGTGGCTTCCCTCGACCAAGTTCCCGCCGGCCCAATGCGCCAGTACGCGGTACAAGCCGTGGCGGCCGACTGGGCCGATAGCGACCCGCAAAGCGCCATCGCGTGGGCGAATTCCCTGAGCAGCCCCAGCGAACGCGCCACCGCGCTGTTCTACTCCATTCGCCACATGTCCGGCTCCGACCCCACGGGCGCCATCGCCCAAGTGGACAATATCCCCAACGCCGGTCAGCGCGCCACGGCCATCAATGACATCATGGCCAACTGGGCCGACAATAATCCCACCCAGGCACTCGACTGGGTGGAGAATAACACCACCGGCGCGGCCTACGACAATTCCATCAATGCGGTTATTGCAAAAATCGCCGCCAACGACCCCACCATGGCCGCCGAGTATGTGGCCAAAATGCCGGATGGTGCGGCCCGCGCGCGCCTGATCAATACCACCATTAACGCCTGGTCGCCGGAGGACCCCACCGCCGCGCTCACCTGGGCCAACCAAAACCTTACCGGCGCGGACCTCAACACTTCCACAACGCGCATTCTGCGCGACCTCATCGGCACCGACCCGATGGCGGGCGCGAGCTATGTCGCCCAAATGCCCGATGGCCCGACACGCGACAGCGCCATCCTCAATATCGCCAACACCCTTTCGAAGGAAGATCTCAACGCCGCGCTCGACTGGGTTGATGGCATGAGCAATGTATCGGACAACGCGCGGCGCTCCGCCGTGCAAAATATTATGAACACCTGGGCCGCGGTGGACCCGGCCAGCGCCGCCACGCGTTTGCAAGGTCTCGCCGGCAATCCGGATTATTCCAACGTCGTGGCCTCCGTGGCCTCCAACTGGGCCGCGAGCGACCCCGCCTCCGCCATGCAGTGGGTGGAATCATTGCCGGATGACGGCACGCGCGCCAGCGCCCTCAACCGCACCATCAGCACCATCGCCACCACCGACCCGGCCACCGCGTGGAAAGACCTCGCCACCCTGCCCAACACCTCCGAACGCTCTTCACTGATGCTCAACGTGGTCAATGCCTGGAGCCGGCAAAGCCCCGGCTCCGCCGCGCAATTGCTGCCGCAATTGCCCGCCGGGCCGGAGCGCACTGCCGCCTTCAGCAGCGTGGCCAGCATGTGGCTGCAACAAAGCCCCATGGGCGCCTCGCAATGGATTAACACCCTGACCACCGGCCCCGAGCGCGACGCGGCTGTCAACAGTCTCGTCATCAGCCAGGAGCAAACCGACGCCAACAGCGCCCTCGGCTGGGCCTCGACCATTTCGGGTGACACGACGCGCTTGAATGCGTACCGCAACGTGATGGTGCAGATGGCCCGTAAAAATCCCGCCACCGCCACCGCCGCATTGCAAAAATTACAGCTCACCGACGACCAGCGCACCGCCCTCGCCACCCTGATTGCCAAAACCCCACCCGCCCAAGGGCCCGATCCGACCATTTATTCGAATTGAGGGAGTATGTCCTAAATTCACCATCTCGACGGCTTGTCCGGGCATCGGGACGTAGCCAGCCAGAGCTTGAACCGTGAGCATCCGCATTTTTGACATTTCCCGAAACCCAGCCGGGCATCAGGCAACCAATACTCGCAGGCCAGGCACGCAGCGTGGCGGCGTTCGTATACCTCTTTTTCAACAACTTTGAATCCAGCGCCCGCCCACGCCGCCAAAGCCCCGGAAAAATTAGTCGTCAATTCCACCAGTGTAGGTGGTGGCGGACGCGGGCGCGCCGGTCGTGCCGGGAACTTTCTAGCAATTTCCATACAGACGGACTCCTCCACCTCGACGACGTTTCCCTTGATTTTTCCCCTAGCTAGAAGCTCCGCCTCCCGTCCTTTTGGCCGGTCTTGTGCCACGACTTGCAAAAAAGCTGGGGGATATTTGCGGGTCATAATAAGGTTTAATGATTAAGACGTAACCCGAATCATGTCACGATATTTGTATTGTTTTGGCAGATATAATGTATCTGCTGCGCTCGCATTCACGCAAAGCCTTCCGGACAGCGACGCAA
>CAZCMU010000119.1:0-9009 GCA_964499725.1 uncultured Opitutales bacterium
CCGGTGACGGGTTTTGGGCGTGGACGATTTCCGCCCAGCGCAGGTTTTCCCATAATGCGCGGCTGGCCCGCGGCACGGCGGCATAGGGGACGCCGGCTTGTTCGCATCTGCGCCGCAATTCATCGCTCAAGGTTGCTCCCGTCACGAGTTTGAAGCAAAGTTTTGGCGCAAAATCCTTCGCGTTGGCCAGGCTTCCCGCCAAGGCGAACATCGAGGCTTCCAATCCCCCGTATTGGCCTTGGGATGGAGCGACGATTAGCACGCGCAAGGGGGAGGCAGTCCTCATGGGCGGGGTGCGTTGGCCAGAGCCGTCAAAAATGTCTTCGCCGAATAGGCCGGGTCGAGAAACGCCGGACCCGGCACGCGCTCAAATGGCAGCGGCGATTTCTGCCGGCCATTTTCAAACAGGATGAGACCGGGGTCAGGCCACGGTGGCAGTTGTCCGGCATTCGTCGCGCCGACGCGAGCCACCAGCACCGGCACACCCATTGCGCGCCAGGCGGCCACCGTGCCGCTTTTTTCCACGATGTCCCACGGGGTGCTGGTGAAAGCAGCGTTGCAGGCTTTCATCATTACGGAAATTTTTTCTTCGGGTAACTCGCCGTGTACGTGAAAATCTGCTTTCGGGACCGCCCGCGCGGCCTCGGCCCACGCCCTGGCGATGGTCTGACCGCGTCCAAGCGCGTGGAAACAGACGCGCTTTCCGACTTGGGCTGCCAACTCTGACACCGTGGCGGCGAATTTGGAAAAATCCCATTCTTGATTGTGCAAGGTTCCAAAGTGCCCCAGCCAGATGGCTGACTCGTCAATGGATTGGGGCAAACTGCCGGCCTTTATGAGGTGTTGGACAACCATGAGGCGGGCCGAGGATGGAGAAATGTCTTGGGGTGGAATGGTCGAGCAGAGCGGTAACAACTCAACGTTTGCGCCCCGGGCCTGCAGACGCACGCGGTGCAGGCGGGCTTGCGTGTGGATTACCTCCGGCTTCCAGCCGGTATTGATCCAGGCATCCACGCTGCGGCGTTGCGCCCAGCCGAGCGCGCGGTGGCGCAAGGGACCGTCGCGTCCCGGCTGCAACCAGATTTCGTGCAGCATGATATGCCGCCGGGTGGCCGCGGGCTGTATTTCGCGGAGAAAGCTGGCCCGTTTGCCGCCAAGTCCCCGTGGATGAAAACCAAACGGCGTGAATTGCACACTGGCCCAATCGGGGCGAAACTCATGCAGCCAAACCGCCAGTTCGCGGGCTTCCGCCGGATTCTGAAAAATATCTGGTGCGCGAAATTCCATCCCGGATTTGGTTGCCGCCGCGCAAAAAGGGTCGCGCACTGAAGCCAGGCGAACTTCATGCCCTTGCGCTGCACAATGGGCCGCCAAAAGGCGCGCATAATCACCCACGCCATCGCGGCCAGGTTCCAAGCCTGAACAAAGAAAAACCAATCGCATGAAGTAACCCCGCTTTTGTCACCGGCGTCTAACGACCGGTCAGCCGTTTTACCCGGCCAATAACCCTCTGTGAAAGCAGCCATTGATGCCGGCGATAAAATTGGCGGCTGTACCATAGCTTCGCCAGGTCCGGTTGGGGCAGGTGGCGGCGTTCTTCTGCGAGTTCACGAACTTCAATTAACTGGTTGTGCAGCATGGCCGATGGGCTGAACCAGCGGGTCCACGCTGCCTGGGCGCGTTGACCCATGCCGTGGGCGGCGTGGGCGAGTGCCTGTAATTGCTCAGGAATTCGCTCGAGCGCATTTTCAGGAACCGTGACGGAAAAACTGGACCAGTCCGGCCCGCGGGGTGGAACCCAGTCGTCGGACAAGACGACGGGGACGCGCCCCAAGCGCATGACTTCGTAGAGACGATGGCTGCTGACGGCAATGCCGCGGGGGCATAAGACGAATTGACTGTCCACGATTTCTTGCAGGTACTCGCGTTGTTCCGGCTCGGCGTGATTGAACCAACGGTCAATCCAGGTGATCGGGTTTCCCTTCCATCGGGGGGCCACGCCCAAAATCCGCCGGCGCACGGGATGGCTCATGGCCCCGCGAAAACTAAACAGGTATTTCGGCTGCCAGGGACGGTTCTCGTACTCGCCAGCCCAGGGATTGGGATTGCCGATATAGTAGCCGCCGGGCCGCGACCAGTCCGGCCGGTGCTGTGAGCGAGGGAGCGAAGTGTACACACCGGGAAAAAAATCCACCGGTTCGGCCCGATAATTCAAGGTGAAGCATTTTTCGGGGTGAGCGCGCACCAGTTGATGGCTCAGCAAGGCGGGGATGTGGCGCCAATTTTTAAAATTGTTCGATTCCAGAAAAACAATCATCTCGGCATCCCCCGGGTTGTTGGTCAGGGAAAAATCAGTGCCGAATTTTTGGAGGATTTCCGCGTGCCGCTGGAGATTGCCGTGGCCTTCCCAGGATTGCTGGGCCTCATTTAAAAGGGCGAGGTGGACGGGTGTCGGCGGCGCGTTCATTCGGGGTGGTGGGCGGGGATGGCTGCTCACGCGAGGGGGATGTTGGCCATGCGCACGAGTTTTCGGCGATGTAGAACGTTTTGCGCGTATCGAAAAAAGGTCAGCTGGGGGGCGCGTTGGGGGAGCAATTCCGCCGGGGGCGCCCCGGGTGTGGGTACGCCGGGCGGCAGTTTGTCTGTCTGCGCGCGCATCTGCTTTTTGTACACATCAGGATAATGCACGATGACCGACCGCGCATCCAAACTATAACCCGGGCACGCCTGCACGAGCTGGCGTGGATCAACATAATACACATTTTTGCCCCGGCTCATCGCCGCCCAGGCGAGTTGTTCAATGACGGTCCAGTAGCGCCAAAAATCCGGCTCGCTATAGACCCATTCAAGGTAATCAAGGTCGTAGCGCTCGGGCGGATAGTTGTAAAAGCCGAGGTTGGCGGCATAGGGCAGCGGCAGGCGCGTACGCCAGCGCAGCCATTCGCGCCAGCCAATGGAATAGGACATCTGGCTGTCGCGGGCAAACAGCACGGCATCAGCCGGCAGCTCCCGCAGTTTTCCCCACGAAAAGGGCTGGTAATAGAGCACGTCTGAATCAATGTAGAAGAATCTCCCAATCTCGGCATACATGTGCAACGGAATGTCGAAAATTTTGAGGCCCATCGGCGTCAGCGCGCGGAAGTTGCGCAGGTTGGGCTGCGTCGCGAGCCATTCGCGCGTGCAGGCATCGTAGTCACGAAAAAACCACAGTCGCACACCCGGCAAGGCCGCCCGCAGGGCATCCGCCGTGGCCGGGGTCAGCGAGCCGTCTTCAAACAAATGCAACTGCACGGGCTCGGCACTGTATTTCAGCAGCCCGCTGAACGATTGCAGGCACAAGTCGCAGTGCGCTTCGCAAATGAGGCTGGCCACGACCACGGGTAAGGGAGCAGGCATCGGGAAGGGATGTTTCAAGAAAAGCGTGTCGTCTCAGGCGCGGCCCTGGCGGTGTTCCGAGAGCCAGCGCTGGTAGAGGGCCTCCAGTTCGGCGACTTGGTGGGGCCAGGTCAGTGGCACGAAACGCGCGCGTCCCCGCGCGGCGAGTTTTAGGCGCGCGGCCTCATCATGTAACAAGTGCCTGACCGCTGCTTGCATGGCCGCCACATCCCGCATCGGGCAAATCAGGGCTTCTTCATTCGGCAGCAAATCCGCGCCCAAGCCGGTGGTGGTGGCCACGGCGGCGCACCCGCAGGACATCGCCTCGCTAAGCGCCAGGCCGTAGCCTTCATAGAGGGTGGGAAACAAAAACACCTTGGCGCGGCTCAGCGTGGCAGCCATTTTCCCTAAATCGGCAATCGTTTCATGCACGACGACTCGATTGCGCACGGTTGCTGGAAATGCCGCGAGCACCGCATCCTTGGCTGCGGCTGCACCCAGGATGTCAAACCGCAGCAAAGGATCTTCCTCCAATAATGGTGTCATCACGGCCACGGCCGTGGCCGGGTCTTTTCGCTCAACCCAGGATCCGGAAAAAAGCACCGCATGATCACGGCTCGTGAGTGGACTCGCAGAAAAAAACTCCGCATCCAGGCCATGTTCGACAATCCCGCAATGCTCCCGGGATTGCCAGCCTCGGGCAACCACGTAGTCCGCATCCGGCGTGCAAAGCGCCGCGACCCGGTGCACACTGCTAAAGCAGCATACGTCATGGGCCATCCAGCGGGCCTTGGTGCGGCCTGAATCGAGCTGGCCGGGATGCATCATTTCGTGGGCGAGCGCGTCAATCCCGTTCAGATGCGCCACCAGCAGCGGTCCCTTGGGCCGTCGGCGCAGCCGTTGCACCAGCCAGCCAAATTCCGCTCCGTAAAATTCGATAATATCGGGCTGGAAATCCCGGGCAATTTTAATGCCGTTCAGCCAGGAACCCAACGCCATGCGCCAACGCCATGCCCGCGGCATGCCGGGCGCGATGATTAATGATTCCGGGCCGACCGCGCGGACCTCGTGGCCAAGTTGGCGGAAGCCCGCAGTGTAGCGCAATACCGCCCGCCCCGATCCCAATTGGGGGTCGAGCGGACAATTGCTAAGAGAGAGAATGCGCATTTCAGCCTGGATTGGCCAATCTCAGGATTAGATTAAGTTAAACCAACAGTCAGGGCGGAGGCAAATATGCAAAACGAGGATAATTTTTGTGGCCAGCGTGTCAGGGTGGTCACGGGTCAACACTTAATGATATGGCCACCAGCAGGGTGTGGAGATGCCACGCAAGTGCGGCGGTAAAGCCCCGCCCCCGCCAGCGCCACAAGCCGGGAAGGGTTTCACGAATAAACTGGCGGACATTCATTTTCAAATAGGCCGCGGGGTTGTGGTCGGCGCGGGCTTCCGGATGCCGCGTTATAAAATATTTTACCGAGGCAAAATGTTTTTCTTCAGCCGTCCACATCGCGCAAAAGCCGCCGATATCCCGCCATGGATGGCAGACGCCGGCCCCTGGAACAAATTGTTCCCGCGCGCCCGCCGCGCGCAGCCGCAGCGCCAGGTCCACATCTTCCATCGAGGCGAAGGGAAATCCGGTGTCAAAACCGCCGAGGCGGCGAAAGCAGTCCGCGCGCACGGCCATATTGCATGACCAGAGAAATCCGCCCGTTGTGTTAATGGGTGCTCGTTCGGACAGGCTTTGGCGGGGGCGGTCGGCATAGGTGCGTCCTTCCAGCACTTCGAGAGGCGGGTCAGAGAATATTGCAGTGGCTTGGGCAAAGGCGGCCAGCCAGCCGGGTTCGGGCAGGCAATCGTCATCCGTAAAGGCAATCCAATCGTGGCTGGCTTGGGCGGCGCCGTGGTTGCGGTTGGCCGCGGGCCCTTTTCGCGGGCCCGCCGCCCATTTGGCCCAGGAGAATCTTTTTTGGACCAAGTCGCGCACGGATGAATCCCCGCTGTCATCGGAGACAATCAGTTCGTAGTCCGCTGCCGGAAATGTCTGCGTGCCCGGCGCAAGGCGGGTGAGGCACTGCGCCAGTTGGTCAGGCCTCTCGCACGCCGGAACCACCACGGAAAATTTAACCGGCGCCGGTTTCATGGTTTGGCCGAAGTAATCGGCAACTGGTCACCCCAACGGCGATAGACCGACACGAGTTTGCGCGCCTGCCAATAGCGCGGGATAAAGCGGCGCGGGTCGTGCAGGCAGCGCAGGAGCCAGCCGAGGCGGGCGCGGTCGGCCCAGGCGGGAATGCGCGCTTGTTCGCCAGTTAGGAAAGCAATGGCGGCGCCGGTGCACAAAATTGTCGGACGGTAGCCCAGTCTGGGCTTTAGCCACGCGCCGAGTTTTTCCTGCGGCCCCCCCCCGACTCCGATAAAGATAAATCGCGGCCGCCGCTCACGCGCGAGTTTGAGCAAAACCTCGTCTTTCACGTCAGCCGCCTCGTATTGCGGCGCAACATGCCAGGCCTCAGGTGGGACGACCAAGTTTCGTTCCCGGGCGAGCCATTCGCGGGTGTGAATGGCCGCCGCCGGATTGGGTGCAACCCACAGACTGGCGCCGGGTTGGGTCAGGTCGGGCAGTTTAAAAAATTCAACCAAAAAGTTATACCCGGAAATTCGGTCGAGCTTGCGACCATGTTTGGATTCCCACAGGCCAGCCAGCAAGCCGCTGTCGAGCAGGCAGATATCGGCGGCGGCCAGGGCGGCGCGGTAAGTTGTGTCGTCGGGCAACGTGGCGAGTCCCGGGCCCGAAGGCGCGACAACCAACCCGCCAGTGGCGGCGGCATGGATGGCTTCCGTCACCGAGCCTTGGAAAAAATCCAAACCGAGAATGCGGATGAGCGTGCTCATGGACTTGAAAATGAAGCAGCCGATGGGCTTTGCGGCAACGACTTCAGCACGTTTTCAGCCGCGGGTTCGGGGCGGTTGGCGGCCAAATCCGTGAAATAACCCACCAAATCTTTTTCAAATCGCGGCAAGTTGAAATAGACGCGGGCCAGTTCGATGGCACGGTCGGAAAAGCGCGTGGCCTGGGCGGTGTCACCAGCCAGTTTCCGCAAGGCATCAATCCAACCGGCCGTGTCACCGGGGGCGACATCGTAGCCAATACCCAACGCCGCCGGCGTCAAATCGAGGGCTCCGGTGCGGGTCATCACCACGGGTCGTCCGCAAGCCATGGCTTCCAGTAAGTTGGTAAAACCGGAGGCATCGTCCGGGTCGGGTTTCAGCGGGATTAAAATGGCGCGGGCTCCTTGATAGAGCTGGCGCAATTGGTCGTCGTCAATGGTGTCATGCGGTTCATTGGGTTTGCGGGGGCGCCAGGAAACATTCGCCGGGGCCTGACTTTGTAGTTCGGCTGGTCCCAGGATAATGAAGGGAAAATTTACTTGGCGGGCGGCGGCCAGTAGCACCGCATAATCCCGCTGGGTCACGCCGGTGGCGGCGAAATAGTTGCCCGGGCTGCTGACAGGCGGGTAATATTTCGTGTCCGCCGCCCATACCACACGGCGGATGCGCGCGGCAGGATGTTCTTTCCGCAGCCAGTTTTCCACATGAGGCGTCAGCGCCAGCCAGCCGGCATAACCATCGCGCGCTGGTTTGGTCGCAGTCAGTCCGCGAAACGATTTCCACGTAAATGACGCGCTTGGTTTGTAAATCCAGGCAACCAGTCGCGCATTGAGCAGTCCGCAGCGGATGGCCAACGGGGTTAGTAATAATTGACCGCTCGATACGTAGATGATGTCGCCCCGGCGTGCATGGCGCAAGACCGCCAGGTCGGCGGCCAAATCGCCGGTGCGTCCACCACTGATTTTTTTGAGCCAGCGCGCCAGGCGTAGAATCGGGTGGGGCGACAATGAACGCACGGGACGAACGGTAAAGCCGGCGGCCGCCAGGGCGTCCGCGCCCCACAAGTGCGCCCGCGAGACGCCTTCGCCCCGCCAGCAGCGGTCTAACCAGGGTTCGCTGTAAGGGTTGATGTAGTGAATGGTTGGCAGCCGGGGAGTTGTCAAAGGCCCAGCCCGTTTTCTTTGCCAGGCGCGCCGGGCTAGATAATGGGGAAGGGCAAGGGATAAGGGAACGGCCAGCCAGTCTCCCGCCCGTACGTCGCGAGCGGCCAGCACTTTGATTGCGTAGGCACAGCGTTTTGCATAGTCCCGCCAGAGCCGGGCGTCCGGTGGCGGCACTTCGGTCTCGTTCCAGCGCGCATAGCGCTCGAAAACAGTTGCGACAGTGTCGGCAGTCAGGCATTCGATGCCCAGATTCGGGTCGAGCCAGACTTCCCAGCCCGCGGCGTGGAGCCGGCGGCCCAGTTCGGCATCTTCTCCGGCGCGCCATTTCGAATCATAATTGCCGACAGCCAGCACCGCACTGCGTCGGCAAACATAGCCGGATGTCACATGCACGGCGTCACGCCCCACAGAGGTCGCGGGCCGGGCAAACAGATGCCGGCTGCGCCAGCGCTCAACCACGTTTCCAGTGTTGGATTGAATAAACCAGCCGTGCACGGCCGTCAGGCGGGGTGCGTGGGTAAAGTGGGCCAGGGCGCGCGCGGCGAAATCGGGTGGCAGACGATTGCCGGCGTCGAGGCCGAGAATAAATTCATGCTGCGCCGCCTCGACCGCCCGGGCCCGGGCCGCCCCCCGGCCGAGATTGCCGTTTTGTCGCAGAACCGTCGCACCTGCTTCCCGGGCGATTTTCACCGAATCGTCAGTCGAACCGTCGTCAACCACCAGGATTTCCTGAGGGGGAATGGATTGAGCGCGCAGTGAAGCCAGCGCCCGCCCAAGCGTGGCGGCCTGGTTGTAAACTGGAACGTAGGCGGTGTAGGCGCTAAAATCCATGAACAGCAAAACTATTACGCACGGTTCGTGCGGTTTGCCTTCGGGCGGGCGAGCAATTCATCAACGGCGGCAAGCACCGCCGCAGGCGTAATGGCTGTCATGCAAGCCAGTTCGTTCGGGCACAACGAACCGGGATGGCCGCTCAACCAGCAACCGCTGCACGGCAAATCTGTGTAGAGGTTGATGTTTTCCGCATAGCCCGAATTGGCGGGAGTGTGTGAGCCGCCAAAAATAATGACCGAGGGCACCTCGAGGCCATTGGCCGCGTGCATCAGAAAAGTCACCGGACCAAGAAACAAGTCGCACTCGCCGAGGATGGCCATGGATTCACGTTTGCTTAAGCTGCCCGTGAGGTTCTTAACCTGGGGCAACGCTGGTTCGCGATTGTCGCCGACATGCACCAGTGAGCCGCGTTTGGCCAAAACCGGTATCAATGACAACCAATTCGGCAGCGGCCAGTTTTTCACGGGTTGCGCGCTCAGGGTGTTTACTCCGATAAGCGGGCGCGGCAGGGCCGCCAGTTTTTCCCGGGCGGATGCGCGCTCGGCATCGGTCAAATAAACCCGTGCGCGATAAACGGCGCGATCCAGTCCAAGTGCGGAAAACGTGGGCGCCAGGAGATTGGTGCGGGTGTCCCGGCGGGCTTGTAGATCGTAATACCAAAAATCGAGGCCGAACAACCCGGGTCGGGCATTGATTTGCGAAACATTCGGATCGTAGGGCGCCAGTTTGCTGGCCGCTTTTGCGAGGT
>CAZCMU010000120.1:0-8981 GCA_964499725.1 uncultured Opitutales bacterium
GCGCCATGTCCTCAATTACGGGTGGAGGCACAGCCGCCGGGCAGCCGGATAAACTGGCCGCCGTCCAGGCGGAAGCGGCGAAAAACGCCCAGGCCCTGAGCGATGCCCAGGCCGATGCCGCCACGGCCGACAGCGCGCGCGCCCAAGCCCTGGCCGCCGTGGACGACCTCACGAAAAAATTGCATGACGAGACCAACGCCTCGTCCGACAAGGACACGCAGATTGCCGACCTGACGACCAAAGTCGGTTCCGTTGACGACCTGCAAAAGCAAATTGATGATTTGAAGACGCAAAACGCCCAGCTCCAGCAGCAGATTGCCGCCGGCCCGGCCCCTGCTGCCGGCAGCTCGCCAACGGACAATGGCAATGGTGGTAAAGGCTCCACCAGCACCACGACCGCCTCCGCGCCGGCTCCCGTGCAATTGACGCCCGCCGCGCCCGCCAAAATTTTGGGTATTGATACCAAGCAATGGCTCCTCGTGCTGAATGTCGGCACCGGCGATGGCGTGCAAAAGGACAGCCAGTTGCAATTGAAGGTCGGCGACGCCGACATCGGCACGGTCGTCGTGCGCGACAGCCAGAATGGCCTTTCGACGGCCGCGATTACTTCGACGGGTGGCATCTCGCAAGATGATTATTCCAAAATCGTGAAGAAGAACCTGAACGTCCAGTTCCAGCGCGTGATGTAAAGTTGCGCGCGGTGCTGGCGAACCCAGGCCGGATACTTTCACCATCACCCATGCGCGTGTTCGCCCGAATTTGTTTTTTGCTGGCCGCCGCCATGGTGGCCGCCACGGGACTGATTGGCTTGTCCGGCTGCTCGGACGACCTGATTGCTTCGCAGGACGACCAGCACACGGGCGCGGTGCCGCCAGCCCCCTGGGAAAACGGCCCGATGAACATGCCCGACCCCCAGCCGGGGCGGAAGTACTGAAGCGGGTTGGCGCTATCGTGAGGCCTGATTATTTGGCGAGGCTGCGGGATTCCCGCACTCTCGCTTTTTTTTGCGCAATCCCCTAGCCTGCCGCCATGCCCAACGCCCCGACCCTGCAGGCCCCTGCGCCGGGCACGCTTTATGTGGTGGCCACGCCCATCGGACACCTGGGCGACCTTTCGCCGAGAGCGGCTCATTTTCTCCGGACTTGCGACCTCGTCGCCTGCGAAGACACACGGGTTACACGCGGTCTGCTGACCCACGCCGGCGGCACCCGGCCGCTGGTATCCTACCACGACCATCGGGAGGAGGCGCAGGCGGCGCAATTGGTGGAAAAGTTGCGTGCCGGGCAATCCGTGGCCCTCGTGTGCGATGCCGGGACGCCGAACATCAGCGACCCGGGCTTTCGCGTGGTGCGCGCGTGCCGCCGGGCGGGCCTGCCCGTGGTGCCCGTGCCAGGGCCCTCGGCACTCCTGGCCGCCTTGTGCGCGTCCGGCCTGCCGACAAATGGCTTTTTGTTCGCCGGCTTTCTTCCACCCAAAAGTTCTGCTCGGCAAAAGTTTCTGACGAAATACCAAGATTTTGAGTTTACCCTGGCGCTCTATGAATCATGCCACCGCATTGATAAACTAGTGGATGACATTATCGCCGTGCTCGGGCCCGCGCGCCCCATCGCCATCGCCCGCGAGCTGACCAAAAAATTCGAGACTTTCCTGATTGGCCCGGCGGCGGAAGTGCGTGCAAAACTGGCGGGCGACCAGTTGCGCGGGGAATTCACCGTGCTCATCGCCCCGGCTGATTTTGAAATTTGATAATTTTTCTGCCATGCACGAACCCGTCCTGGCCGTGATTGATATCGGCAGCAATTCCATCAAATTGCTGGTGGCCGCGCCTGGACCGCAAACCGGCCCGAAAATAAAAGTGCTTTTCCAAACGACGCTGGAAACGCGCATCAGCGGTGGGCTCGGCCAAAGCAAATCGGCACTGAGCGAAACGGGCATCGCGGCCGGGGTAAATGCAATTAAACAGCTGTTGGAAATGGCCCGAGCTTATGCGCCGACGGACTACCGCCTGGTCGCCACCAGCGCGGTGCGCGACGCCCAGAACCGCGCCGACTTCGCCGCGCGGGTGGAAACCGCCACGGGGGTGCTCCTGGAGATTTTGCGCGGCGAAGACGAGGCCCTGCTGATCGCGCGCGGCATCCAGACCGACCCCGCGCTGAATGGCGTGAAGGAATTTTGCGTCGCCGACCTTGGCGGCGGGAGCCTCGAATGCATCCGCTACACTGACGGGAAAATCGCCCAAGCGGTGAGCCTGCAACTCGGGGCGGTGAGGCTCACGGAAAAATTCGTACCAGATACGCGCGGGCCATTTCCCGATTCCGCGCGTGCGGCGGTGGCGTTCGAATCCGCCCAGGCGCTGAGAGCAAGCGGATTTCAATTTATTCCACGCGGCAGGCTCGTCGGCACCGGCGGCGCGTTTGCGGTGGCGCGGGCCATCCTGGCTCATCGCAAAGGATTCATTCCCGTGGAAACCTGGCCGGCGGAAATGACTCGCGCCGAATTGGCTGCACTGCTCGACGAAATTGCGCCGATGGATGCCTCGGCTCGTGCATGCATTCCCAAGCTTACACCGGAGCGCGCCGATATTATGCCGGCGGCGTTGACGACCGTCCTAGTCCTCCTCGACCAGGCGCGAGCCGACTGCGTTCTTCACTCGTTTCATAACTTGCGGTTTGGCGTCGCGGGCCGCTTCTTCGCGGAGTTGCGCGGCGAGCGCTAGAAAGTCCGGTGGCAGCGGCGCACGGAACTCGAGCGGCTCGCCCGTGGCCGGGTGGATAAAGGCCAACACCTCGGCATGGAGCATGACGCGCCGGGGTTTGGCGATATCGCCCGCGCGCGGCTTCCAGCCGTAGGTTTGATCCCCGAGCAGGATGTGGCCGAGGTGCGCCAGGTGCACCCTAATTTGATGCGTGCGGCCCGTATGCAGCCAGCAGCGCACGAGCGCCGCGCTTTTGCCAAAAGCCTCCACCACCGACCAGTCGGTGTGCGCAGCTTTGCCTTTGTCGGGTCGCACCACGGCCATTTTGACCCGCACCACCGGGTTGCGCCCAATGGGCTCCCGAATACTACCGGAGCGCAGCTTGGGCACGCCACGCACGAGAGCCAGGTATTCCTTTGCCACTTCGCGCTCAGAAAAATATTTGATGAGCGCAAGGTAGGCCCGGTCGCTCTTGGCCAGCACGACCGCGCCCGAAGTGTCCTTGTCCAGGCGGTGCACGACACCGGGGCGTTGCGTGCCGCCGAGCTGGCTCAATTTTCCACCGGTGTGGTGCAGGGCAAAATGCACCAGCGTGTCTTCACCGGTGCCGCTGCCCGGGTGCATGATGAGGCCCGAAGTTTTGTTCAGCACGAGCACATCCTCGTCCTCAAAGAGCACCGTCAGGGTGCCCTCGACGGCGTTGACCTCCGACGCGGGCAACTCGACCAGCTCAATGGTCAAGATATCACCCCGCGCCACCCGGTGCGATTTGGGTATGGCGTGCCCACCCAGCCAAACTTGATTGTGCGCAAAAGCGTCCTGCACGCGCGCGCGGCTCACGTCCTTGACCTGGCTGGCCAGAAACTTGTCCGCACGCGCGCCGGCGAACTGTCCCATCACGGTGATTGCCTTGCGCATAATCACACTTTGGACCTAAATTGCCACGCTGTCCACCTCGCGCAACCATTCGGCGCGTTGTTTTTCATCCACCAAGGCAACCTTAAACCCAGCGCGGGCGATGTCGGCCAATTCGGCACTGGTAAAATGCATCTCACGGGCGAGGGCCTCGTATTCGTCCTGAAGGGTGTTGCCAAAACTAATGGGGTCGTCGGTACTGATGGTGCAAACGACGCCTTCCTTGCGCAGATGGCGGAGGGAATGTTCGCGCAGCGAGGGTGTCACGCCGAGCTTGACGTTGGAGATGGGGCACAGGTCGAAGGCGATGCCGCGCTCGACGGCGAGGGCGATAACGGACGGGTCTTCGTCGGCGCGCTCACCATGCTCGATGCGCTGCACGCCGAGTTCTTCAATGACCTTGCGCACAAAGTCCGCGCCACAAAACTCGCCGGCGTGGGCCTTGGTGAATTTTCCGGCCTGGCGCGCGGCCGGCCATAATTCGCGCGACCAATCCTCCAACGGCTGGCTTTCGGTGCCGTGCAAATCCAGCCCGGCCAGCGCCGGCCACGTCAGGCTTTCCTCCAGCACCGGCTTCATTTTCGGCGGGCAGCCGTTGTGGTGGATGCCCAGGAACACGCGCACGACCAGCCCCTTGGGCACGGCGGCGCGGATGGCGGCAAGCACCGCGCGCCCGTCGAGTCCACCAAATTCAATCACGCCCGAGGCGAAACTCGTTTCCACATAGCGGACATTTTGATCGAGGTGGCGTTGAAAAATAATTTTGGCGGCGTGGTAGTAGCGCTCGGGCGAAGTGAACCACGCAAAGACCAAGTCGAGCAATTCGCGCTCGAAATGCTCAAACGAATTAAAGCGAAAATCGGGTGCCCAAGACGCAGGTGGCTGGGCGAAACGCTTGGGGTCGAGCTGATTCAGCAATTCCCACGGCAGCGCGCCTTCAAGGTGCAGGTGCGTCTCCGTCTTGGGCAGACGCCGGATGAAATCACTCAACGGCGAAGGCGGGGCGGGCGTCATTTCTTTCCCAACAAATAATCCGGGTTCAATTTACGCAAGGCCGAAGGAAGAAAAATGCCGTCACGGCGGATGACCTTGCCGTCAAACCGGATGACGCCGCCGCCGTATTCTGGGCGCTGGATGCTAACCAGATCCCAATGCACTTGCGAGCGGTTACCATTGTCGGCATCCTCGTAGGCCTGGCCGGGGGTGAAGTGGAAGGAGCCGGCGATTTTTTCGTCGAAAAGAATGTCGCGCATCGGCTCGAGAATGTGCGGGTTGAAGCCGATGGCAAATTCGCCGACGTAGCGCGCGCCCGCGTCGCTGTCGAAAATTTTCTGTAAACGGTCGCTGTTGGTCGCGGCGCTGCATTCGACAATTTTCCCGGCCTTGAACACCAGCCTCACTTTTTCGAACGCCACGCCCTGGTAAACGGTCGGCGCGTTGTAGGTGATTTCGCCCTCGACGGAATTCTTCACCGGCGCGGAAAAAACCTCGCCGTCCGGAATGTTGCACTGGCCGCCGCAAGCAATGGCGCCGATGCCTTTGATGGAAAATTGCAGGTCCACACCCGGCCCCTCGAGGTGCACGCGGTCGGTTCGGTCCATCAACGCCTTCAACGCCTTCATGCCTGGAATCATCCGCGCGTAATCGAGCGTGCAGACGCGGAAAAAGAAATCTGTGAACGCCTCGGTGCTCTGGCCGGCCTGCTGCGCCATGGCCTCCGTCGGCCAGCGCAGGACAACCCAGCGAGTCTTGTTCACGCGCCAGTTCAGCGCCGGGCGCAGCTTGGCCATCGCCATTTTGATGCGGTCGGGCGGCACGTCGGCATTTTCAAAAATGTTGTTCGCCCCGCGCACCGCGATGTAGGCCTGCATGCGCTTGATGCGGTGCAGGTCAATCGCGCCCACGGTGTCGAATTGCGCCGGCGCGGCCTCGCGCAAAATTTCGCGGGAAACGCGGGCGGTGTGCAGTTGCACAAAGGGCAGCGCGCCCCGGGCGCGGGTGGCGCGGATGAGGGCGACAACGACATCCGCCGGGGCGTCAAACGCCTCGATGAGCACGCGGTCGCCTTTGCCTAAACGGGTGGAATGGCCAGTCAAAACCCCGGCCAATTGTTCGTAACGTGGATCCATGGATGAAAAAACTGTGTCGCTGCTCAATCGCCGCGACGAATTTCCGAACCCGCAAAGCGAATATGCACGCGGTAAACTTTTTTCCAGCGGGTCTTGATTTTGTAAGTCTTGGGGTCAAGGCTGTCCGGAATTTCCAGGCGGTGCAGGTCCACCACCGCGTGGTAGCCGCGCTCGGAAAAAACGTCAATCAGGATGCCCAGGGCATCGGCGTCTTCGAAGACGGAATCCTCGGTGTTGATGCAGGCCTGGCCGGAGATCGCGTGGCGCAGCACGATGGGCATGAACTTGGCGCCGACCAGTTCCACCACGCGCTTGAACAAGTCGGGGCGCGCCTTGGCATAATCGTCGAGCCGGGTGACGAGGTCCTGCCGGGCGTATTTGATGATTTCCGTCGCGACCGGAATGTCGGCGATGAGGTCGAAGGTCTCCTCCTCCAACTCGAGCGAACTCTGGTATTCCAACTCCTTGAGCACGCGGGCCTGCACTTCCTCGACGGTGCCCGAGCCGTTAATGTAGTGGTAGTAAAAAACTTCGCGCAGGGCGCGCAGGGAGTCATAAGTGCGCTCTTTGAAGACCCGGTAGCGGTTGCGGGCGGCCTCCTCGGTCAAATCGGTGGGGCGGACCTCGAACAGCGCGCCCTCGCCGGATTCGCGCACGGCTTCATTATGCTCAACGGCCCGGCGGCCGCGGAGCAACTGACGGCGCATGCTTTCGGCTTCATCAATATACAGCACCAGGATGTGGAAACGCGGCTTGCGGAAAACCTGGCCGAGGGCGGAATCGCGAAAGTCATTCCGCAAGGACATCAGCTTTTGATAAAATAATTTCAGGCATTCGACCTGTACATCGGTGCGGGGGTAGCCGTCCACCACCGTGCCGTTTTCATAAATGGGATTAAGCAACGCGCGCAGGACGAGCGCCGTCACCTCGCGGTCGCCGACCAGCAAACCGGCGTTGATGCGTTCGCGCGCCGCGGGGCTCTGCAACAAGTCACTTACGACGACCGGCTGCTGCGGGTAGCCGCGGTGCTTGAGGATGAAACGGGTGTGCGTGCCCTTGCCCGCGCCGGGCGCGCCGTTGAGCCAGAAAATTTCCTTGGGAAACCGCATGTGCTCGCGGCCAAATTCCTGCTCCATTTCCGACCAGACGGTTTGGAAAATTAGCGCGGCATCCTTGATTTCCAAATCTTGCACGGCTGGCACAGTCTTGCCCGGCGTGGGTTTAAGCGGAAGCGCCGAAGGGACCACCGACAGGGCGGCCTTGGCCGACGACGGCTTGGGCGCAGCCGGCTTTCCGGCAGCGGCGGCGGCCACTGCGGCAGGAGGGAAGCCGCCTTTGGTTGCAGAACGAGCCATGGGACAATCCGTTGGGAGAAATGGGTTTAACAGACCTAGCGCCAATGGCGAGGGAAAAACCAGCATGGGCAAACAATTACTCCAGTGGCGTTATTAGCTACCTCGGCACGCTCGGGGGCGTAAACAGTTACGCAGTGGGCTTGAATAATATCGGCCAGATTGTCGGCGGAGCCAATACGGGCAGCGCCACTCACGCTTTTATTGACAGTGGAGGTCTCATGACCGACCTCAATTCAGAAGTAACCAACCCCAGCGGCTGGATGTTGAGCGACGCCTTTCCCATCAACGACCTTGGCCAAATCGTCGGCGACGGCACCATTGGCGGCCAGATTCACGCCATCTGAGGACCCCAATCCCGGAACCGGCGAATTATGCTGCGTTGGCGGAGATGGCGTCTCTCGCCCTCGTCATCCTCAGACGACGGAAATAGGGTCATACAGTGTTTGCCGGTATAAATCGAGGGTGAATCCTTCATAGGGCAAAACCCCATAGCTCCATGGCTTGTTTGCGCTTATCATCTCCTTCTTACACTTCGCGCGTCGCCATGCATATCGATGAGACAAACAGAATCGCGCGCCTGTCAGCGTCAGCAGATCCCAGTCAGGTGGTGATTGAAGATAATTCGGAGACAACCCTGCCTGGCCGCGCCGGGCGAAACGAGCAAGTGGAGACCCGGACCGAACAGGCCATTCGCGACGCTGAAGTTAGTTATCGGCGGTTATTTGAAGCGGCCCGGGATGGCATCCTGATTTTGGACGTGAACACGGGCTGCATCACCGATGTGAATCCTTTTCTTTTTAAATTGCTGGGGTTCTCCCGCGGCGAAATGGTCGGTAAAACCGTCGGTGAGTTGAGTCCATTTAAGGACATTGAGGCAAACAAAGTCATGCTGGAGCGATTACAAGAAAAAGGGTATGTCCGTTATAATGACCTGCCGCTGGTGACGAAGGGCGGCCTTAAAGTGGCTGTGGAGTTTGTCAGCAACGTGTATCAAGCGGGCGACAAAAAAGTGATCCAGTGCAACATCCGAGACATCACGGATCGCCGGAAGCTGGAGGCGCAACTCATTGAGGCGCAAAAAATGGAGGCCATCGGCCAACTCGCCAGTGGCATTGCCCATGACTTTAATAACGTGCTCTCGGTCATCATGGGCTATAGTGAATTAATCAGGTTAAGACAGGGCCTGGATGCGCTGTTGCAAAAACATAATGAGCAGATCCGGCGCGCCGCGGAGCGCGCCTGCGGGCTGACGACGCAATTGCTGGTCTTCAGCCGCAAACAAACGGTGCAGCCCGTCATCCTCGACCTCAATGTCGTGGCAGCAGAACTGGAAGCCATGCTGCGGCGGCTGACCGACGAGAATATCGAAATGATGATTGTGCCTGGAAAGCAAATCGGGCCCATCAGGGCAGATACCGGCTATATCGGGCAGGTGCTGATGAACCTGGTCGTCAATGCCCGCGACGCGATGCCCAACGGTGGCAAGCTGACCATCGCCACCCACAATATCACCCTTGATGAAAACTATGCACGGGCCAACCCGGGAGTAATCCCCGGTGACTATGTGATGTTAAGTGTAAGCGATACCGGAACTGGCATGTCCGATGAAGTCAAAAAACATTTGTTCGAGGCATTTTTCACGACCAAGCCCCTCGGAAAGGGAACCGGCTTGGGCTTAGTCACCTGCCAGACCATCGCCAAGCAATCGGGGGGGCACATTGACGTTTACAGCGAGGTGGACAATGGCACCACGTTTAAGATTTATTTTCCGCGAATCGGAGAGCGGCCCGAAGTCGCGGCCAAAGCGAACAAGGCCGGGCCCTTGCCGCGCGGGACGGAAACCGTGCTCGTCGTGGAAGATGAGCCATCCTTGAGGCACCTGGCCCG
>CAZCMU010000121.1:0-862 GCA_964499725.1 uncultured Opitutales bacterium
AGAAGAACCGGGTGCGGAAGAAAAGTTGAGATCGAACAAGTTGGCTACCTATATGTCATACAAAAATGGACACCTCTGACATAGTCGCTATATTCTCGGAGAGATTTGGCGTCCTATTTCGGCCTGCTTCTCCTACAGAAATTGCTTCGGCAGCAGCGGCTGGAATCCCAGAGTCATTGCTTGAATTTTATCGTGAATTTGAGCCAAACGAGGTTGGCAAAGAAAAAATTCGGCTCTTCCCTCTGGAACGCGTAGTTGCTGGGCTGTCTGATTTTGTTCCTTCATGTCACCTATCGCGCTATGGTTACTTTGCTATCGCCGGAACCAATTATGGTGATGTCTATCATGTTAGGCCAATACGTGGCCACGACTACCGGCAAATGCCCGTGTATTTCTTCAGCCATGAAGTAGACTTTTCTCGTATGTCCGTTTCGCAAGTCGACGAATTTGCTATAATAGTCGCCTCAGGAATTCCAGATTTTCTTTCAAAAGCTGTAGATGGACAATTGTAGCCGAATCCTTACGTCTAGCAGCTTGCATCTCCGATTTTGAAGGACAAATTCAGTTTAATGCCAGGAATCAATACTTGAATCCAGTGGGCCGAATGACCATAATTTATGAATTATGAGCGCGGAACAATTGGCGGTTTTTATCCAGAGCCAGCCCGGCTTGCAGGGCGGGTCGCCGGTGTTTCGCGGGACGCGAGTGCCGGTGCAAAGCTTGTTTGATCATCTGGAAGCAGGTGAATCCATTGAGGATTTTCTCGAGGGGTTTCAAACCGTGAAACGCGAACAAATCGTCGGCTTTCTGGAAGTTTTGCGCAAAGAAGCCCTCAGCCGGGTGGCCTGATGCGTATTCCGGA
>CAZCMU010000121.1:872-8817 GCA_964499725.1 uncultured Opitutales bacterium
GGAATGGCCTTGTCATGCTGGCACGCTACGCCATATTTTATCGGCATGAAATTTTCTCTATTTTCAAGTCGTCGCAGATGCCGAAGGATTGCCCTAACGGCGGTGGTGTTTGCCGGTGGCATGGCGCAGCTCTTCGCCCGGCCAGATCCGCCGGCGGCGGACCGCTTGATGGACCCGACGAAGCCAGAGAACCAGGGGCATCATTTATTTTTCCACAGTGACGATGATACGACCGCTGCGCCCACAGCCAGCGAACAAGCCTTCAAAGACTTTAAAAAAGGCCCAGCGACTTTTGCCGAGTTTTGCCAATTGCATCCACTCGCCGGCAAACCCCTGGGCCAGGAGCGGCTGACCATCGAGGTGCTGGCGACTGAGGTGGATGCCACGGATGCGGCGGCCAGCCCGGCCGAACCCACGACTGCGATGCTGAGCGAGGGAAGTCTGCTCAAGCAGCAGGTGTTTGCCAACAGCCAGGCGCAAACGGAAAACGTGCTCCCGCTGGACCGCCGGACCGACGGCAGCAAGCTGCCAGAACCGGCGTGGGAGGGCGAACGCCTCTATACCTGCCTGGAGCAAAGCACGGCCGGCTACACGCTGGTGTTGACCCTGGCCGAATCACGTGTCGTCGGCTGGAGCAAAGATTCGTCGCAACCGGTCATGGCACAGCGCGAGATGAACAACCAACTGCCCATCAACCCCGACGGCAAATGGGTGGAACTGGATGGAAACACGCGGGAGGCACCCTCAGACAATGGCGGGCCGGCGCGCAAACTGAAAACGGTGCTGTATGTGCGGCTGGTGGGAAACTAAACACAACCGGGCGCAGCAAGACTGCGCCCCTGCATTGAAACCTGCACTCCGTCGGTCCTAAGCCCCGACCCCGCCAAGCCCCTACTTCCGCAGGCGCTGGAACTTGGTCTTGAACTTCTCGACGCGGCCGGCGCTGTCGAGGAAACGCTTTTCGCCGGTGTAGGCCGGGTGCGAGTCGCTGGTCACATCGCGCACGACGACGAAGTATTCCACGCCGTCAATGACCTCCTTTTGCTTGGAGCGCATGGTCGAGCGGGTCAAAAACTTGCGGCTGGTGGACACGTCCACAAAGCAGACCGGGTGGTAATCAGGATGGACTTCCTTTTTCACGGTAAAATATTATTGGAGAGAGGGTTGTGAAAGCGGTCGAACCTAACCCTGGCGGGCTTTGAAGCGCGGGTTGGTCTTGTTGATGACGTAGATGCGGCCCTTGCGGCGCACAACTTGGCAGTTGGGGTGGCGATTCTTGAGGGATTTGATGGAGGAGGCGACTTTCATAGCAATGCGGGGCCGGAATTGGGCGGAAAAAGGGTCATCAAACCGTACCGGTGGGCCGGTGTCAACGGAAAATAGGCGGCGGGCGAAGCTACTGCGCCAGTTTGGGGAGTATGTCCGGCTGGGCTTCGAGGTTGTCGGCCTTGTGGGTCAAACTATCGAGGCTGGTGGACAGTTCCTTGAGATTGCCGGTCAACTGTTCGAGCCAGGGAGCGGCGGGGCTGAGTTGGACCCGCAAGTGCGCGAGGTTGGTGTCCAGTTGCGCGAGGTTTTGGCGGGTGGCGGTGTTCATATCCACAAAGTCCTGGCTGGCGGCGGCATATTGGCTGCTGGCGGCGGCGATCGCATGCTGATCCTCGTCAAAATGGCCGAGCATGTTGTTCAGGTTGCCCTGCCAGTTCCGAAAATTAAAGTCGGCCAGCGGTTGCAGGGTGCCCACAATCTTTTGATGGTATTCGGCAAAGGGGATAACCGAAACCTGGTTGGTGAGTTGATCCAGATTATCGCCCGCGTGGCCGATTTCCGCTTCGAAGTCGAAGGTCGGCAACCAGGCAATGACTTGGCCGGCTTTCTCAATGTCGGCCACCCAGGAGGACGGCACGGTGGGGATGACGTCATAGCTGCCAGAGCCCGCCTCCGCCTTGGATGCGGAGGCTTGCGGATAATAGTCGAGCGAGACGAAGATGCCACCCGTGACAAAACTTTCGCGATCCAGTTCACCGCGCAAACCCCGGTGAACTTCGGCGGCCAGCACGGCGGGGTCCGACAAATCCTCCAAGACCCCGAGCTGGCGCTGGAGCAGGTCGGCATTGAGTTTGATCAGCACGGGGATGCGTCGGTCGGATTGGTCGGCGCGAAAGTTGAATCGGATGGAGTCCACCGTGCCGATGGGCACGCCCTTGAATTTAACCAGCGAACCGGGGGCGAGGCCGTTGACGGTGTCGTTAAAGTACAACAGGAACTGCTCGTGCCGGGTGAAGATCTGCTTTCCACCGAAGGAATAAACCATCACCGCGCCGAGCGCGAGCGCGCCAAGGGCAAAGGTGATAATAAGGGGTTTGCGCGGGCGCAGACTCATGGCCAAACTGGAAAGCGGAACCATACCCCGCAAAGTTGGACGGCGCAAGACCAACTACAATATTCGCAAAACCGCACCAGGCGCCGGGCAAAGGGCCGTGGCGAATTCAAGGGCCGTGGTCTTGCAGAAGCCGGAAAATTAATCTATCTTACACGCATGCCCATTTATGTTTACCAGGAAATACTCGAGGATGGCCGCGAGGGCGAGTTGCTGGAAATCGAGCAACCGATGAGTGCGAAGCCGCTGGTAAAACACCCCGTCACCGGCCAGCCGTTGCGCCGGATTTACCTGCCGACGACGGTGAACACCAAATACACGCCGGGCCACACCAAGAACCTGCTTTCGGAAAAGAACGTCGCCAAGGCTGGTTTCACCCAATACGTGCGCGACAAGCAGACCGGCACCTATCATAAAACCGCCGGCGCCGACCCCCGTGCGCCGGATGTCCTGCGAAAATAGCCGCGCGCATGGATAAAACCGCCATCGCCGCCGTGCTCGAGGAAATCGGGACGCTGCTTGAACTGACGGGGGAAAACCCGTTCAAGGTGCGCGCCTACCACAATGGCGCGCGGAACCTGACCACGCTCGAAGGCGACTTGGGCGCGCGCATTGAGGCCGGGACGCTGGGCGACGTGCCGGGTTTTGGCGAGGCTCTGATGGAAAAAATCACGACGCTTTATCGCACCGGACATTTGCCGTATTATGAAAAGCTCAAGGCCAGTGTGCAGCCGGGCCTGGTGGAAATGTTGAGCGTGCCGGGACTCGGGCCAAAAAAAATAATGACGCTGCATCTGAAGCTGGGCGTGGACTCACTGGCCAAGCTCACCGCAGCATGCGAGGCGGGAAAAGTCGCCGCGCTGGCTGGTTTCGGCGAAAAGACCCAGGAAAATATTTTAGCGGGCATCCGGCACCGCGAGGCGTACAGCCGGAGGCATCTGTGGTGGGATGCGTGGCATATTGCGGAACCGATATTGGAGGGGTTGCGCCAGGCACCGGGGGTCGAACACGCCTCCCACGCAGGCAGCCTGCGGCGGGGACTAGAAACGGTGGGGGATTTGGACTTTCTGGTGGCGGCGGAAAAACCAGCGCCAGTCATGGAGTGGTTCACGACCCAGCCCGGTGTGGCCGAAGTCACCAACCATGGCGAAACGAAGGCCAGTGTGCGGCTCGCGGACGGGATGCAGGCGGACTTGCGCGTGGTGCCGCTCAAGCAATACTATTTCGCCCTGCATCACTTCACCGGGTCGAAAGACCACAACGTGAAGATGCGTTCACGCGCGCTCGCCCAAGGGTTAAGTTTAAGCGAATGGGGCCTGACGAAAAAGGATGATCCCACTGCGGGCGGCCCGGGCGCGCAAAGTGTCGTCAACGCGCGCAGTGAAGATGATATTTTCAAAAAACTCGGCCTGCACCCCATCCCGCCGGAGGTGCGCGAGGGGCTGGATGAAATCGACCGCGCGGAAGCGGGCCCCCTGCCCCGCCTGCTGGAGGCCAGCGACCTGCGCGGGGCCTTCCACAACCACACCACGGCGAGCGACGGGCACGCCACGCTGGAGGAAATGGCGGCAGCGGCGGAGAAACTCGGCTGGGAATACCTGGGCATCGCCGATCATTCGAAGTCATCCTTCCAGGCCCACGGCCTGAGCGAAGAGTTGTTGCTTGAGCAAGTGGGAAAAATCCGGGCGCTCAACAAATCCAAAAAATTTCGCGTGCATTTATTTGCCGGGACCGAATGCGATATCCTCAAAGACGGCGAGATGGATTACGACGACGGCATGCTGGCGAAACTGGACTACGTGGTGGCTTCCGTGCACAACCGCTACGGCCAGGGCGCGGATGAGGCCGCAATGACCAAACGCATCATCCGCGCGCTGGAACACCCGCGAGTGACCATGCTCGGCCATGCCACCGGGCGGCTGCTCTTGGAGCGCGAGGGCTACGCGGTCAATATCGCAAAAATCATTGAGGCTGCGGCAGCCAACGGAAAAATGATCGAGCTAAACGCGCAGCCGCAGCGGCTGGACCTCGACTGGCGGCATTGGCGCTATGCCGCCGAACGCGGCGTGCTGTGCGTCATCAACGCCGATGCCCACAGCACCGACGGTCTGGAATATGTGCGCGGCGGGGTCCTCATCGCGCGCAAAGGCTGGCTGACGAAGGAACAAGTCTTCAACACGCGTCCTTTGGCGGAAGTGGCCAAATATTTGAAAAAAATGGCGGCAAAATAGCGCGGTTCAATCCGCCTGGGCGCGGTAGGCATGCACGAAGTCAGCCAGGTCGGCGGCAGGAATTTCGGACACGGCGATAAAATTCAGGCCGCCGTGCATCCAGGAATTGATTTGGTAACCGGACAATTCGGACGCGCCAACAGGTGGTGAGCCCGACGCCGACGGCCAGACAAACAAATTAATGAAGTGTTTGTGCCGCCCATAGACAAGAGCGGCCACGGTTTGATGATTGAGCTCATCCAACCGGCCACCGACGAGGGGGAAACCGGCCGAGGATAAATCGACGACGGGCGGGGCGAAGTTGATTTTGCCTTCAAACCACGGCTTCACGGTGTGCTGGTCGGTGGAGACGACGTCCATTAAATGCGACTGCATGAGCGAACGGGTGTGGCTGGCCAGGGCTTCATCCAGCACGCTGTTCGTCTGCCCATGTTGGAGGCCGAGGAAAAAACCCAGCACGAGCGTGGCGGCCAGCGCCGAGACCCAGCCGGCCCGCGGCCAAAAGATCACGACCCGTGCGCGGCGAACCGGGGCGGATGCAGGCAATGAGGCGTGAATTTTTTCGGCTAAATGCGGCGGCATGGAGTAGCGCGGCAGCCCTTCACTGACGGCGGTGCGGCAGGCGCGGAGACTTGCGACCGCTTGTCGGCAGGCCGGGCACCCTGCCAGATGCACCTCGACTTCGAGCTGACGCACGAGATCGAGTTCGCCATCGGCATAAGCCTGAAGCAGGCCGCGAGGTTGGTCACAGTCCATGGGAAAGGTCCTTTTGCGAAAGTTGTTGCAACTCGTGCTGAAGTTTAAGGCGCGCGCGGGCGAGGCGGGACATCACCGTGCCGACGGGAATGTCCAAAACGACGGCGATTTCCTTGTAGGCGCAGCCTTCGAGCCCGTGCAGCACGAGGATTTCCCGGAACTCGGTGGGAAGTTTTTCCATGGCCTGAGGCAGCAATTCGCGGGCGACGGCTTGCGGCCAAGATAATTCAGCCGCCGCCGGGACGGGGCAATGCTCCAGCTCATCAAAGGAAACGGGGGGTTCTTCATGATGGTGTTGGCGCAGGCGGGAGTAGCAGACGTTGCGGACGATGGCCAGCAGCCAGGCGCGCCCATCCCCGCCGCGAAAGCGGTGAAAGGCCCGAAACGCGCGCACGAAGGCTTCCTGCACGCAATCTTCCGCGTCCTGGTCGTGCCGCATCAGCCAGCGGGCCAGATTATAAGCGGCGTCCTGATGGGGCAGGAACGCCTGCTCGAAGCTGGCCGGAGTCACGGCAGACTGGGGCGCGGATTCGTCCATAGGTTACTATACGCTGGCGCTGGCGATTTTATTCCCGAAAAAAGAAAAGTTATTTCTGGAACGATTTGGAATAAAGTCCGCCGGCGGCGCGTATTCAAGGGTAATCCTCTCCAACAATGAATCATCTACATCACGATCATCATCACCAACCGGCCGACTCCGGCCTCATTACCCGGAACATGCTCGACGACGGCGTGGACCGCCGCGGTTTTTTAAAATGCATGGCCTGGGCCGGCACCGGCCTGGTCTGGGTCGTCGGCAGCGGCACGCTGAGCTCACGGGTGCTCGGCGCGACCGACGGCATGGGTGCGGGGACACCCGGCCTGCCGGCCATGCCCGCTTCGAGCACGGGTTTGCTGAATTTTGTCCAAATCAGCGACAGCCACATCGGCTTCAAGATGCCCGCGAATCCCGACGTGGCCGCCACCTTCCGCGAAACGGTCAATCGCATCAACGCGCTACCGACGACCCCGGAATTTCTTTTGCACACGGGCGACCTCACCCATCTTTCCGATCCCGGGCAATTTGACCTGCTCGATCAAATGACGAAGGATTGCAAAACCAAACAGGTTTTCTACGTGCCCGGTGAACACGATGTGGGCAGCGACAACGGGGCGGAATACCTCAAACGCTTCGGCAAGGGCACAATCGGCGCCGGCTGGTATAGCTTCGACCAAAAGGGCGTGCATTTCATCGGCCTGAACAATGTCATGAATTTGGCCCAAGGCGGCCTGGGCGTGCTGGGCGCCGATCAACTGGCGTGGCTGGAAAAGGACCTCGCGGGCTTGTCCCAAGAGACCCCCATTGTCGTCTTCGCACACATTCCGCTGTGGATGGTTTACCCCAAGTGGGGCTGGGGCACGGACGATGGCACGAAGGCGCTGGGCCTGCTCAAGCGTTTCGGATCGGTCACGGTATTGAACGGCCACATCCACCAGGCCCTGCAAAAGGTTGAGGGCAACATGATGTTCCACACCGCGCGCTCAACAGCCTTCCCCCAACCCGAGCCGGGTAAAGCGCCCAAGCCGGGCCCGATGCTCGTGGACGCGCCGAAACTGCGTTCTTACCTCGGGCTCACGGGCGTCAAATACATCGAGCACGACCACTCGCTGGCAGTGGTGGACTCAACCCTCGCCGATAACGCGGGATAAACCGGAGCCAAAACATGGACACCACATTTTGGGCAAAAATACACGGCGCGAGCACGCATCTGCCCTTGGCGCTGGCGGGATGCTCGTGGCTCTTTGACACCGCAGGCTTTGCGCTGGCGCGCCGTCCGACGGGGCCACAGTTGAACGTTGTTGGCTACTGGACAATGCTGCTGGCGGGGCTGGGAACTTTTCCCGCGGTGGCCTCCGGGTTGCTCATGACCAAGGGCGAGACCCTGGGCCACGACTTGATCCGCTTTCATCACCTGTTCGTCTGGCCGGCGTTTGCCTTGCTCGTCGGGCTGGCAACCTGGCGGGCAATGGTGGGCCGGACCACCCGCCGCTGGGCGTTCAGTTGCTATCTGGCCGCGGCATTTACGGCGGCGGTCTTGGTGGCCGGCGCGGGCTATTGGGGCGGAGAAATGCTTTTGGCCAATTAAAGTCGCACAGCCATGCATCGCGAAATGAAAGCTTTGGCTGTCGCCGTGTGCGTCAGCGCCGCCTCCCTGGCCGGCATGTCCGTGTTTGCCCAGGTGCTCCGGAATAATGCGCGGGCGACATCGCACGAGCAACCTCCGGATGCATCGTGGCAATTGTGGAAGCCGGCACCCACGTCGGTAACCATTGCCGAGGGCGGCAAGTTATTTCTGAACAGCTGTGCGCATTGCCATGGCGCGGACGCCCGCGGCGACGAGGGCCCGGACTTGCACGATTTGCAAATGAGCGACCGCCACATTGTCAACGTCATCAAGAAAGGCATCCAGGGCGAAATGCCCTCTTTTGCCAAAAAACACTCGGATGCGGAAATCGCCGAGCTGTTGGCCTTTGTCCGTTCCTTAAAAACTGATCCGACGACGGCTGATGCCCAATCAACGGCTCAATCAATGCCTCA
>CAZCMU010000122.1:0-8806 GCA_964499725.1 uncultured Opitutales bacterium
TGCGGGCGCAGCGGCTACAAGGGCCGCGTGGGCATCCATGAATTGATGGCGACGAGCGAGGGCCTCATCGAGTGCATTAACAAGGAGGCCGACACGGCGACCTTGAAGCGCATGGCGATGCTGAACGGCATGTCCACGCTGCACCAGGACAGCATGAAGAAAGTGCGCGCCGGGATGTCCACCATGGAGGAGGCGATTGCGAATGTGCCGCCGGACATGGAAGATTTGGAGGCGATTCGCGAGGAATTTGCGATCGAGGCGGAGGTCAAGGCCCAGGCGGAGTCCATCCGGAAGACCAAAATGGAGGAAATGAAGCGTGCACGACTTGAGGCGGCGGCGCAGCGGGCGGCGGCGGTGGCGCAGACGACGGAGTTTCCAGCGGCGGGGTGAATCGATTTTCGTCGGGAAAATGAATGCCAGGGTTTTGGATGAAGACCGGCCATCTTGCTTTTGTCTAGCCATTGGACAAGTTCTCTTGCCATCATACCCGCTTTCTTATGCCTGTTCCCCTGTTGGACTTAAAGCGTCAGAACCTGCCGCTCGAAGCGGATTTGCAGGCCGCGTTCACGCGGGTGCTGCACTCGGGCCATTTCATCCTCGGGCCGGAGCTGGCCGCGTTGGAAAAGGAAATGGCGGAATTCCTGGGCGTGAAGCACGCGCTGGGGGTGTCCTCGGGCACGGATGCGCTGTTGCTGGCGCTGATGGCCCTGAAGATCGGCCCGGGGGACGAGGTGCTGGTGCCGTCGTTCACGTTTTTTGCCACGGCGGGCTGCGTGGCGCGGGCCGGGGCGACGCCGGTGTTCGTGGATTCGTGCCCGGCGTGTTTTAATTTGGACGTGGCCGATGCCGCGAAGAAAGTCACCGTGCGCACGAAGGCTGTCATACCCGTGCATTTATTTGGGCAGACGGCAGACATGGACGGCGTGCTGGCGCTGGCGAAGGCGCACAATTTCGCGGTCATCGAAGACGCGGCGCAATCGCTGGGCGCGAAACACCTGGGCCGGCAAGTCGGCACGATGGGTGAATTTGGGGCCTACAGCTTTTTTCCGACGAAGAACCTGGGCGCGCTGGGCGATGCCGGATTGCTGGCGACCAATGACGATGCGCTGGCGGAATTTGCGACCGTGCTGCGCGTGCATGGCATGAAGCCAAAGTATCACCACCATTTCGTTGGAGGGAATTTCCGGCTCGATGCGCTGCAGGCGGCGTTCCTGCGGGTGAAGCTGCCGCACTATGGAAATTACACCAAGGGTCGCCAGACCAACGCAGCATGGTACACGGAGCGTCTTTCGCGCGTGCCGGGCGTGGCGGTCTCGCGCCCGCAGGATTGCCACATGCATCCGGCGAATGCGACCACGGCGCCGGCCAGCCCCGCGCCAAAAATCACCCTGCCCGGCGGCTGCCCGCGCCACGAACACATTTGGAATCAGTACACCCTGCGCGTCCACGGCCCGGGCCGGCGCAATGCGCTGCTGGCGTATTTGCAGGAAAGCAAAATCGGCGCGGAGGTTTATTACCCCATCCCGCTCGACCGGCAGCAATGCTTCCAGACGATTGGGCGCGGGGGTGAAACCTGCCTGCGGGCGCGCATGCTCGCGGATGAAGTGCTCAGCATCCCGATTTTTCCGGAACTCACGCCGAGCGAGCGCGAGGAAGTGGCCACCGCGATTGAGGCCTTCACGCAAAAAAATTAACTGCGATGGAAATTTGGTTTCATCCCGCCCGGGAATTGGACGCCGTCGTGCGCGCCGCCGCGGCCCGCACCGCGGGCTTTGAGGGCGAATTCGCGCCGGAGATTCGTCCCGCCGATCCGCGGCACGGCGATTTCCAGGCCAACGGCGTGCTGGGTTTTGCGAAGGCGCGCCAGCAGAACCCGAGAGCAATGGGCACGGCGCTGGCGGAGACTTTGCGCGCGGACCCGGCGCTGGATGCGGCATTGGTGCAGATTGACGTGGCCGGCCCGGGCTTCGTCAATTTCAAGTTCACGCCGGCGTTTTTGCTGGCGTGGCTGCGAAAGTACCGGGACGAGACAGCCTTTCGCGAGGCGGCGGGCGGGTTGTACCGCGGGCACACGCTGGTGGTGGATTACCCCTCGCCGAACGCAGCCAAGCAGATGCACATCGGCCACCTGCGTCCGATGGTCATTGGCGAGGCGATTGCGCGGTTGCTGCAGTTTTGCGGGGCGAAAGTCATCCGTGACAACCATATCGGCGACTGGGGCACGAATTTTGGCGTGTTGATTTTGGCGCTGAAGGAATCCGGCGAAAGCATCAATGCGAACCCGGAGGCAGCGCTGGTGCAACTGGAGCGACTCTACAAGGCTGGTTCGGCCAAGGCGGCGGATAAACACGGCACGTGGGCGGAATTCGCGCGCGCGGAGTTGGTGAAGCTGCAAAATGGCGATCTGGAAAACACCCAGATTTGGATGAAAATTGTTGCAGCCAGCAACCAGGCGGCGGACGTCATGTACGAGCTTTTGGGTGTGACGATTGAGAACACACTGGGTGAATCGTTTTACCGCGACAAGGTGGCGCGCATTTATAAAGAGCTGAAAGACGGCGGATTGGCGGCGGAAAGCGAGGGCGCGCTGGTGGTGTTTCATCCGGAACATCCGCGCTACAAGGAGCAGCCGTTTATCATCCGCAAAAGCGATGGAGCGAGCAACTATGCCTCGACTGACCTGGCCACGGTGCTCTACCGCATGGAGAACTGGAAGGCCGATGAAATTATCTACGTAACCGACGGCCGCCAGCGCGACCACTTTGAACAATTATTTTTGACGGTGGACAAGTGGTTTCGCGCCACGAATCGGACGCCGCCGCGGTTGCGGCACGTGTGGTTCGGCACGATTCTCGGCGAGGATGGCAGGGCCATCAAAACCAAGAGCGGCGAATCGGTGAAGCTTTTCGAAATACTGGCAGAGGCCCAAGTGCGGGCGCGGGCCATCGTGGACGAAAAAAATCCGGATTTGCCGGAGGCAGAAAAGAAAAACATTGCGCGGGTGGTGGGCCTCGGCGCGGTGAAATATGCCGACGTGCGCCAGGACCGCACCTCGGACTACGAATTTGCCTGGAACAAGCTGCTGGCGCTCGACGGCAACACCGCGCCGTATTTGCTGTATGCCGTGGCACGAATTCACAGTGTTTTCCGCAAAATAGGGGTACCGGTGGACGAGGCGGCGCGCGAAGCGCTGGCGGACGGGTTCACGACGCCGACGGAAGTCGCCCTGGCGCGCAAGCTGGCGGCGTTGCCCTCGGTACTCGATGCCACGCTGGCGGATTTACGCCCGCATTTTTTGTGCACCTACCTGTATGAGCTGGCGGGGGAGTTTTCCGCTTTCTACAATGCCGACCGGGTGATGGGGGAGGAGAAAGCGGTGCAGGCGCGGCGGCTGCTGCTCTGCGCGCGGACGCTGCGCGTGCTGGAGACGGGCCTGCGGCTGCTGGGGCTGGAAACGCTGGAGCGGATGTAACGCGATTTTTGCAAACGCTCGTTTAAACTTCGCTTGACGGTGGAATGCGGGATGGGTAAGTTTTTCACTCCGCAGTTTTATAACAACAATCCATCACGCCCATGGCCATCTTTGCACCCGACCTCACCCAACGCGCTCCGCGCAGCCCGCGCGTGCGTCTCGGCGGCTTTGCCGTCCTCCCCCGTGTACTCGACAAATGCCGCGCGACGATTGCCAAGAAAAATGGCGAGTTTAACTTCAATTGCCCGCTCGACCAGCGGTTTTTTGAATTTGTCGGCGTCAGCGCCGATAAATTCCAGAAGGAAACGGCCAAGGGCAAGAGCGACTCGGAGATGCTCGCGTGGGTCGAAAAGAACGCCAAAAACCATCCCTGCCCCGGCACGATTCACATATGGTCGCAATTGATGGAGGCCCGCGCGCCTTCGAGCATCGAGACGCGCGGCTACATGAGCGAGGCGCAGGCGAAGTTGGCTCCCAAGCGCGAAGACATCACCACCTGGTTCGACCTGCTCGACGTGGATGACTACGTGACCTTCGGTGGCCAGCCGTAAAAAGAAAAGACGGGCGCAGCAAGACTGCGCTCCTACATTTTTCGAATGTGAATCAGCCGGACATTTTATGTCCGGCTGATTTCGTTTTATGCGGACAAGCGGTGAAGGCGAACAAGGGAGTGGCCGCTAAATTGAAAATTTGCATGGCATTGTTTAAGAGTGGTTTAACAAGGTATTTTTGCTGGTCAAATTTGGCTGCGTCCGGCCCTGGCATCGAAGGTGCAATAGGAGAAGGCACATCCTTTTTGGGTCATGAATATTCTCCACGGATTCGAAATCATCCTGCTGGGCGGCTTGCTTGGACTGGTCATGCTCGACGCGCCACGAAAGAACGTTAGAACAGAAGGCAGCGAGCGACGCCGTACGCCGCTGCTTTTTGCCCACCCCACCATGCCCGCCGATTCCCAAACCTGGCTCGCCCGCCTGCTCATCGCGGTGCTGCGACCCATTATTGAGCGGATTTACAAAATTGAACTGGAGGGTCTGGAGAATTTGCCGAAAGAAGGCGGGGTCATTGTGGCGCCGAACCATTTATCGTATGTGGATGTGGTGCTGCTGTCCATCGTCAGCCCGCGGCCATTGCGCTCAATGGCGTGGGGCGGGTTTGCGCGGTATGCGTTTTTCCGCGCGCTGTTTCGGGTGTTTGGCACGCTGCCTGTGACGCCCGAGCACGCCAAAACCGGGCTGATGGAGGCGGTGAAAATTTTAGAGGGTGGGGGGGCCATCCTGATTTTCCCCGAGGGGCAGATTTCGCGCACGGGGGAGATTCAGCAATTCGCGGGCGGGTTCAGCCTGCTGGCGCGGCATGCGCAGGCGCCGGTGGTGCCGGTGCACCTGGGCGGGATTTGGGGCTCCATCTTTAGCTACCAAGGCGGCAAGTTTTTTTGGAAGTGGCCGCGAAAGCTGCCTTTCCCGGTGGCGATTCGTTTTGGTGCGCCGATTCCGGCGAAGGACGCGACGGTGGAGAATCTCCGGAACGCGATTTTGGCGCTGGCGAAACCGGACGACCCGGTGAATGCGCCGCCGCGCACGCCGGAGAACGACCCGACCCTGCCGCCGCCCGCGGCCGCGGGCCCGGCGGGCGCACCGATGCCGCCAAAGCAGGCGCCGGGCGATGCATTGATTGATTTCGACGCGGCGAAGTTTGCCGCGCAGCCGGAATTCGCCGGGCACCTGGGCGAGGCGATGGTGCGGGTGTTGAAAAAGCAGGGGTCGCGGGAAATTGTGGCGGATTACAGCAGCGCCAAACCGCAGCGGATGAGCGCAGTGAAGCTGCTGGCGGCGTCGCTGGCGCTGGCGCAAAAACTGCGGCGCGAAGTGCCGGAGCCGCGGGTGGGCATCGTGCTGCCGCCGAGCGCGGGCGGGCTGATTGCGAACTATGCGGTGATGTTCGCGGGCAAGACGCCGGTGAATTTGAACTTCACCATCGGCACGGCGGCGCTGGACCACTCGATTAAAAAGGCGGGCATCAAGACAACGATTACCGATAAACTATTTCGCGAGAAAATAACCGCGCGAATACCGGACCTCCCATGGTCGGAGAAGGTGCTGGATTTGCGCACGGAGATTGCGGCGCTGCCGAAGCTGGCGCTGGTGCGGTGGTTTTTGGCGGCGAAGTTTTTCTCCGTGGACTGGATTATCCGGCGCGCCGGGGTGCCGCGCGAAGGCGGCGACCGCGAGGCGGGACTGCTGTTTACGAGCGGGAGCTCGGGCGAGCCGAAGGGCGTGGTGCTCACGCACCGGAATATTTTGGGCAATTGCGCGCAGATTGATGCCTCGGGCATTTTGCCGTCACACGAGGTGCTGCTGGCCAACCTGCCGATTTTCCACAGTTTTGGGTTCACGATCACCCTCTGGTATGCGTTGCTGCGCGGGCTGCGCATCGTCACGGTGCCGTCGCCGCTGGATTTGCACAAGTGCATTGACGCGATCAAGGCGGAGAAGGTCACGGTGCTGCTCGGCACGCCGACGTTTTTCCGGCCCTACCTCAAGCGCGCGGACCCGACGGATTTGGCGAGCGTGCGGTTCGTCGTCGCCGGGGCGGAGAAAACACCCGCGGGTTTTCATGAGGAATGGGAAAAACGCTTTGGCGGACAGTATTGCGAGGGCTACGGGCTGACGGAGACCTCGCCGGTCGTGGCCGTCAACCTCCCCGCAAACCCGGGCGAGAAGGCGGAGGACGTGCGGTTGAAGAAGCGGTTGGGCTCGGTGGGGCGGCTGTTCCTCGGTTCGGCGGCGCGGGTGGTGGACCCCGACACCGGGGCGGAGAAGGGTTTTAACGACACGGGGATGCTGTACCTGAAGGGCGTGAATATTTTCCCGGGCTACCTCGACCAGCCGGACAAAACAGCGGAGGCGTTCAACACCGGGTGGTTTGTGACCGGCGACCTCGCGAAAATTGACGAGGACGGCTTTTTATACATTGAGGGCCGGCTGTCGCGCTTTTCAAAGATTGGCGGCGAGATGGTGCCGCACGGAACGATTGAGGTCAAGATTGCTGAAGTGCTGGGGCACAAGGCGGGCGATGCGCTGACGGTGGCGGTGAGCGCGCGGCCCGACCCGGCCAAGGGCGAGGCGCTGGTGCTGTTGACGACGGTGGACGTGAACGCGGACGAACTGCGCGGGAAACTCGCCGCCGCGGGCCTGGCGAATTTGTGGATTCCGCGGATTATTAAAAAGGTGGACGCCATCCCGGTGCTCGGCACGGGGAAGCTGGATTTGAAGAAGTTGAAGGAATTGGCTAAGGAGTGAGCTCTTTTAACGCCTTAACTGGCACAGGGTTTGCTAGTTCTTGCGTGCCCGACGGCGGGCCAGACCCGCGCCGACTGGTTGGTCGTTGGGCCTGTGATTGCGCATCAAAATCCACACCCATTCACCCACCCCTGAACCACCTTAAGTCTTTTACTGTATGAAACTTATCAAAGCGATTATCAAGCCGTTCAAGTTGGAAGAAGTCAAAGAAGCACTAGCCGAAATCGGCGTCGAAGGCATGACCGTGACGGAGGTCAAGGGCTTTGGCCGGCAGAAGGGCCACACGGAAATCTACCGCGGGAGTGAGTACACCGTGGACTTTTTGCCGAAGGTGATGCTGGACATCGCGGTTTCATCCGAACTGGCGCCGAAGGTGGTGGAAACCATCACGCATGCGGCGAAGACGGGGAAAATCGGGGACGGGAAGTTGTTTGTGCTGCCATTGGAGGAGGCGATTCGCATTCGGACGGACGAAAAGGGCAAAGCGGCGTTGTAGTTTTTTACCGCAAAGGCGCGAAGAGGGGAAGAAGAGGGAGCAGCCGACAAAGCTGACGCTAACGTGTGCCCCTACAAGGGAAGATGGGCTGTTGCAAGCGACGCCCCTGCATTCTGGGATGGTGGTTTTGCCTTGTGGCGGGCGGGGGCGCAGGGTAGGGCAACAGGTGCATAACCTGCTTGCCCCATGAATAAATACCTCACCGAACTGATTGGGACCTTTTTCCTGTTTTTGACCATCGGCCTGGCCGTGACCGGCCATGTGGCGGACGCGCCGCTAGCCATCGGCGCGGCGCTGGGGGTGATGGTCTATGCCGGCGGCCATGTTTCCGGCGCGCATTATAATCCGGCGGTGACGGCGGCGGTGTGGCTGCGGGGGCGGTGCGCGACGGCGGATGTCGTGCCGTATTGGGCGGCGCAAGTCATCGGCTCGTCGCTGGCGGCGGTGCTGGTGAGCCATTTTAACGGCGGCGCGGCAGCGGCGGGAACCTTTCCCAGCGCACACAAGATATTGGCGGCGGAGTTTCTGTTCACGTTTGCCCTGTGCTATGTGGTCTTGAACGTGGCCACGGCCAAGGTGAACGCGAACAATTCCTTTTTTGGATTGGCGATTGGGCTGACGGTGATGGTGGGGGCGACGGTGGTGGGGCCGATTTCGGGCGGGGCGTTCAACCCGGCGGTGGCCATCGGCGCGACCGTGCTGGGCCTGTTCAAGGCGGGCAATTTGTGGATGTACCTGGGGGCGGAGTTTGCCGCAGCCATTGCGGCGGCGCTGGTATTCAAGGTGGCGAACCCGACGGACGTCTAATGTTCGCACGCATTTTTTCCTTTGCAGGGGGCGGGGCGGAGGTGTAGGGTGGGGTTGTCTTATCGCCTTATGAAACTCATCACTGCTGTTATCAAGCCGTTCAAGCTCGAGGAAGTTAAAGAAGCCCTGGCCGAAATCGGCATCGAGGGCATGACCGTGACGGAGGTCAAGGGTTTTGGCCGCCAGAAGGGCCACACCGAAATCTACCGCGGGAGCGAATACACCGTGGATTTTCTGCCGAAGGTCAAAGTGGAAATCGCCGTGCCGACGGAGGGCGTGCCGAAGACCATCGCGGCCATCACCAAGGCGGCCAAGACGGGCAAAATCGGCGACGGTAAAATTTTTATATCCAATCTGGATGAAGTCATCCGCATCCGCACCGAAGAGCGGGGCGACGCCGCGCTGTAAGCGGGCGGAATCTTGACCCGGGGCCGCGTCCACTCGAGGTAGCCGCTGTCATGGAGGTCATTTTTCTTGGCACGGGCACTTCGCAAGGCGTGCCGATGATTGGGCAGCCGCCCGGCAGCCTCGACCTTGCGAACCCGCGCAACTGGCGCACGCGCTGCAGCATCCATGTCATCATGGGCGGGATGCACATTCAGGTGGACGCCGCGCAGGAATTCCGGCTCCAGTGCATTCGCGAAGGCATTGACACGATTGACCATTTTATTTTGACGCACGGCCATGCCGACCACGTGCTGGGCATGGACGACTTGCGGCGGTTTTGCG
>CAZCMU010000123.1:0-8764 GCA_964499725.1 uncultured Opitutales bacterium
TATAATGTATCTGCTGCGCTCGCATTCACGCAAAGCCTTCCGGACAGCGACGCAAAAACCCAAGCGCTCAACAACGTATTGACCACAGAAGCCCAATCAGACTTTACAGATGCCTGGAGCGCCGCAGCCAGCCTTCCGCCTAGTGATAACCAGAACACCATTATGGCCAACCTCGTGGGTGTGGAAGCGAGCAAAGACCCTGCGCGGGCCGCAGCGTTGCTTGATAAATTACCCGATTCAACCACGGAGTTGGCAGCCACGAGCACGCTCTCCGCCACTTGGGTCAAACAAGACCCGCAGGCGTTTACCACTTGGATTGATGGACTTCCCGCCGGCGACGTGCGCGATGCCGCGATTCAACAACTGGTGTCGTCCGCCCAAGCGACCAAAAACCCCGCCGGAGTCCTGCAATGGGTCAACACCGTGAGTAATCCGCAAACCAAGGCCGCGCTTCTGCAAAAACTTGGCCAGAACTAAAGTCTGTCGGCCAAAACTCACGGCCCTGATTTCGTCGAACTCGTCGGCGCACCCGAGGTCGCCGCCGCCTTCGGCGTGTGCGCCGCAACCCAGGCGTCGTACTCTTTGCGGGGCATGAACTTTAACGAGGCGGAATTGATGCAGTAGCGGAGGCCGGTGGGCTTGGGGCCGTCGTCAAACACATGGCCAAGGTGGTCGCCATCTACGCTGCAGTGCACTTCCGTGCGCACCATGCCGTAGCTGGTGTCGCGGGTGATGGCGACGAACGCGGGCTCGATGGGCTTGGTGAAGCTGGGCCAGCCGGTGCCGCTCTCAAACTTGTCGCGGCTGTCAAACAGCGGCGTGTCGCTGCCAACCGAAAAATATACGCCGTCGGCGTGGTTGTCCCAGTATTCGTTGTGGAAAGGCGGCTCGGTGCCCTGCTGGCGCGCGACATTGAATTGTTCCGGCGTAAGCAGTTTGCGCCATTCGGCGTCGGTGCGCTGGACGGCGGTTTTGGTCATGTCAATGACGACATTGGAGGGCAGCCCGCAGGCGGAGAGGCCGTCGGGCGGGCAGGAAGCGGTGGTGTTGGCGCTAGTCATGGGAAGGGAGGGAGGCGGGTTGTTGACCGTCGGTCCAGCGTATAAATACCAGCCGGCGGCCATAATGCCCGCAGCCCCGGCGAAAGGTATCAGCATAAGGCGGGCGGAGGGAAAATTCATGGCATTAATATGGATAAATGGGTGGATGCTGGCAATGGCCCATTTGGCAGGCGCGGAACAGGAGAGCCTACAGGAACAGTTGCGGCAGAAGATTGTTCCTTGCAAAAAAAACCGCTTGTCGAACGACCGGGAGCAGATGATAACAACCTGTTGATGTCCACGGTCCCGCCCATCCCGCCCGCACCCGAACAAGTTTTTGCCACCCTGCTCGCCCAATTGCGCGCCGGTCGCGGCCACGCGCTCGAAGCCGCCGCCGCCGCTCGGTCCCTGGCTGCGGAAGCTGTTCCCACTGAGGCCAAAGCGGCCTTCCTGCGCGAATTAACCGAGGATTTATGGACGGCGGTGTTGTTGGCGGAATTTGCCAAGACTTTTCGTTCCCTGGCGCGCGACCCGCATGTCGAGGCCTGGGCGGGGCGCGCGGTGGATGTCTGCGGCACGGGGGGCGACCACTCGGGCAGCTTTAATGTGTCAACCGCCGCCGCGTTCGTCGTCGCGGCGGCCAAGGTGCCGGTGTTCAAGCACGGCAACCGCGCGCTAACTTCAAAATCCGGCAGCGCAGATTTTTTGGAAAAAATCGGCCTGCCGATTGAGGCGCCGGACAACGTGTGGCGCTCGGCCCTGCGGGAAATTAATTTCGCCTTCTTTTTTGCCCCGGCATTTCACCCGGCCTTCGCCCACATGGCGCCCGCGCGCAAGGCGCTGGCTGCAGAGGGCCGACGCACTATTTTTAACGTGTTGGGTCCACTGCTTAATCCCGGCCGGCCGATCCACCAACTCGTCGGCGTGTTTGATTGGGCCCGCGCGCCGCTACTGGCGGCGGGCATGGAGCAACTCGGCGTCCGCCGCGGGCTGGTCGTGCACGGACAGTCAGCGGGTGGAACAGGCCAGCTCGATGAATTGTCCGTGGTCTGCAAAAATTATATGGCCGGCATCGGTGAACTGCGCTTCCTCGATCCCAAAACTTTGCAGGCCCGTCCATTCGGCGCGGCGGAAGCAGAATTTCCCGGGGGCGAACGGCCCCTGGTGGAATTTGGCGCGGACCGACTCGGCCTGCCGGCGGCGAAGGCGGAGGTGCTCGCCGGCGGCAACGCCGCGCGCAATGCGCAGATTCTCGAAGACTTGCTGGAGAACCGCGCCCCCGCCGGCCTGTGCGACACCGTGTGCCTCAATGCCGGCGCGGCGCTGTGGGTGGCCGGGCGCACCGGCGGCTTAAAATCCGGCGTGGACGAAGCGCGCCGCCTGCTCAAGACCGGCGAAGTTAAAAACTGGCTGCGACGCGCGCGGGAATTTTTTGGCGATGTCAAGTGCTAGTGCCTGGGGGAAATTCACCGGGGCGGAAATGGCTTACGCATTTGCCTCGCGCCAGTTCAATCGCATAAAATAGCCCCATGCAATTGCGCTACTTTGGCACCGATGGTATTCGCGGCGTCTTTGGCGAACCTCCGCTGGACCCCGTGTTTTTGCGCCGGCTCGGTTACGCGCTCGCCGGGTATCTGGCCTTGCGCGCACAGCGGAATCCGGGGCGGCATTTGCAAATCATCGCCGGGCGCGACCCGCGCTTGAGCGGCCCGGCCATCCTGGCCCTGCTCAGCGAAGGGTTGCTCGCCGCCGGACACCAAGTGCTGGACGCGGGCATCGTGCCCACACCGGCCATTCCCGAGTCGGTGCTGGAGCGTCATGCCGCTTTTGGCCTGATGATTACCGCCTCGCACAATCCGCCGTCCGACAACGGCGTGAAGTTTTTTGACCAGCACGGCTTGAAACTTTCCGAAACGGCCGAAGCGGAACTGGAAGCCTGGCTGGACCGGGTCATTGTGCCGGAAGCCGTTCCAACGTCGCCCTCGCTGGAAAAAATTGATGCCGCTGAACCCTATCGGATGCGCCGGGCCCTGACACTGCCGCGCCAGGCGCTGGCCGGCTGGATTATTGCCGTGGATTGCGGCTATGGCGCGACGGGCGGCACCACGCCGGAGGTTTTGCGCCGCCTCGGCGCGGACGTGCGCGCGCGCGCAACCGAACCCGATGGGGCGCGCATCAATGCCGAGGCCGGCAGCGAGCATCCGGAATTTCTCTCCGCACTGGTCAGCGAAAGCGGCGCACGGCTGGGCGTGGCGCATGATGGCGATGGCGACCGCCTCGTGGTTTGCGACGAAACCGGCGCCGTGGTGGATGGTGACGAATTACTCGGTATTTTGGCGTTGCATGCCTTGCGCACGGGCACGCTGAAGCACGGCCAGGTGGTGGCCACGGTGCAGAGCAATCTCGGGCTGGATCGGGCGATAGGCGGGGCGGGCGGACACGTTGTGCGCGTGCCGGTGGGCGACCGGCAAGTCCTGCACAAGCTGCTCGAACTGGGCGCCTCCCTTGGCGGCGAAAATTCCGGCCATTATATTTTTGCGGATATTTCGCGCTGTGGCGACGGCCTGCTCGCCGCGCTGCAACTGGTCCGCGTGATGCGCGACACCGACCAGCCACTGTCGGCCCTGCGCCGCGAAGTGCCACTGCTGCCCCAGCTTACGGCCAACTTACGCGTGCGGGTGAAGCGGCCTTTCTCGGAAATGCCGCTGTTCAGCGAAGCGCTCCATACGGCGGAAACCGCGCTCGCCGGGCGAGGCCGGGTGCTTGTGCGCTATTCGGGCACGGAAAAAAAATTGCGCCTGCTCCTGGAAGGGCCGACCCGCCCGGAATTGGAACCTTTGCTCGAAACCCTGAAACTGGCGGCGTTGCGCGAGCTGGGCGCCGGTTAGTTCGCCCCCGGCCCCGTTCCCAGCGGTAAATTTTGGCTTCATGCACCACCCTTCCTCCGTCATCCTGTTTTTCATGCGCATTGCAGTTTTGTTTTTGGGGTTCGCCAGCGTGCTGGCCGCCCAGCCAGCCCCCGCTCAAAATTCGAGCCTGGCTCTGCCACCCCCCACGCCTGCCACCGACGTCCTATCCCAATTACATTTGCCGGTGTGGATGACCGGGAAGCCGGTGACACCGGCCATGGCGTCGCTGGATGCCCAAGCCTTTCTCCCCAAAACCGCCTGGCTGAATGCCGCCGATGTTCCCCGGCCGGACACGCGGACGCCTGCGCAACTCGCCGCCATGTTATCGGCCTACGTCGGCACCTGGCGGGGCGAGGCCGTCACTTGTTTTTTTTCCGGCCAAAAAACCGCGCGCTATCCCATCGAATTAACTTACACGCTTGAAAAGGAACCAGGCCGCAGCGTTTTGGTGTGCAAGGGGACGTATCTGCTGCCGGATGGACCGGAGACCATGAGTGAACGCGCCTGGGTCGAAAATGGGCGCATCGTCGCGCAACTCGTCCAAGGGCAACGACGCCAATCTTTCGCCGCCAACTCCCGCGGCAGCAGCCTGGTGTGGTACTCGACGGATTCCGCCAGCGCCCAAGTGGACTTCTGCCAGACGGAAACCCTCCGGCTCACCGTGGATGGCGGCCAACTGCACACGGAGGGCTTTGACGTGGAATACGGACCGCGCGGTGAAATGATGATGACTGGCCAGACGGTGGACTTGAAGCTGGTCAAACCATGAAGCGCTCAACTGCGCATGCACAATTTTTGCAATTGTCCGTAGAGTTCCTGTAGATGCGGCAGCTTGACCCCCGCAGCCCGGGCCTGACGCAAAGGCTCACCCCAAATGGCTTCAATCTCGACTTCGCGCCCCGCCAAATAATCAATGAGGCTCGACGGTTTGTACGCGCCCATTGGGTAGGTGACATCAATTTGCTGCTGGAGAAAATTTTCGGGGATCTCCACGCCCACCGCCGCGGCGCCCGCGCGCACTTCGCGCATTAAGTCCAGAACCTGCGCGCGTAATTCCGGCCGGGCCAGAACGACATCCGTCGTCACACCACCCGCCGCGATGGTCAGGCCGTTGAAGGGTACATTCCACACCAGCTTGCGCCACAACGCTTCCGTGAGCGAATCCACCGCCGCGCAATCCACGCCCGCGCGCACAAACCGGGCAGCCAGGTCACGGGTGCGTTCGCGCGCCGGGCCGATGAACTCTCCAATGTGCACGCTGCCCGGGATAAACTTTTCAATGACGCCCGGCGCCACGCGATTAATGCAGACAAAGGCCACGCCGCCAAGCACGTGCTCCGCGCCCGCATAGGCGGCGTGGAATTCGGCGTTGCCCAGCCCGTTTTGGAGGGTGAGTACCCAGGTGGACGGCCCGAGCAACGGGCGCACCAACCGCGGCAGCGCGGGGTTGGCAGTGGCTTTGGCCGCAATGATGACGCCGTCGCAGACTCCAATCGTTTCCGGGTGATTGTGCGCGTGGACGGGTCGCAATCCCCAAGCGCCTTCGTGGTCGGTCACGCGCCAGCCATGCTCGCACACCACCGCGTAATCGGAGCGCAGGAGAAAATGCACTTCTTCACCTGCACGGGCCAGCCGCGCCCCATAATACCCGCCTACGGCCCCGGACCCGACAATCGCAAATTTCATGGCGACATGTTCCTGCCCGCCTCACCCCTGCCGCCGCATCTGTTCGAGCTGGGGCTTGAGCAATTTGTCGTAGCAATCCGGGCAAACGCCGTGGCTGAATTTAACTTCCGAGTGGATGCTGATGTATTCCTCCACCTGCTGCCAGTAATCGCGGTCGTTGCGCACTTTTTTGCAAAAACCACAAATGGGCAGCAATCCGCTGAGTTGCTTGACTCGGGCCAGCGCATCGGCCAGTTCACTCACGCGGTCGAGCAGGCTTTGCTGCAACTGCACCATTTGCGCGCCGATTTTGACGCGCGCCAGCATCTCGTCCTTGTGAAACGGTTTGATGATGTAGTCGTTGGCGCCGGAGCGCAGGCCCGACACGATATCGTCCTTGCTGTCGCGGACGGTGACGAGGAACAAAAACATCGGCGGCGGGTTCGGCAGGCGGCGCGCCGCCATGCAGACATCCGGCCCTTCCATCTTGGGCATCTGCCAGTCGAGCAACGCCACGATGGGTTCCGCCGCCTTGGTCAATTCAGCCAGCGCTTCCTCGCCATTGCGGGCCTCGATCGTTTCGTAGTGCTCGCCCCGCAACAGCGCCTGCAGCAGGGCGCGGTTTTCGCGGTGGTCATCGGCAATCAGGACTTTCATGGGGCGTCAGGCCATCGCGGGAACGCGGTAGGCCAAGTGTGTGGGGTTGCGTTTTGGTGTAAAACATATTGGTGTAAACCCTTTCCGGCCCAAGGGCAATCCTTCCCGACACAAGGAAACTCCTCAGTTGTCACAATGATCTGGTTTTACCGACTTTTATTTCTACCCGCATTGCTAGTGCTGCTGCCGTATTACGCCTGGCGCATGTGGAGGCGCGGCGGCTACCGGCACGACTTCCACCACCGCTTCGGCCTCATTGACCGGCCGCCGCCCAAGCGCCCGGGCGTGAAGCGCGTGTGGATCCAGGCCGTCAGTGTGGGTGAAGCGCAGGCCCTCGGCCCGTTGCTGGCCCGGCTGCGCGCTCGACCGGACACCGAAATCGTCCTCACCACGACGACCAGCACAGGTTATAAGATTCTGCGCGAGAAATATGCGCATGACGTGCTCAAGGTCGGGATTTTTCCGCTCGATTTCTGGCCGTTCAGCCGCAATGCCTGGCGGCGGCTCGAACCCGACCTCGCCGTGCTCATGGAAGCGGAACTGTGGCCGGAGCACCTTCACCAGGCGAAGTTGCGCGGCGTGCCAGTGGCGCTCATCAACGGGCGCATGTCCGACCGCTCGTACGGACGCTATCAACGCGCGGGCGACATTGCCCGCCGCCTGCTCGGCCAGTTGCGGCTGATTTTATGCGCCACACCCACGGATGAAGAACGCTTTCGCGCCCTCGGCGCAGACCCCTTGCACCTGCGATTGACCGGCAGTTTGAAATTTGACGCTGCCGGCCAGCTTCGAAAATTGAGCGAGCCAGAACGCGTCGCCTTACGCGAAGAATTGGGCTTCGACTCGAAGCCAGAAACCCCAAACTCGAAACTCAAAGCTCCTTTGGTCTTGCTGGGGTCATCCACCTGGCCGGGTGAGGAAGCGTTCTTGCTCGAAGTCCAGCAAGCGGCTTTGGATGCCGGGCTGGACGTGCGGCTGTTACTCGTGCCACGCCATGCGGAGCGCCGTAGCGAAATCATGGAGTTGCTCAAGAAACAACCGCTGCCCTGGCATGCGCGCTCGACCGGCACCCACCCGCCACAACCCGTAAAAATTTACCTCGGCGACACTACCGGGGAACTCGCGCTACTGACGCAGGCGGCCGACGTCGCCTTCATCGGCAAAAGTTTGCCGCCTAACGACGGCGGGCAAACACCCATTGAGGCCGCGGCGCTGGGCGTGCCGCTCGTGTATGGACCACGCATGAGCAATTTCCGCGATGTATGCCACAGCCTGGAGCAGGCGGGGGCGGCCTGGCGCGCAGAAGATGAAACCACCACCCGCGTGAAATTAATCGGTTTGCTGCAAAATTCCGGTTGCCGCGCCAAATTAAGCGCCGCCGGCCGTGCCTGGCACGCCGCCAACCAAGGCGCGACCCAGCGCACCGCGCAGGCGCTGGAAGATTTACTCCGTTGAGATATTTTTCCGGTACGTTTCCTTCGCGATGTAAACGGAGAAGCATGACAACAGGCCGCCGACCGCCAGGTAAGCGCACATGAACCACGGCGCGCCGCCATTTAATTTCACCAGGTAGGCGGCAATAAACGGCGCAATGCCGCCGGCCAGCGGCGTGGTCAGCCCGTAACCCAGCGACGCCCCGCTGTAGCGCAGATGCGTGGGAAACAATTCCGCAAAAAACGCCGCCTGCGGCGCATACATCGCGGCGTGAATGAGGCCAATCATCAAAACCATCGCCAGCCAGATGAACATTTCATTTTGCGAATCTATGGCCAGGAAAAACGGAAAGGCCCCGAGCGCAAACAGCGCGTTGCCCGCCAGGCAAACCGCGCGCCGGCCAATGCGGTCGGACAGCGCGCCCATGAACGGCACGGCGCAGGCCTCCACCGCCGCCGCCGCCAGAATCGCCCGCTGCACCTTGTCCTCTAAACCGGGTGCGAGGACTTTGGCGTAGGACAGCACGTAGGCCGTCAAAATATAAAATCCGGCGTTTTCCGCAAACCGCACGCCGATGACGAGCAAAACCTTGCGCCACTGGTGGCGCAACACCTCGCCCAGCGGGTTGCGCGCAATCTCGCCCGTGCGCGTGGTTTTTTCAAACAACGGCGTCTCCGCCACCCGGCGGCGGATGATGAGCCCGCTGACCGTCAGCACCAGGCCGAACCAGAAACAAATGCGCCAGCCCCACTGCTGGACAAAATCTTCGCCGCCCAGCTTCATCAGGGCAAACATCGCATTGGCCGCCAGCAGGCCGACCGGCACGCCGATTTGCGCCCAACTGCCGTGCCGCCCGCGCTGGCCCTTGTGCCCGTGCTCGACCGCCATCAACGCCGCCCCACCCCACTCGCCACCGATGGCCAGCCCCTGCCCAATGCGCAAGACCACCAGCAAGACGGGCGCCCACACCCCCGCCGTGGCATACGACGGCAGGCAGCCGATGAAAAACGTCGCCCCGCCCATCAAGGTGAGCGTCCAAATCAGGGTGGTTTTGCGCCC
>CAZCMU010000124.1:0-1989 GCA_964499725.1 uncultured Opitutales bacterium
CCTACCACAACCGGGCCAACGGCAACCGGCCGGACATCATGGAATTGCTGGCGGAGTACCACCCGGCGTTCCTGCGTTTTCCGGGCGGCAACTATCTGGAGGGCAATACGCTCGACACCCGCTTCAAGTGGAAAGACACCATCGGCGACATTGCCCAACGCCCGGGTCATCTGGACGACGCCTGGCGCTACCATTCCTCCGACGGCATGGGCCTCCTGGAGTTTTTGGAGTGGTGCGAAGACTTGAAAATGCAGCCGGTGCTGGCGGTTTACGCGGGCCTGGTCCTGCGCAACGGCGAAGTGGCGGCCGGGGAAGATTTGAAGCCTTACGTGCAGGACGCCCTCGACGAAATTGAATACGTGACCGGCGACGTGAACACGAAATGGGGCGCCGAGCGCGCAAAAGACGGCCACCCGGCGCCGTTTGCGCTTGGCTATGTGGAGATTGGCAATGAGGACTGGCGGGGTGACACCAACGGCCGCTTCACGCAGATGTATGACGCCATCAAGGCCAAATACCCGAGCCTGCAGCTCATTGACTCCTCCATTCGCGGCGCCACCAACAGCAAGGGGCGGCTCACCAGCCGGATGACGGACCGGACGGCGGACGTGCAAGACAGCCATCTTTATACGCGGTCAGAACAACAATCGGAAGCGGCATCCTTTGATTACGACAAGTATGACCGCACCGGCCCGAAAGTGTTTGAGGGCGAATGGGCCACGCGCGTGGGCGCGCCGACGCCAAACTTCACCGGCGCCCTGGGCGATGCCGCGTACATGACGGGCTTGGAACGCAATTCGGACATCGTGATCATGGCCTCGTATGCGCCGCTGTTCGTCAACGTCAACCCCGGCGGCATGCAATGGCCGACTGACTTGATTGGCTACGACGCGTTAAACAGCTACGGCTCCCCGGCGTTTTACGCGCAGGCGATGTTCAACAACAACCGGGGTGACGAAATCCTGACCACGAGCGCCGACAACGTGGGCACGCGCCCCTGGCAAAATGGCGCCGCCAGCCGGGATTTGCCGACGTTATTCCACGTCGCCACGCGCGACAGCAAAACCGGGATCATTTATTTGAAATTGGTCAATCCGCTGGGCACACCGCAAGATGTCCACGTGGACATCAAAGGCGCGGCTTCAGTGGCGTCGGACGGCGAATCCGTCATCATGAAGGCCGATAACTTGACCGATACAAATTCCATCACTGAACCGAAGAAGATTGTACCGGTCACGGCCAAGGAAAGCGGATTTAGCGGAAGCTTCAACCGCACGCTGGCGCCGTATTCGATCAATATCTTCAAAATTTCGACCAAATAGGCGTGCAGATATTTCCCGCGATTGATCTCAAAAACGGCCGGTGCGTACGCCTGACCCAGGGCCGCGCCACGGAAGAGACCGTCTATTACGAAGACCCGTTGGAGCCCGCGCTGGCCTTTCAGGCCGCCGGCGCGCAATGGGTCCACGTGGTGGATTTGGACGGCGCGTTTGACGGCGTGCCGCGCAACATGGCGCATGTCGCGCGGATTGCGGCGACCGGCCTGCAAGTGCAACTGGGCGGCGGCTTGCGCACGCTCAATGATATTGAGGAAGCTTTCCATGCCGGAGTGCGACGGGTCGTCGTCGGCACGCGCGCCTGCCACGATCCGGAGTTTGTGACCGGCCTGGTGCACCGCTTTGGCGCGGAGCGGCTGGCCGTGGGCATTGATGCACGCGACGGGCGCGTGGCGGTCGAGGGTTGGAAGAATGTTTCCCTCGTGCGGGCCGAGGAACTCGCGCGCCGGGTGTGCGACCTGGGCATCCAGACGATTATCCACACCGACATTGCCACGGACGGCATGTTGACCGGGCCCAATTTCAAGGCGCAGACCGCGATGCTCAGGGCGACGCCGGCGCGACTGATCGCCTCAGGCGGGGTGGCCCGGCGCGAGGACATTGCCCAATTTGCCGAAATGGCCCGGGCGCACCCGCGCCTGGAAGGCGTCAT
>CAZCMU010000124.1:2089-8650 GCA_964499725.1 uncultured Opitutales bacterium
CGGTATTTTTTTGTGCATAAAGACTCCGTGCCCGCTCCTTGCACTGCTCCGTTTTTAATCGTCGCCGTGGATGGCGGCGCGGCGTCCGGCAAATCCTCGCTGGCCCGCGCACTGGCGCAGCGCTTTAATTTTCTGCACGTGGACACCGGCTCGCACTACCGCGCGGTCACGCTGGCGTTGCGGCAGGCGGGCGTCGCGCCCGACAATGCGAGGGCGGTGGATTCCGCACTGCAAACCTTACCCCTGAGCACCCGCATTGAAGGCCGCGCGGCCCGCATTGCACTGGGCGGCAAAGTGACCGACGCGACTGATTTACGCGCGCCAGAGGTCAATGCGAATGTCTCCAAATTTGCCGCGTTGCCGGCGGTGCGGCGCTTTTTATTCGACTACCAGCGCAGCCAGGCGGCTTTTGCCCGGTCGCAAAATTTTGCCGGAGTGGTCATGGAAGGGCGCGACATCGGCTCGGTGATTTTCCCCAACGCCCCGCTCCGGCTGTTTCTGACGGCCGACCCGGCGACGCGCGCCCAACGCCGCGTGGTCGAAGGCCAGGCCGACACGGTAGCGGAGCGCGACCGGCTCGATTCCGCCCGGGCCACCGCGCCCCTCACCTGCCCGCCCGGGGCCGTCGTCATTGATTCTTCGAGCCTCACGCTGGACGAAGTGGTTGCGCGGGCGTCCAAGCTGGTCGAAACGGCCCTGGTTGATCTTTCCGGCGATACACGAGCAGAAGAGTTTCCCTGGTTTTACCAGCTGGTCTGGCAAACTTCGCGCAGCATTATGAACGTCATGGGCCGGGCAGAATCGAACGGGATCGAAAACATCCCCCGCCTGGGCCCGTTTATACTGGCGTCGAACCACGCGAGCTTTCTCGATCCATTGCTGGCGGGCTGTTTTTTGCCGCGACCAATTTGTTACTTTGCGCGCAAGACTTTGTGGAACACCCGCCCCATGGCGTGGATGCTCGACAACCTCAAATGCATCCCGGTGGATCGGGATGGCGAAGGCGATGTGGGCGCGTTGAAACGCGTGATGGCAGCGCTGAAGTCCGGCGAAGGCGTGCAGGTCTTTCCTGAAGGCACGCGCACCCGCGATGGCCAGTTGCAACCCGCCCGCCGAGGGGTGGGCCTGCTCGCCGGCCGCCTCGGCGTACCCGTCGTCCCTACGCGGGTTTTTGGCACTTTTGAGACACTCAACCGCCACCAGATTATACCGCGCCCCTTTTACCGCCTGGGCGTGACGTATGGCCGCGCGCTCACCCCGCGCGAATACGACCCCGGACCGGACGACCCCCGGCGTTATGAAATCATTGCAGCGCGAATTATGGGTGCCATCGCCGCCTTGCCCCCGCCGTGGATGAATGATAAATAGAGTCCCGCCAGAAGCTACCCCATGCCTCAATACACACTCAATGATCTGCCGCCGGTTTTGCGGGAAATGCTCGAAACGGGCTCCTATCGTGATGCGCAGGGCGTGGCGCAGAAGCTCCATTCCAACATCTCCGCCGACGAAGCGCTCGCGTTATATGGCGTCGTGCGCGGCTTGCGGCCCCGCGCCACGGGCGAAATCGGTTTTGCGTTCGGCGTGTCGGGTCTGGCGATCCTCGGCGCGCTGGAAGCCAACGGGCTTGGGCGGCACTATGTGTCCGACCCCTTTCAAACCATTCTGGTAAACGGCATGGGCCGCGAAAACATCCGCCGGGCCGGGCTCGAACACCGCGTGGAGTTTTTCGAGAAATATCCCGAAGAGGTTTTCCCGCAGCTGCCACCCCTGCAATTCGCCTTTATTGACGCTTCGCACTTGTTCGATCTTTCCATCCTCGATTTCGTTTTGGTGGATAAACGGCTGGAAGTCGGCGGGGTGGTCGGCTTTCACGACCTGTGGATGCCGTCGCTGCGGAAAGTCATCCGCCACATTCTCGCCAACCGTTCCTACCGTCTGCATCCCGCCAGCCCGATAGGCGAACCCTGGTCGGTGAAACAAAAATTTCTGTCGGGACTGGCCGCCGTAGCCAAACGCCTGCCGAAATCCGACCGCTGGCTGGCCCCGGAAGCCGCCAAGCCCTGGCACGAATTCCACGCCTCGAACCTCGTGCTGTTGGAAAAAATCGGCGAAGACAAGCGCGACTGGCGCGAACACGTGACGTTTTAATTTTTTATGAAAAAGCCCATTTTTCGCTGGGGAATTATGAGCACCGCGCAAATTGCGCGAAAAAACTGGCAGGCCATCCGCCTGGCCGGGGGCGGCGTGGTCACGGCCGTGGCCAGCCGCGACCTCCAACGCGCGAAAAAATTCATCGCCGAGTGCCAGGCGGAAGCACCCTTTAAACACAAACCCCGCGCCGTCGGCAGTTACGAAGAACTGCTGAAAGCCAGGGATATTGACGCAGTTTACATTCCCTTGCCCACGGGCTTGCGCAAGGAATGGGTTTTGCGCGCGGCGGCGGCCGGCAAGCATGTGCTGTGCGAGAAACCCTGCGCCGTCAACGTGGCGGACCTGAAGGAAATGATTGGCGCCTGCCGACGGCACAACGTGCAATTCATGGACGGAGTGATGTTTATGCACAGCGAGCGGCTGGAGAAAATGCGCGCAGTGCTGGATGACGGCAAAACCGTCGGCCCCATCCGGCGCATCACCTCCGCTTTTCACTTCAACACCACGAAGGAATTCTATAAGGACAACATCCGCGCCGACAGCCGGCTAGAACCGATGGGCACGTTGGGCGACCAGGGCTGGTATTGCATCCGCATCGCCTTGTGGGCCATGAACTGGCAACTGCCGGAGCGCGTCACCGGCCGCTTATTGTCCTGCGTGATCCGGCCTAAAGGCACGCCGCCCGTGCCGACGGAATTTTCGGGGGAACTTTTTTTCCGCGGCGGGGCGTCCAGCACGTTTTACTGCTCCTTTGTGACGGAGCTGGCGCAGTGGGTGAACATCAGCGGCGCGCGGGGCAAGCTTTCGTTCAACGACTTTGTGCTGCCGCTCAAGGGTGATAAAACTTTTTTTGAAACAGGCAGCCAGGATTACCAATTTGTCGGGTGTGACGCCCGCATGGTGCCGTCCGGACGGCGCTGGACCATTGACGAGCACAGCCACAGCGCGCGGGATTCACAGGAGACTAATATGATTCGCAATTTTACCAAACTGGCGCAGTCAGGGCGGCTGAATCCCTTCTGGCCGGAGGTGGCGCTCAAAACGCAGCAGGTGATGGATGCGTGCTGGAAATCGGCCCAGGCAAACGGTCGGACGATGCCGGTCAGTCTTTAATCCATGCCCAGTTCGGCATATAAGCGATCCGCCAATTTTATCGCCGAGCCAATTTTATCGTCCATGACAGTGAAGTGCCCCATCTTGCGGCCGGAGCGCGGCTCCCCCTTGTCATAGAGATGCAATTTGACGCGGGGGTCTTGGAGCAGTTTCGCCCAATCCGGAGTGTGGCCACCGTGCCAGCAATCACCGAGCAAATTGATCATGACGGCGGGCCGCAGTAAATCCGTTGCGCCGAGCGGCAAGCCTGCGGTGCAGCGGATGTGTTGCTCAAACTGGCTGGTGAGACAGGCGTCGAGGGTGTAATGGCCGCTGTTGTGAGGGCGCGGAGCGAGTTCATTCACCAGCAATTTTCCGTCAACGTAAAACATTTCGACGGCGAGCAACCCGACGACGCCGAGTTTTTGGGCAATTTCCTTGGCCAGTTCTATGCCTTCACGTTGCGTCTTCGCCGGAAGGCGCGCCGGGGCAATGCTGCGGTGCAAAATGTGCCGGCAGTGTTCGTTTTCCGCCATCGGAAATGCGGCCATTGCCCCGCGCAAACTGCGCGCCACAATGACCGAACATTCGGCGGTAAAGGGAATCCATTTCTCAACCACCGCCTCGGCCGCGCCAAAAGTGCGCCACACCACGTCCCAATCCACCGCTCCCCCGGCCGGAAAGGCCGGCAGCTTGAGCTGGCCCTTGCCATCGTAGCCGGAGACGGCCGTTTTCATCACGCAGGGCAGACCAAGTTTCTTGGCCGCCCGGGCGAGTTGCACCGCGGAATTCACCACCGCGAACTCCGCGCAGGAAAATCCGTTCCGGCGCAGGAATTCCTTTTCCTGGCGGCGGTTCTGGCAAATTTTAAGCACGCGCGCGCCCGGCCGCGCCGGCACCCGTTTCTCTAAAAACCGCAAAGTGGCCGTGGGGACGTTTTCAAACTCCAGCGTGACTGCCGCGATGCCGCGGGCGAATTCGTCCAGCGCTGATTCGTCGTTCCAGGCCTGGGAAAATATTTTTTCCGCCACGGGCGCCGCCGAACAATTTGGCGCGGGTTCGTAAACCTGGAACCGGTAGCCCAACCGGCGACCGGCCAAACAAGCCATGCGGCCCAATTGCCCGCCGCCCAACATGCCGAGCGTGGAACCGGGAAGAATGATGCGGGAAGATGAACTCATCCGATGGGTGGCCTTTAATGTTTGGCGACCGGCAGCGGCGCGTCGAGGTCAATCGGCGTCGTGGGGCCGAGGGTCTGGGGTTCCGTGTGGAGAATCAACACATCGAGCAAGGCCTTCACGCGGGCCAGCCATTCCCGAAAATAGGAATGGTAAAAATCATTGCCGGGGTCCGCGGCGGCAAAACCCACCGCCGTCAGATTCCATTCTTGCGCCAGATATAGCGCACGCGGCAGATGGTAGCGCTGCGACACGATGATGATGGACTTGAGCTGAAAAACCCGCCGGGCGCGGGCCATCGAATCAAGCGTGCGAAAGCCGTAATCGTCACGGGTGATCGCCGCCGCAGGAATGCCCCGCGCGAGCAAGCCCTGGCGCATGAGTGAAGTTTCGCTGCCGGCGGGGTCGACGGCCTGGCCCTCACCTGAAACCAAAATATGCCTCACTTTGCCGGCATGGTATAATTTGGCCGCGGCATCGAGCCGGTCGTCGAAATACTGCGAGGCTGGGCCCGCCCCCAGCACGAGTGCCACCGGTGCGGCTGGGACTGCGTCCGCCTGTTCAAAAATCTCGCCCGATTCCGCCTGCACCATCCATTCATTCAACGCTCCGACAACCAGCACAACCGCGAGAACGAAAGCAAACAATCCCAGGCAGACGAGCAGGAAATACCGCTTCCAGGGCGTTTTCCGCGCGACGAGTTGCAGGGGCATAACAGGCAAAAGTTCAGCAATTTACGCTTGCGGCTTTTTCTTCACCGCGGCGGTCTGCCGATAGCGGAATGTGAGCAAGCGCACGCGCAAAGCACGGTCTTCCAGCGCTAGAATCGCCGCGGCAATCAGGCCCGCGTTGGCTGCGCCGGCCGGGCCGATGGCCAAAGTCGCCACGGGAATACCCCGGGGCATTTGCGCGATGGAAAGCAGCGAGTCAATGCCCTTGAGAGCCTTGGACTCCACGGGCACGCCCAGCACCGGCAAATGCGTCAGTGCCGCGGTCATGCCCGGCAAATGCGCGGCGCCGCCCGCGCCGGCGATGATGATTTTCAGCCCGCGGCCCGCCGCGGCCTGCGCGTATTCGTAAAGGCGCTTGGGCGTGCGGTGGGCGCTGACGATACGAGTCTCATGCGGCACGCGCAGTTCGTGCAAAACGTCGGCGGTGTGGCGCATCGTTTCCCAATCGGACTGGCTGCCCATGATGATGCCTACCACGGGTTTGGAAGCGGCCTTGCTCATAGGACAGCAGTCTCGCGCAAACCCACCCACCCCGCCAAGGGAAAATTACGCTTGGATAACCGTCAGCCAATCGTTCTTGCGCGCCCGAATCGCATTCGTTACGGTGAAGTTAACATGGAATTCGACCTGAAGGGAATCGTCCGCGAGCGCTTGGGGGAAAACTATGACCTCCATGAACGGCACCTAAACCGAACATTGGTTAAGGTGTTGCGCACCATTGGCTTCGATAAGATTTATGCCCGCGCGGAAGGGGCTTATCTTTACGATCAGGATGGCAAGGATTACCTCGATTTCCTGAGTGGATACGGCGTGTACAACATCGGGCGCAACCACCCGACGGTCAAACAGGCCATCAAGGACGTGCTCGACCTCGACCTGCCTAATATGGTGCAGATGGACTGCGCGCTGCTGAGCGGACTGCTAGGCGAGGCGCTGGCCAAGCATACCGGACCCGGCCGGGACGCATTCTTTTTCTGCAACAGCGGCACGGAAGCAGTCGAAGGCGCGCTCAAGTTTGCCCGCTGTTCCACGGGCCGTCCGCGCATCCTGGCCCTCGAATCCGCCTATCATGGCTTGACGTACGGCGCGCTCTCCATCACCGGCAACAAACATTTTCAGGAAGGCTTTGGCCCGTTTCTGCCGGGCACGGACCGCGTGCGCTTCAATGACCTGAACGACCTCGAAGCGAAATTGCGCGCGGGCGACGTGGCGGCGTTTATCTTTGAGCCCGTGCAGGGCAAGGGCGTGAATATTCCGAGCGATGACTTTCTCCCGCAGGCGCAGGCGTTGTGCCGCAAACACGGCGCGCTGTTTATTGCCGATGAAGTGCAGACGGGCCTCGGACGCACGGGCAAGATGTTCGCCTTCCAGCACTGGAATCTCGACCCGGACATCATCACCATCGCGAA
>CAZCMU010000125.1:0-8581 GCA_964499725.1 uncultured Opitutales bacterium
CGATAGAGTATGGCTAAGTTTGCCCCACTTTATTGATTAATATTTTTTGTGTAAGTATTTGCACATTAATCACTTGAATCAACAATAATGCATTTATTCTTTACTATCTTACCCAAGATAGTCAATATACAGGCATGAACACGGTATCAACAGCACCTCATCCGGAAATGATTCCGGTGGAAAGTGAGCGCTTGGAAAGGCTTTCGGCGGAAGAACGCGTACGCTGGGCCACGGAGACCTTTAGTGACAAACTCATGCTCAGCACCAGTTTTGGCATTCAGTCGGCAGTCATGCTTCACCTGGTTACGCAGATTGTACCGGAAATTCCGGTGGTATTCGTGGACACCGGCTACCTCTTTCCCGAAACTTACCACTTTGCCGACGAACTCACGAGCCGCCTCAAACTCAACCTCAAAGTCTATAATCCGCAAATAACTGCCGCGCGGCAGGAAGCCCTGCATGGCCGCCTGTGGGAACAGGGCCGCGAGGGTTTGGAACAATATAATTTCATCAACAAGGTCGAGCCGATGAACCGCGCAGTCAAGGAACTCGGCGCCACCGCCTGGCTTACGGGCCTGCGCCGCGCACAGTCGAGCACGCGCGAACAACTCGACTTTCTCCAGCTGCAGAAGCGCACCTATAAAATCCATCCCATCCTGGACTGGACCGAGCGCGACGTTTACCAGTACCTGACCAAGCATAACCTGCCCTACCACCCGTTCTGGGAAAAAGGCTATGTGTCCGTCGGCGACATGCACAGCAGCGCGCCGCTGACCGCGGGCCAGACGGCAGAGGAAACCCGTTTCAACGGCGTCAAACGCGAATGCGGCCTCCACGAATCCAACAGCCGCGCGGATTATCAGATATAGATTGCAGGGATTGGTCTTCCCTTCGTGTCTTTTCGTGGATAAATCCGGTTTAGCCATGCAACTCGCCCCCGAAGTCCGCACTCAACTCGACGAACTCCACCGCCGCGCCGGTTACCTGTGGAGGTTTCTTTGACGTGGAGGAAAAACAGCGCGCCGCCGCCGCGCTGGAAGGTCGCATGTCCGAATCCGGTTTCTGGGATCGCCCCGATGACGCCCGCGCCACCATCGCCGAAGCGCACCGGCTGAAAAATATCTTTATCCCCATCGCCGCCTTTCGCAAACGTCTGGACGATTTGCAGGCGATGGCCGACCTCATCGCCGAGGGTGACGAAGCCGATGTCGCCGAATATGCGAAGGAGGCCGCCACGACTGCCACGAGCATGATTGCAGACATGGACCGGCTCGAAATCGAATCGTTCCTCAATGGTCCGCACGACAAATCGAATGCGATTATCACCATCCACGCGGGCGCGGGTGGGACGGAATCATGTGACTGGGCCGAGATGCTTTTGCGCATGTATATGCGCTGGGCCGAGCGCCGCGGCTTTACCGTCGAAGTTGAAGACCTGATGTCCGGCGAGGAAGCCGGCCTGTCGCGCGCCACCTTCCGCGTCGTGGGCCCGCATGCCTACGGCTACGCCAAGGCCGAACGCGGCGTCCACCGGTTGGTGCGCATCAGCCCGTTCGATGCGAATAAACGGCGCCACACGTCATTCGCCTCGGTGGACGTTATTGCCGAACTGGAGGACGACGTGGAAATCGAAATCAACGAAGCCGACTTGCGCATTGACACCTACCGCTCCAGCGGCAAGGGCGGCCAGCACGTCAACAAAACCGAATCGGCCATCCGCATCACGCATATTCCCACCAACCTCGTGGTCACGTGCCAGACGGAGCGCTCCCAGCACAAAAACAAAGAGCGCGCCATGAAGACGCTCAAATCGCGGCTTTATGAAAAAATCCAGGACGAAAAGCGCGCGGAGATGGAGCGTTTTTACGGCGAGAAGGGCGATATCGGCTGGGGCCATCAAATTCGCAGTTATGTTTTCCAACCATATCAACTCGTGAAAGATCTGCGCACCGGCTTCCAAACCGGCAATGTGCAAGCCGTGATGGATGGGGATTTGGACGGCTTCATCAACGCCTGGCTGCGCGCCGGCTGCCCGCTCAAACGCAACAAAGACATTCAAATGGAAGAGTAGTCGTTTTCAAAAAACCTGCACATACAGCAGCGGCATTGCTGAGGGCAAAACCGATTCATTGCCTCTTGCGTAATTTTTTACCAAAGCTAATTTTAGAATTATCGATTCCCCCACCCCCATGCGCCTTTCCCGCCGGAGTTTTCTTAAGCAATCGTCCCTCGCAACCGCCGCGGCCTATGCCGCACCGCGTGTTTTTTCCCGCAGTTACGCCGCCGCCGCCACACTCGGCGCGTCCGCGCCGGTCGCGCCCCCGTCGAGCAATCTGCCCTTCGCGCCCGGGCCCTTCCAGCCGACGTGGGAGTCCCTTTCCGATTTCAAAACACCCGACTGGTTTCGCGACGCGAAATTCGGTATTTGGGCCCACTGGGGCCCGCAGTGCCAGCCCGAGCAGGGCGACTGGTATGCGCGCTACATGTATATATCCTCTGTCAGCCGAAGCGGCCGTCAGCCCGACCCCAGCACCGGCCGGCCGGACGCGGCGTACGCCTACCATGTCAAAAACTATGGCCATCCATCGAAATTTGGCTTCAAGGATGTCATCAACACGTGGAAGGCGGACCAATGGGATCCCGAGCACCTCATCGGTCTCTACAAACGGGCCGGGGCGAAATATTTCTGCGCGCTCGCCAACCACCACGACAATCTCGACCTCTGGGACTCAAAATACCAGTCATGGAACTCCGTCGCCGTCGGGCCCAAGAAAGACCTTCTCGGCGGCTGGGCCAAGGCGGCCCGCGCGGCCGGACTGCGCTTTGCCGTCAGTTCGCATGCCGCCCACACCTGGCCCTGGCTGGAGGTTGCGCAAGGCTCCGACCAAACCGGCGAATTTGCCGGCGTGCCCTACGACGGCAAAATGACCAAGGCCGACGGCAAGGGCCTCTCGTGGGATGGCCTCGACCCGCAGGAGCTTTATGCGCAAAACCACGCCCTGAGCCACGCCACCACCAATGGACAATTTTGGGACTGGCCGGCCGATGGCAGTGTCGTCCTCCCTGACGCCGCCTATTGCGAAAAATTTTACCGGCGCACTATTGATCTCATTGACCAACACCAGCCTGACCTCGTCTATTTCGACGACACCATCCTGCCGCTCTACCCCGTCAGCGATATCGGCCTGCGCATCGCCGCCCACCAATATAATTCCAGCATAAAGCGCACCGGCAATCTCGAAGGCATCGTGACCGGCAAAGTATTGACCAACGAAGCCTACCGCAAATGCATGGTTTGGGATTATGAGCGCGGGTCGCCCAATGAAATGCTGGAGCGGCCCTGGCAAACCGACACCTGCATCGGCGACTGGCACTATAAACGCAGCATTTTCGACAACCACACTTACAAGACCCCGACAACCGTTGCGCGCACCCTCGTGGACAACGTCAGTAAAAACGGTAATCTCCAGCTCAACATCCCCTTACCCGGCCATGGTCAGCCCGATACTGACGAACTCAAGTTTCTCGCCGATTTCACGAATTGGATGGACATTAACTCGGTGGGCATCCATGCGACCCGCCCTTGGAAAATTTATGGTGAAGGCCCCTCCACCCAGCCCAATCCCAACGCCGCCGTCCGCGCCCAAGGCTTCAACGAAGGCCGCACCACTTATGGCGCGCAGGATTTCCGTTTCATGCAAAAAGACGGCGTGCTCTACGCTTTCGCCATGGCGTGGCCAACCGACGGTCAATACGTCATCACTTCACTGGCTGATGGCTCAACCCTCGCACCGGGCAAAGTCGAGCGCGTCGAACTGCTGGGAATGAACGAGCCGCTCAAGTTCACCCGCGATGTCGGCGGTCTCCACCTTACCCTGCCCGAACAAAAAGTGGGCGACTATGTCTTTGGCTTAAAAATCAGCGGCAGCGGCCTGACCGCCTAAATTGCGATGCCCCACGACGATCCCGCCAGCCAGATCAAAAAACTCCGGTCCAAGGAAAGGCTGTTGGGCGTGGCCCTGGCCGTCATTCCGCTGGCGGCCACCATTCTCTTTTTATTTTTTGCCCAAGATGTTAAAGATAATCTTGGCCGGCACCTCCTGGGCGCCATGGCCATCATCGAGTGGCTGATCCTTGTGGTCATTTACCTCATCGTGGTCAGCAATATGCGCAAACGCCGCCGTTGATGCGATGTGCGCTTGCGGTGGTCGGCAAGGTTCACTAAGTTCAGCCTCTCTATGGCCTCGGAGCCGCTTGCCTATCCGTTCCTGCGCGATGCATTCGCGCGCCAACCGCTATTCCAAGACAAGACCTGGCGGCTGTCACCCACGGCGTGGCCGCTGACGCCCGCCCAATTGACGGACTTGGAGCGCATTGGCGAAGCCTGCCTGGCGTTTCTGCGCGCGTTGGAAATCCTCTATACCCGTTCCTGGCAGGGCAAAAACCTTCTGCGCAACCGCGAGCTGCTTGCCCCCTGGGTCGCCGGCTACCTTGATCGCGGCAAACCCGAACGCCTCATCGCCCATCAACGCCACGCCGCGACCAAAAATAAATTTCCCAGTGTGCTGCGGCCCGACCTGCTGCTAACGGACGAAGGTTTTGCGCTCACGGAAATTGATGCCGTGCCTGGCGGCCTGGGCCTCACCGCGTTTCTCAATCGCCTCTATGACCAACCCGGCGCCGGCGTCCTTGGTTCTCAGGACCAACTCATGGAAGAATTTTACGCGTCGCTCGCCGCCTTGGCGCCGCACAAGTCCGAGCCGTTCATTGCCATTGTGGTCAGCGATGAAGCCGCCACTTACCTGCCCGAATTCACCTGGCTGGCGGCGCGCCTGCGCGAGCGCGGCCACCGCGTCCACGTCCTGCACCCGACGGAAATCATGCCGCTGGGCTCCACTCTCTGCGCCCCGGTGGATGGCAACCCCGAGCAAATTGACGTGCTCTATCGCTTTTTCGAGCTGTTCGACCTCGAAAACGTCAAAACGGCCCATTTTATTCTAGCCGCCGCCGAGGCCGGTGAAGTCGTCGTCACGCCGCCCATGCGCGCGTTTCAGGAGGAAAAACTGGCGCTCGCGCTGCTGCATCATCCGCAATTGGAGGACTTTTGGCGGGAAAATCTTCCGCGTGGTTCCTGGCCCATCTTAAAAAAACTTGTGCCGCACTCGTGGATAATTGACCCTGTCGAACTCCCGCCCAACGCCGTGCTCGACGCCCCTTGGGTCGCCGGCAAACCCATTCACCGCTGGGATCAACTCGCCGAAGCCTCGCAAAAGGAGCGCAATCTCATTCTGAAGGCCAGCGGGTTCCACGAAACCGCTTGGGGCGCGCGCTCGGTCGTGCTGGGCAGCGATGTGCCCCGGGACGAATGGCTGGCCGCCCTGCGCCACGCCCAAGAACTCGCCCCACGCACCCTGCATGTGTTGCAGGAATATAAAAAGCCCATGCGCCTTAAACACCCGGTTTATAATGCCGAAGGCGAACTCTACGAGATGGAAGGCCGTCTGCGCCTGTGCCCGTTTTACTTTGTCCGCGATGAACACGCCCGTCTCGGCGGCGCATTGGCCACTTTCTGCCCGGCGGACAAGAAAATCATCCACGGCATGAAAGATGCCGCAATGCTGCCCAGCGCCGTCTTGGAACCGGCGCCGGCCGCCGTGCCCGTGCCGGTTTAGTCCTTGCGCCACTTCGCCAGGTGCGCGGCGGCGTGCTCGCCTAATTCTGCACGGGTGCGCACCTTTTCCAACACCCCGCGCAAGGTCGCGGCCTCGGGCAAGTCCTTGACCATGCTTTTAAACATCGCCCGCATCCCGCCCAGATTGGCCGTCGCGGGGTTCTGGCCCAGTAACGCCAGACGGTCGTCGGTATAACGCAGCATCGCGGCCCAGCGCTCGGCCAACGTTGGCGCCGGTGGTCGGGGCAGTCCCGCCAGCCCGGCTTTAATTTCGCGAAAAATCCACGGGTAGCCCAGCGCCGCCCGGCCCACCATCAGCCCGGCCAATACCGTCTCGCTGCGCAGGCGCGCCGCCATTGCAGGCGTGTCCACGCTGCCGTTGCCCACCACGGGAATCTTTACGGCACTGGCCACGGCAGTGATGACACCCCAGTCCGCGCCCCCGCGATAACCTTGCTCCTTCGTGCGGCCATGCACCGCCAGCGCGCACACTCCCGCGCCTTCCAGCCGCCGCGCCGCCTCCACCGCGACAATTGAACGTTCGTCCCACCCGATGCGGATTTTGGCCGTCACCGGTGTCGTCACAGCACGTACTATGGACGCGGCGATTTCCTCCAGTAGCGGCAAATCGAGCAGAAGCGAGGAACCCGCATTGCGGCAGGTCACTTTCTTGGCCGGACAACCGAAATTGATGTCAATAAAGTCCGGGCGCAGCCGCTCCTCAACCCGCCGCGCCGCCTCGGCCATCAAAGCCGGGTCCCCGCCAAAAATCTGCACGCCCAGTGGTCGTTCTGCCGCAGTGAAATAAAGATCCTGCCAGACCCGCTCGGTGCCGCGCACGAGACCGTCAGCATTGGCAAACTCCGTCACCAGCACATCGGCGCCCTGCTCCTTGCACAGGCGGCGGAACGGGCTGTCGGTAAATCCCGCCATCGGGGCCAGATATAAGGGAAACCGCCCCGCGCCGAACCAGGGCAGCGCAGGTCTGGCCGTTTCCAGTGAAGCCAATTCCATCATGCCCATGAGTTAAATCCTTTTACCGCAAAGACGCAAAGCTATCTACCCCGTCACGCCCTCCAGCGCCTTCGCAAAATTCGCCACGTCGCTGGTGAGGCCGCGCAGCCGGCGGCGCAACTCGCCATCTTCGGCCAGTTGTTCGTCCACAAAATCCATTTCGGTGGCATAGACAAAACGCGGCACTATCACGCAGCGGAAATCCAGCATCAGGCTGTTGGCAAAGGGCATCACGCTCATGTAACTACCCTGGCCGCCCGCCGAGCAGATGAAACCCACCACCTTCCCCGTCCACCCGCTGCCGGTCAGTTCAATGAGATTCTTGGCTGCGGCGTTGACGTCGTAGTTGTACACCGGTAGCGCAAAAATTACTCCGTTAGCCGCGCGGATTTTATCTGTCAATGCCCCGACGCTGGGGTGTTCATAGGCCGACTCGCCGTCGCACAACGGCAGGTTCTGCGCTGCAAGGGAAACTAACTCCACCGCATGGCCCGCCGCGTGGCCATCGGCCAGCGCCATTTCCGCCAACTGCGCGCTGCGACTGGCGGGGTTCAGCGAGCAGGTGAAAATCAACAGGCGCATGACGGCAAAATCTGCAACCTGCCCGCAGCAATGGCGACCCAAAAATGAACCCCGGCCGCACGAGGCGACCAGGGTTCGAATTCGGGATTTTACAATCCCGCGCGATTCAATAATCCAATCCTAGAAGGTGGAGACCGTGGACGGATTGGTGTTAACAGTGGTGGTCGCCGGAGGAGCCGTGGGCGTTGTCGTGACGACGGTAACCGGCGGGCTGGACGAATAAGTGGTGTCGCCAGAAGCAGCAGTGGTCGTCGTCGGCGTAATCGTCACCGCAGTATTCTGGGTTACGGTGGAGGTTGTGCCATTGCTCGTGGTCTGCACCGGCGCTTGCGTCACCGTGATAACCGGCGGCGGTTGCGGCGCGAGACCCGCTTGGGTCTTGGCGGTATTGACCGTGTCCACGAGCGCATTTGCCAAATCCTGCGCTGAGGCCGTAGTCATCGCGTTGCCGGAAATGGCGCCACTCGAGATTTGACCCGTGTTGGGATTCACCGTCAACTGGACTACCAGCTCCGCCCCGCTGCCTACACTGACGTCGGAAACGTTGTTGTTCGTGGCCGTTTGGGTTGTATTCGCGGCGCCAGTGTTTGTCTGACCAGTGGCGATTGTTGTACTCGGCGTGAAAGCCACGGCACCTACGGCACAATGGCAGGTGATGCCTGTGATGTTACCGTTGGCGTCGCGCACGACCGTGATGGAAATGATGGTGCCGCGAATACCGGCGGAACCGGCCGGGGTGTTGACCGTAAACTTTGAACCCGCCGCCTGATTGAGTTGTTTGACTTCACCTTGGAGCGTGCCGTTGCGCAAGTCGAGGGTCGTGGTGGATTTGCTCGGATCCTTGCTCAGACGGAGGAACGTGCCTTCCGCCTGTTCGTCAAACGGAGCCTGTTGGAACTGGTCCACGGACAACTGGCAATTCGCCAGAACTTTCATCGTGGCACCGTTAGAAAACACCAGCAAAGCCTGACCATCCGGACCGGCCTTGACGATGTTGCCTTCTTCAAAGATTTGACCGCGCTTAAGCGGTGAGGCCGTACCGTCCTTGGCAACCAACTGAACATTGCCCTGAACAATAAATGCCTGAACTTTGCCTGCCGACATCGTCTGGGCTTGCAATAGCCCTGGGGAAACGATGAGTGAAAGCAAAGCTATCACGTAAAATGTCAAGTGTTTCATAGTCATAAATTTTTATACAATGAGCCAAACGGTTTAAGGGTTGTTCCTTTAACCAGATAAATATCTATCATTCCAAGGTGGCCTAGGCAAGTGATTTTTCGCGCTTTCTTGACAATATTTTGGCTCATTATCCGT
>CAZCMU010000126.1:0-8555 GCA_964499725.1 uncultured Opitutales bacterium
CCTGAATTTGTTTGCTAGTATATTGTGGCGCGGGCGCATTGGCGGCAGTTAGCACGGAAGCCAAACAAAAGAGCATTAATAATAAGGGCTTTTTATTCATGGGCTATTGACATTACTTATATAAAGCCAAGACCTGATTAACCGCAATTTCGATTTGCGCTATCTTTTCATCCCTGATTTCAGGCAGAATTTTACCCATCATTTCCTCAATTAGTTTGATGGCCTTATTCGACTTCTGCGTAAATTCCTCGTTCTGGTAATACTGTTCAGCATCTTCTAGATTTTTAGCCAATTTCCCCCAAGTTTCATTAGATTCGCCACTTTTATGTATCTCGCCAGAACCAACTGTTTTGCAGACAGCAAGTGAGAGGCGAATCATTTTTTCAAACGAGTCTGACTTCATCGCGACACAAGTAGAAGATAAGGATTAAACGGCCTTTGATTTTTCAATGCGAGTAAAGCTTTTTCCGATAGAATCACAATAGCCTTTAATTTTATCAATATGATTTTGGCGATTGTTTTCGCTTGTGGAATTCATAGCTAGGGAAAGTTCAGTTTGAGCCAAGCTCACCGAAGCTAACATAATCGCGTCACCATTTTCTGATGCCACTTTATCGATAAACTTCATTAATCATTCAAACTGGCGATTATCCATGACCGCCCCATCGCACCCCGCAATTGCCGACGCCATACTAGTAGAAAATTCTTCTTTGGTCATAATGCGATTGCAATTAGAGGTAATATGGAATGAGGTTTCAGCCGATTAGGCAACTGCTAAGACGATTGGGTGGTGTACCGTTATGATTTTGTTTTTCGCCCTGTCGGGGCGAAGGAACCAAGCCCAGGGTTGATTCGGCAGCAGCCGGAGAAACCCTGGGTATGATTATAACGAAACGTTTTGCGGCCTGTAAGGTCGCAGGAATGATGAGCCTGATCCTCCGCCCCTACAGGGCGGAATTTTATGGATGTTGCGTTACCCAGGGTTTCGCTGCGCGAAGCCCTGGGCTTTATTCCTGCAGCCCTTCAGGCTGCGGACGAGACTTCAACCGAATATACTATCCCCATTCCTTATCTTGAACTTTGTCCCTCTGTCCCTTAGTCCCATTGTCCCTGCGGCCTCGTCCCTTTGTCCCTTCCTCTTTCCAATCTCCCTCCCATGACTGACAAACAACTTTCCCTGCTCGTCGGCGGTTTCATCCCCGCGGTTTTATTCGGCATCGTCGCCACCTTCCAAAAGGTCATCAACCGGGAGGCCATCGGCATGGGGCCGTACCTCATGGGCATTGGCGCGACCATCTTCGCCGTCGGCGCGCTCTACGCTTTGTGCGACCGCGATTTCGCCGCCACCCCGCGCGCGGGCGCTTATGTCGTGCTCTTCGGCGTCATGTGGTCGGGGGCGATGATTTGCGTCGCTATTGCCCTCAAGCGCTACAACGGCCAAATCGGCCAGATTGTTTCGATTTATAATATGAACACTATTATCTCGGTCGTCATCGGCTTGGTGGTGCTGTCCGAATGGAAGAACGTGAATTCCGCGCGCCTGCTGGCCGCCGCCGTGCTTATCTCCCTCGGCGGCGTGCTCGCGGCGCAAGCATAAAAGAGGGCGCAGACTTGCTGCGCCCTCTTTTGCTCTTCGTCTTTACTTGACAATCAAGACGCCTTTCATGCCCTCCATGGCATGCCCGTAGCACGAGCAGAGATAGTAGTAGCTACCGGGCGCCGTCGGGCAGGTGAAAGTAACCTCCGCGGATTCGGTGGCCCCCAGCATCGGAATGGACGCAATGACTTCGTTTTGCAGCGCTTTGGGCTGGAAGTCCTCCGTGGTGGCGGCCGCCGCCGCGGCCGCATACTCATTCAGGTTGACGCCGGACTTCAGCAGAATCCAGTTGTGCGTCATCACGGACTTGGGCATGGAGCCGTTGTTCTTGAGGTGGACGGTGATGGTTTGCCCGGGATGAGCTTCAATTTTCGACACACTGAAGTTCGTCGAATCATTGGTGGTAATGTTGACCGTGAGCGGAGGCAGCGCCGGGGTGGCCGCGGGGGCTGCCGGGGCCGCCGCCGCTGCGGAAGCTGCCGGGGCCGCAGGAGCCGCCGGGGCTGCCGGAGTCGCGGGCGCGGATTGGGCCTGGAGGCGGCCCAGCGCGAGAATAAAGGCAATGACGATTAGGTTGGTTTTCATGGTGAGATGGCTTTTAGTTTTATGGAAAGAAATTATGGAGATGGGTTCCGGTGTGCTTAGAACGCGACCCACGCCTCGACGTAAAGGGTGTTGTTGTCCGACGCGTTGTGGCCTAGCCCGTCATAATTGGTGCTGGCGCCATTGATGCGGTGGTAAATGGTGTATTGGATGGAAAACTTGACGTTGCTGCGGGGCCAAAAGGCCGGGCCGCCGCCTTTATTAAAGGGCAGCCAGCTCAGGGCCAGCACCACGCCATCGCTGCCGGGCGAGCCGACCGCGCTATTCGGATAGAGCGCCGCATCATGGCTGCCGTTCACCTCAAAAAACTGCACGGTTGCGCCGTAGGTTTTGTCATACAGGTAGTCAAAGGTGAGTTTGAATTTATCGAGATTGTCGGAACTGTTGGTGGAGCCGCCCTGCGCCTGCGTCGCGCCCAAGGTCTGCTGCTCGTGAATCCAGGAAGTCATGATGGTGAGGTCGTGTTTGACGGACGGGAACTGCGCCTGCGCGTCGAGGCCGAGATCAAGGTAATGATCCTTCCCGTTGCTGGCATCGCCGCCCGGCAGCGTATCGGCCGCCAGGCCGAAGGTGCCAACCTCAAAGGAGTTGTTGTCCACCGCCTTGGTATATGCCGCCCGCCAGTACGGCGCGAGGTCGGTGACCACAGTCTCGCCATCGGGGTCAATGCCCAGACTGTTTTGGGTCTGCGCGCTCAGCGTATGGTAGCCGGCCACGTCGAAATAAAAGGAGTTATCGAGGAACAGATACGCACCCGCGCCCCCCACCTGTTGGGCGAGGCCACCGTCAATCAGCGGCGCCGGGGGTTGGTCTGCCGGCGGGAGCCCCGTGGAACTGTAGGGATAGCTCCAGGTGGGCGTGCTGTTCCACGGATCCTGCATCGAGGGATTGTTGTTCAGGTAGGCGCCGTAAATCACCGGCGTGTCTGAAATTTCCCCATTGCTGGCGTAGCGCAATTCGGTGTTGTCCCAATGCAATCTGTCCGCGACTCCGTCGTAGGTGATTTGGCTAAAAATGCCGAATTTGTTGGCGATGGCGGCTCCATCCGGCCCAAAAATTTTGCCCGCGTAGGGGCCAAACAAACGGCCGTCGTAAAAGAGGCTCGCCTGGGTGAGGGCGAAATTGTTGTTGGGGCCGAATCCCGGGGCGGCGCCGCCCGGCTGGCTCAGTTGGGTATGCGTAAATGACGGCTGAAACATCAGCGACACGGGTGGAATGTCGCTCAGGCCGTTGCTGAGCGTGTAGCCGTTGAGTTTAAACTGCCGGCCAATGGTGTTGAGCCCCGGGAAGTTGGTGTGGCACGCGATGCATTGCAGCCCCGTTTGCCGGGCAAAACTGGGCGTCGCCCGACCGGTCAGCGGAGCAAGGGCGAGCGCAGCCACGAGCATTAGCCCGGGGCGGAGGAAGACGAATGAGCTGGTTTTGGTTTTCAACGTTTTATGGTTTGGAGATTGATGGCCGGTATTTCTGACAACCGGGCCAGTATATACGATTAACGGAAATCATCTATTGGGACTGCGCCGCAAACTCGCTAAGTAGAATCCCTAGCCGGGGCACTGGCCTCGGCAGACATTCACAAAATTCTAAGAAAAACGCGGGGGTTGTGCTATGGGGTGAACGCCCACCGGCCCGGGCCCCGTTCAGCCAGACAGGCCATGGCCATTTCTTCCAAAGGCTCGACAAATCCGCCCCCGCCTGCCATCGTTTCCCGTTTTCACGCCATGAAAGTCTATATCAACGGCCAGTTTCTTGACCAGGCGGACGCCAAAATCTCCGTCTTCGACCACGGCTTTTTGTATGGCGACGGCATCTTCGAGGGCATCCGCCTCTATTCTGGCTGCATCTTCCGCCTCGAGGAACACCTCGAGCGCCTCGAATACTCCGCCAAGGCCATCCTCCTCGACCTCCCGTGGACGCGTAAGCAAATTTCCGACGCCACCGGCGAGACCGGCCGCGTCAACGGCCTCAAGGACGGCTACATCCGCCTCGTCGTCTCGCGCGGGGTGGGCAGCCTCGGCCTGTCGCCCAAGTCCTGCGCCTCGCCGCAGCTCATCATCATCGCGGACAAGATCCAGCTTTACCCGCCGGAATTTTATGAGCAGGGCCTGAAAATCATCACCGTGCCCACCCGCCGGTGCAACCCCGCCGCGCTGCCGCCGACCATCAAGTCCCTCAATTACCTCAACAACATTCTCGCCAAAATCGAGGCGCAGAACCTCGGCTACCACGAGGCTGTGATGTTGAACGACCAGGGCTACATCGCCGAATGCACGGGCGACAACCTTTTCCTCGTCCACAAGGGCAAGCTCCTCACGCCGCCGTTCTCCGCCGGCGCTCTCTCGGGCATCACCCGCGGCGCCGTGCTCGACATCGCGAAACAGTGGAAAATGCCCGTCGAGGAAAAGAACCTCACGCGCTACGATGCCTGGATCGCCGACGAAATTTTCATCACCGGCACCGCCGCCGAGGTTGTGGCCATCATCGAGATGGACGGCCGCGTCATCGGCACCGGCAAGCCCGGCGCGACGACCAAGAAAATCACCGCCGCCTTCAAACGCATCGTCAAAAAAGACGGCACGAAGATTTAGTCGGCCAATTGCCCGCCATGCACGACGTCATCATCGTCGGTTCCGGGCACAATGGCATGATCACCGCCGCCTACCTGGCGAAGGCGGGCCTCAAGGTCGCGGTCTTCGAGCGCCGGCATATCGTCGGCGGCGCGGTTTGCACGCAGGACGATATTTTCCCCGGCTACAAAATTGATGTCGGCTCCTCCGCCCACGTCATGATTCACCAGACGCCCGTGCTGGCGGATTTGGAGTTGGCCCGCTTTGGCCTCGAATACTTGGAAATGGACCCGTGGGCTTGGCACCCGGTCGCGGGTACGGGCGAGAGCATCAGCTTTTACCGCGACGTGCGCCGCACCTGCGACAGCATCGCGAAAATCAGCCCGCGCGACGCCGAAGCCTACGAAAAATTCTGCGCCGCCTGGGGTGAATTGAACGAGGCCGTTTTCGCCGCCTTCCTGCGCCCGCCCACGCCGTGGAACTTGTTTCGCGCCATGTTTGGCAAAACCCTCCGCGGACACAACCGGATGAACATGCTCCGACTGCTCATGGCGCCCTACGGCCAGCTCGTTGAGGAGACCTTCGAGCACGAGGCCCTGCGCACAGCCATCACCTGGCTCGCCGCGCAGTCCGGTCCGCCACCGACGGAACCCGCCAGCGGTGACTTCGCGGGCTGGCACTCGATGTACCACCGCAGCGGCATGAAGCGCGCGCGCGGCGGCAGTGGCGCGCTCACGCAGGCGCTCAAGCGCCGCATCATCGCCGATGGCGGCGAGATTTTTGAAAGCGCGCCGATTGCCGCCATCGAGACCGATGGCCGGGGCCGTGCCCGGGGTGTGCGCCTGGAAAATGGCGAGCGCTACGAGGCCCGCGCGGTCGTCGCCGCCTGCCATATCAAAACGACGCTCGACAAACTTTTGGCTGGTGCGACGGAGTTGCCGTCTTACGTCCGCGCCCGGTCGGCCTCATTGCGCCTCGGCAATGGCTTCGGCATGATTGTCCGCTGCGCGATGAGCGGCCTGCCAGAATATCCCGGCCAGAAATTGGACGCCCGTGGGGTGGGAGAGTGCCACCACGGCTTGCAACTCCTCTGCCCCTCGCGCGCGGCGATTGCCGATGCCTATGGCGATTGGTCCGCCTGTCGCCCGCCCGCACATCCGGTGCCGTTGGTGATGACCTTTTCCGCACTCGACGACACCCTCGCGCCACCGGGCAAGCACGTCATGTTCGTCTGGGGCCAGTACCACGCCTACGAATTGCGCAACGGCGAAAATTGGGATGCCATTGCCGAACGCGAGGCCGACAAACTCCTCGACGCCGTCGAAGCTTTCGCCCCCGGCACCAAAGCCAAGGTGCTTGACCGCTATGTTCAAACGCCGTTGTCCATCGAGCGGATGCACGACATGCGGCGCGGTAACGTCATGCACCTCGAAATGAGTTTCGACCAGATGTTTACGTTCCGCCCGATGCCCGAGCTTTCCTCCTACCGTGTGCCGGGAATTAAAGGCCTTTACCTCACCGGTGCGAGCACCCACCCCGGCGGGGGCGTCTGGGGCGCCAGCGGCCACAACGTCGCGCAACTCATGCTCAAGGAACGCGGGAAGTGGGCGTGAGGTTGCTTTTCCAGTGCAAGCGAAAGAACTCCGTTACGAGGAAGATTCATCACCATCAGCCCCCTTCAGCCAAGTTTAAACCAATACACAGTGTTATTGACAATGGGGGGTGGATGGACACGATACCAAACGCTAGCGAGCAAAGGCCAAAATCCCGTGGCTTTGGGCTCGATTTTTGCTCTCGAACATCATTCGAGCCATGAGCAGCCCAAATCCATTAGGCCCGAATTCCACTCCGGAGCCGGAGTCCACCCCTCCGGAGCCCTCCAAAGTTTTTCTGGGGTCGCCGACACTGCTCAGCCCCAACCCGATAACCAACCGGCGCTATCAGCGCGCGCTGGAGCCTGAGCCGGAACCGCCTTTTTGGATCAGGGACTGGTTCAAATTTATGGTCTTCTTGTTGGTTGTCGGCTCAGTAGGCGGGTGGGCTTATTATCAGTTTTTCTGGCTTGTTCGGTTGCCGCAGGAACGCGATCTGACGGACTTGCAGGGCAAGTCCATGCATGTGAGCATTCTTGGGCATGACGACGTCCTGCTCAAGTACACCCTGCCGGGCTCTGAAACTGAGCGTTACCTTTCCCTGGCCACGCTCACACCCGCCGACCAGCAATTCATCGCCAAGCTCAGCCCGACGACTTTGGCCAGACTGCCTTTCACTTGCACTTTGACTGATTCCACCGGCAAGGAAACGGCCGTCCGCCTATTGACCCATAATGACAATTGGGCCCAATGCGCCCTCATCGCCGACGGCTCGACCCACTATATCTTCCTCTCCACGCTCGCTCCTTCCGATCAAGCAGTCATCCGCCTGCTGCCAGGCGGTCTGAATTTCCAATACCCGATGAATTACGTCTTCACCGGGCCACCGCAGCCGGGGGAAAATGTCCAGCTCCTGGGCCGCAATGACAACACGGTCGAATATCTCGAACTGACCAGCGGGCAGAAATATTTCGCGGCGATCTCCCAATTATCCCAAACCGACCAGGCGTTTATCCGTGAGTTTCCCTTGTATATCGTGGACCGACCCACCCAGGCGCTGGAGAACCAGCCCGTTCCGCAACTGGTTCCGGCCCCGGCCTCCCGGTTGGCCAATAACGATTCGGGCCCGAATTCCCCCATCAACTCCAACATGCTTAAGTCCTTGGTCATCATCAAGGGCGACTACAGCGAGGGCAGTGGGTTTATCGCCAAGTTGCACGGCCAGTATTTCGTGGTGACCAACGAGCACGTCCTGTCGGGAAACAAGGAATTCACCATCACCGACATGGATGGAAATAGGCTCCCCACCAATGGTGCGCTGTATGGCGCCATTGACTACGATGTGGCCATCCTGAAAATCCCGGACAATTTTGCCAAAAACTATTTGGAAATCATCGTTGACCCACAAAACAATGCGAAAGTGGGCGACCCCATCACTGTGTCGGGCAATTCACTCGGGGCGGGCGTTCCGTCGCAAATCAACGGCCAGCTCATGGCCATCGGCCCGGAATTGGTCGAGATCAGTGCGCAACTCACCCACGGTATCAGCGGCAGTCCCATCATTGATCGATCTGCGGGGAAAGTCATCGGCATTGCCACCATGTCCATCACTTACAAGGTTAATGCGGACTATACCGGCATCACCACCGAGACCCGCTGGTTCGGTTACCGCGTGGACAACATTGATCCCGACAAAGGCTGGGTGAAAATGGACTGGGCGCGATTCCGGGATGAGGGCATCAAGGTACGCGATGCCGTGGATTTGTATATGTCCCTGGACGCGGTGCTCAAAGACAAGGCCACTATGAGCATTTCGAGCGAACTTGTTCACACGGTGATTAACGATTTCCAATCCGAAATCAGCTTGGCCGGCGGGCACAACAACAAGCGGGAAGTCCAACTGGCCTTTCAGAGTCTCAATAGCAAACTCCGCAGCCTGGCGGATAATGGCACGACCGAGTTGAGCAACGCCACTTTGTATCCGTATCACGCCAATATCGTCAAGGAACTCGATGATCTGCGCAAATACATGGATCAGGCCTTCGAGGATAATAGCCGGGTCTTCAAAAACCTCGTTCAGGCGGGTCGGTGACTGTGTGGGTTGGCTCGTAGTCAGAATCAGCTGACTCGGGAAAGGTCTGGGCCGCCAGTGGCCACCACATTGCCCAACTCAGGCCACAAAAGCGTGAGAAGTGG
>CAZCMU010000127.1:0-8550 GCA_964499725.1 uncultured Opitutales bacterium
GCTGCACCACATTTACTACAATGTGCTGGAATTCGTGAGTTTTGCCGGCGGGGGCGATGAAAGGGTGATGGGGCGCGAGGTTTTCATGAAAAAAGTGCGCGCGGCGCGCCCGGATTTGGTCGTGAGCACGCACGACCACCTTAATCATGGTTTTTTTGCGGCGGCGCGCGACGCACTGCCCGCGGCGCCACCGAAGTGCGCGACCTATTGCACGGAATTGCACGGCGGCTACGGTTTCAGCCGCCACTGGGTCAATCCAAAGGCGGACCTGTTTATCGGGGCGGTGCCCGAAGTGTGCGCCTTTGCGCATAAGCTGGGCATGGCGCCGGAGCGCACTTTCCTCGGCGGGTTTCTGCTACACCCGGCGTTTTGGGAACCGCGCGACCGGGTGGCGGAGGAAAAGTTTGTGCGCGACGAACTGAATTTGGAGCCCGGGCGTTTTACCTTGCTCCTTTCGACGGGGGCCAACAGCGCGCAAAACCATCTGGCGTTGCTCGGTGCGCTCAAGGCCGGCGGAGCTTTGCCAGCGCCCATGCAAGTGGTGGCGTTATGCGGGCATGATGCGCGGGCTTTGGCGGAAGTCCGGGGCTGGGCCGAGCGCAATCCCAAATTGCCGGTGCGGGCGTTGCCGCATGTGCGCCATCTGGCCCAATTGATGCGCGTGACTTCGGCGGTGGTGGCTCGTCCGGGCACCGGCACGACAACCGAGGCGATTTTATCCGGCGTGCCCGTGCTCTTTAACACGCTGGGCGGCATCATGCCGCAGGAAGTGATTACGGTAAAATTCTGCCGCGAGCATGGTTTTGGCCGGGTGCTGCGCCAACCGGCGGATTTGGCGGCGACGGTGCGCGGGTGGCTGGCCGACCCGGCGACACTGGCCGCCGAGCGGAACCGGGTGCTGGCGGCGCGGCCAGACCGCACGCCGGCGGACATTCTGCGCCGTTTGCAAGAACTGGTGGCGGTCGGACGCCAGCCTTAAATTTTGCCGAAAGACGTTTTCCTTCTTGAGCAACCGCACGGGCTCGCCAACATCGGCGTATGCGCCTTTATTTCATGGGCATCTGTGGCACGGCCATGGGCCACGCCGCGTTGCTGGCGCGCGAGTTCGGCCATGAAGTGGTGGGGGCGGACTCCGGGGTCTATCCGCCGATGTCCGAGGTCTTGCGCGAGGCCGGCATCAAGGTTTTTGAGGGTTACGACCACGGGCGGCTCGGCGCGCTGCGACCGGAATTGGTGGTGGTGGGCAACGTCATCACGCGGGGCAATGACGAAATGGAATGGCTGCTGGACACCCGCGCGCTGCCGTATGTTTCGCTCCCGGCGTTTTTGAGCGAGACGGTCCTGCGGTGGCGGCGCAATCTGGTCATCACCGGCACGCACGGCAAGACGACCACGGCCACGCTGGCGGCGTTCCTGCTGGCCAGCACGGGGGTTGAACCCGGCTGGCTCATCGGCGGGGTGCCGCGGGATTTGCCCAGTGGCGCGACCACCGGGCGGCCGGAGGCGCCGTTTGTGATTGAGGGAGACGAATACGATTCCGCTTTTTTCGACAAGCGCAGCAAATTCATCCACTACCTGCCGTGGCTGCTCACCATCAACAATCTCGAATTTGACCATGCCGACATTTTCCGCGATTTGACCGACGTGCAGCGGGCCTTTACGCACTTATTAAAGGTGGTGCCCCGGAACGGATTTGTCCTGTTGAACGGGGATGATCCCAATATTGCGGAATTGCCGCCGGCGCCGTGGACGACGACCTTGCGCGTGGGCGTGGGCGAAAACTGTGACTTGCGCATTATGAATTTTTCGGAGGATGACCGAGGGGCGCGTTTCGACCTGGTCTGGCTTGGCCAGCGCTGGAACACCGTCAGCTGGGGCTTGAGCGGCTTGTTCAACGCGCGGAATGCCGCGATGGCGGCGCTGGCCGCCGGGCTGGCCGTGGATCCGCGCAATCCCACCCACCTGCCGCTTTCGATGCTCGAGTCATTCCAGGGGGTGCGCCGCCGCCAGGAAATTTTACGGCAGGACAGCCACGTCATGGTGGTCGAGGATTTTGGCCACCACCCCACGGCCATCCGCGAGACGCTGGAAGCGCTGCGGCAGCGCAACCCGGGCCGCATCATTTTGGCCTGTTTTGAGCCGCGGAGCAACACGGCGCGGACGCGCGTTTTTCAAAATGATTTGCCAGGGGCGCTGGCCCAGGCGGACCACGTTTATATCGGGCCGATCCATCGCGGCGAAAAAACGCCCGAAGCAGAGCGGCTGGATTTGGTGGCGATTTGCGCGGAGCTCAACCCAACACCGGGCGAGGCGCCGAAGGCGCGGCATTTTGCGACGAATCAGGAGTTACTGGAGGCGGCGCTGGCGGATTCGCGGAATCCCGACAATCGCCCGTGCCTGGCGGTGTTTTTCAGCAACGGGTCGTTTGACGGAATTATTGGCGAGTTTGTGGAGCAGGCGTGAGAAGACCCTGCGCCAAGGCGCATCACGGCTCCTTGGGCACCGGGGAGAGGTGCTTGACGAGGATGCGCGAATTGCGGCCGTTGCGGTTGTAGTCTTCCTTTTTCGCGGCGGGCAGGTCGTCAATGGTGCCGTCCTCGAAGCCGCAGGCGGTGCGGAAGAAGGTGTAGCTTTGGGTCGAAAGGGCGAGGAGGCGCGCGAAGCCGCGGCGCTGCGCTTCAAGGCAGGCGAATTCAGCCAGTTTATGGCCGACGCCGCGACCTTGATAAAAGGGCGTGACGAAGAGGGCGGCGAGTTCGGCGGTGTCGGTGCCATCGAAGGGGATGAGGCTGGCGCAGCCGATGACGCTGCCGTCAATTTCGTAAACGTAGAAGCTGTCGATCTCACGTTCGATTTGCTCGCGGGTGCGCTGGCGGAGTTTTTCCGTTTTCACCGCGGCGCGGGTGATGTTGTAGATGGACTGGGCGTCTTTTTTGCGGGCGGCGCGGATTTGCTGGTAATCGTTGGCGTGAATCATCGTGCCGACGCCGACCTTGTCAAAAATCTCGGTCAGCAAACCGCCGAAGACGCGGCCGTCGAGGATATGGGCGCGGGGCGTGCCGGCTTCGAGGGCGCGCACGGCGTATTGCGCCTTGCTGTGCAGGCGGTCATCGATTTGTTCCGAGTTCTTTTCCAGCAGCGTTTTGAGTTGCTCGAGCGGGATGTTGGCCTCGACTTTGCCGCCCAGTAGCAAGCCCGAATGTGGCGTCAGGAAAATAAGCTTGGAGGCTTCGAGGCGGATGGCCAGTTCGCAGGCGAGATGGTCGGAATTGATGCGGAGGGAGTTGCCTTCGCGGTCAAACCCGATGGGCGAGACGACGGGCACGATGTCGAGGTTGAACATTTGCCGGAAAAGGTCGGTGTCCAGCTTGTCCACCTTGCCGCTGAAGAGCTGATCCTTGCCTTTGACGATGCCGACGGGCGCGGCGCGGACGGCGTTGCTCAGCGCGCACTTCAAGCCGGCGTGGGTGAGGCCCTCGATGATTTGGTGGGTGACGAGCGCGGAGGCCTCGATGGCGAGTTTGAGGGTGGGGGCGTCGGTGGGGCCGCCGCCGTAAACGTCGGAAACGGTAATGTCACGTTGCGCGGCGAGGCGCTTGAGCTGCCGGCCGATGCCATGCACGAGCAGAACGCGGATGTGCAGGCTGCGCAGCACGGCGATATCGGTGAGGACATTCGGAAAATTTTCGTCGTCCACGATACTGCCATCCACGGCGATGACAAAGATGTGGTCGCGGAATTGGGGCACATAGCGCAGGATGCCACGCAAATCGGTCGGTTTAAGCGCGCTCGATTCATCGGGCAGGGAGACCGCCGAGGGAACAGAAGAATTTTCGCCATCACTCATGGGTGGGGGGAGCCAATTTCTTTTAGCGGGCAGCGCGGGGGATGCAACGAGGAAAATATTGCGCGGAGCCGGAACTGGGCAAATGATTACTGACCATGCCCGCCGCTCGCGTCCAGAAAAAAGCCAGACCACTGCGGAAGGCGGAAATGGCGGCGACGGCGTTTTCCGGAGATATTGACGCCCTGCTGGCGCACTTGGAATTGGAGCGGGGTTTGTCGCGACACTCGTTGACGGCGTATGAAAGCGATTTAGGGCAGTGTGCGCGGCATTTGCAGGAGCTGGGCGCGGCGGATTGGCGCGCGGCCACGCCAGAGCAGGTGTCGTCGTGGTTAGTCACGCTGACGCGGCGGGATTATGCGGTGGCCAGCCTGGCGCGCAAATTGACAGCGGTGCGGATGCTGGCGCGGTATTTGGTGCGGGAGAATTTGCGCAAGGACGATTTTGCCGCGTTGCTGCCAGGGCCGAAGCTGCGGCGCAAACTGCCGGGGACGCTCACTGCGGCGGAAGTGGCGCGGCTGCTGGAAGCGCCGCCGGCGACCACGGCGCACGGGCTGCGCGACCGCGCGATGTTTGAGCTGATGTACAGCAGCGGGCTGCGGGTGTCGGAATTGTGCGGGCTAAAGCTGCAGTCGTTTGATTTGGAACAGCGCGTTTTGCGGGTGTTTGGCAAGGGGGCGAAGGAGCGGGTGGTGCCATTTGGGCGTCCGGCGGCGGTGGCGCTGCAAATCTATTTGTCGGGCGGGCGGCCGGCGCTGGTCCGGGCGCGCACGGGGAGCGAACTTTTCCTGAGCCAGCAGGGCAAGCCGCTATCGCGGAAAATGTTTTGGGTACTGGTGAAGCAGCATGCCCGGCGCGCGGGGATTACGCGGCCGGTGAAGCCGCACCTGCTGCGGCATTCGTTTGCGACGCACCTGCTGGCGCACGGGGCGGACTTGCGCTCCATCCAGGAGATGCTGGGGCACGCGGATTTGTCCACCACGCAGATTTACACGGCGGTGGAGGGCCGGCGGTTGCTGGATGAGCATGCGCGGCACCACCCGCGGGGGAAGGTCTGAAGCTGCGATATAAGCCTTGTCACCCGCCATCCACGCGCATTAAAAACAGGGCGTGAAAGTCACCGTATTTGTCACTCCCAAGAAGAACTTGCTCGATCCGCAGGGCGACGCGGTGGGCCATGCGATGGCCAGCCTGGGTTTGCCCGCGGAACAGGTGCGGGTGGGCAAGACCATCGAATTTCAGGCGGCCGGGGCCGATTCCGCGGAATTTCGCGCGGCGCTGGACAAATTGTCGCGGGACTTGCTGAGCAACCCCGTGATTGAGGATTACCGTTTCGAGATTCAGCCCTGAGCGCGCCTGCGTTAGCCTACCGCCCCATACCCCCGGCTGATTATCGATGAAAATCATCCGTTACCTTCCGCTGGCTGGCGGGCCGCCCCAATGGGGGTGGCTCGACGAGCAGGGTTGCGCCAAATGCTTTGATGACGGCGGCAAGTGGGGCGTATGGTCGAAGGCAGACGAGCCGGCGCCGCCGCACCGGTTGCTGGCGCCGGTGGCGCCACCGGTTATTTTCGCCATCGGCTTGAATTACCGCGACCACGCCAAAGAGACCGGCGCGCCGATTCCGCAGCAACCGGTGGTCTTCATGAAATCGCCGTGGACAGTGCAGGACCCGGAGCAGCCGATTGTGTTGCCCCGCGGTTTGCGCAGCGACCAGGTGGATTACGAGGCGGAGCTGGCCGTCGTGATTGCGCGCCCCTGCAAAAACGCCACGCCGCAGACGGCGCTGAGTTTTGTGGCGGGTTTTTGTTGCGCGAATGATGTGAGCGCGCGCGACTGGCAGCGGCAGTGGGGCGGCGGCCAATTTTGCCGCGGGAAGACCTTTGACACTTTTTGCCCGCTAGGGCCGTGGCTGGTGACGCCTGACGAGCTGCCGGCGAGCCTGGACGTGGCGGTGCGCAGCCGGGTGAACGGCGAACTGCGCCAGAATGCGCGGACGAGCGACATGATTTTTGGCGTGCCCGCGCTGATTGCGTTTTTAAGCGGTGGCACGACGCTGCCGGCCGGCACGGTGATACTGACCGGCACCCCCGCCGGCGTGGGCATGGGGCGCACGCCGCCGAGCTGGTTGCAACCTGGCGACGTGGTCGAGGTGGAAATTGAAGGCCTGGGCATCTTGCGCAATTTTGTTCGCGAGGAGGTTGTTTGACCGATTCCACCGATAAGCAGGTTGCGTCCGGGACGCCGCCGACGGCCACGGCTGTTCCGGCCCAGCGGGCTTCGGCCAGCCACGCGCATCCTTACCTGGCCCAGCCAGAAATCTGGATGGTGCTCGTGGTACTGGCCCTGGTGGTTTTGGCCGGCGGGGGGACGCCGATTTGGGCGCGGGCCCTGGTGTTGATCATCAGTGGGGGCTGGATATTGGCGCGGCCACCCCAGGAGGCACCCTCGCGCTGGCTGGAAATGGCGCTCGTGGCGCTGTTGGTGTTTGGGGTCGCGGCGTCATTCATTCCGGCAGCCTGGCTGGGCCACACGGCTTGGCGCAATGATCTGGCGAACTATGGCGTGACGCTCCCAGCGGTCAATGCCACAGCTCCATGGCTGGCGGCGGAAGCGGTGGCCCAATACGTGGCGGGCGTGGCGTGGCTGTATGCGTGCTGGAACATGCGGCTAACGCATGATTCGCGCAAACTGGCCCTGTGGTCCCTGGCGGTGCTCAGTTCCGTGCTGTCGGCGGGGGCGGCGCTGGGCAATGTCTTCAAGGAGAAATATCCGCTGGGTTTGGAGGCGATGAACTTTAGTTATTTTCCGAACCGCAATGAATCGGCCCTGTGGTATTGCCTGGGCGGCATCATCGCGTTTGGTTTGCTGATTGAGGGGCTGCACCGGCGGCGACCGCGTTTTATGATGGCGGTGGTCTTGCTGGTGCCGTGCCTGCTGGCTTTGATGATGGGCCGCTCGCGGATGGCGATGGCCTTGTTTGCCTTTGGAACCGTCGCGGTGCTGCTCGTGCGGCTGGGGCGCAAATCGGGAAAATACATAATCGGGGTCTTGGTGCCGCTGGCCGTGATGGGGGTGGTCCTGCTCATTTTTTTTGGCGATAATGACACCCTGCGGCGTTTGCCCGGGTTCAGGGACGCCGCGGCCTCGCCCGAGTTTCGGCTCAAATTGTGGCACGACACGCTGGACATGGCGAAGGCGCAGCCGGCGGGCGTGGGGCTGGATCAATTCGAGCAAGTTTTCCCCCTCTATCGCCGTGAGGCCATGACTTACCAAGGCGTGCGCCATCCCGACAGCGACTGGGTGTGGCTGCTGGCGGAAACGGGGTGGGCGGGGCTGGCGGCGGGTCTGCTGGCGGTTGGAGCCGTGGCGGCGATATTAATGGGCAAGGACGCACAAACGAGCGGGCCGTACCGCAATTTGGCGGCGATTTGCATCGGCTTGTTTTTCTTGAACAGTTTCGTAAATGTGCCGACCCATCGTTTTGGAACCTGGTTGCTGGTGGCCTGGATTTTTGCCATCGCCGCGCCGGACCAGGAGCACCCGGCGAAATCATTCATTCCAGGTTATCTATGGCGGGTGGCCGGCCTGGCGCTATTGGTGGTCGGCGGGGCGTGGCTGGCGGCGCAGGCGGGCTGGCGGCTGAATTCGACGCTCATCGAAGTGCGCGCCCATGCCCGGTCCGACCAGGCGACGACGGATCAGGATGACGACGCCTTGTGGGCGGCCGCCGTGGAAGGCGCGCAGGTGCGCCCGCTGGCCTGGTGGCCGTATTTTCAGCGCGCCCGCGCCGAACTGCTTTATCAAAACAATCCGGACGCCGCTTTGAATGATTTTCGCATCGCCCGGTTTCTCGAGCCGGCCTGGGCGCGGGTGCCATACACCGAGGGCGTGTTGTGGGAACGGACGAACCATATTCAGGCAGTGGCGGCGTGGCGCGAAGCGCTGGGGCGCCAGGATGCGGTGCCGGAAGGCTTGTGGCGCGACATCTACAACGCGTTGCACGACTGGCCGGACGGCGAGGATTATGCCAGCATCCTATCCCGGGCGAATCCACTGTTTCGCTGGGAATTTCTGACCAAACAAGTGTCGCCGAAACGCTTTCCTGCAGAACTGGCGGTTGAACTGAGCGCCGATCCGAAACTTTCCCGTTACAGCATGACCCAGCGCCACGACCTGCTGCAACGCTGGGCCCAACTCGACGGGCCCGCCGTTCTGGCATACCTGGACGGCAACCCGAGAATTGTGAGTGATTCCTGGCAGATAATCATGACGGCGGATGCCACAGTCGGACGCCGGGGCGATGCGTTGAGCGTGGCGCGCGAACATATGCCGGCCCTCGACGTCCCCCCGCTCACCCTGTTTGGGCCATCGGACACGCCGACGCTGGAAAAGCGGCTGGCCGACAACCCGAAGGATTTAGAGGCGGGCACGGTTTTGTTGCACACCCAGTTGGACGCGCAAGATTTCACCGCCGCGCTGGCGACCGTCGAGGTGCTGGCCAACCAGCCCAACCCGCCGCCGTTTGTGTCCTGGTGGCATACCGACCTCCTGTTGCGCGCGGGGCGGGTGGATGAAGCGTGGGACGCTTTTCAACCTTATCTGGAGTACGAGCGGAAGCTGGCCCTTGAGCCGGAGAAACTCCAAGCCGAGGCCAAGGCGGCCGTGAACCAACCGCCGCCGGTGAACTTTTTGCACAAGGCTAC
>CAZCMU010000128.1:0-6501 GCA_964499725.1 uncultured Opitutales bacterium
AGAACAACAAAACGGGGTAGTTTCATGGCGGGGTGGGGCCAGACCATGGCTAGACCAAATATTCCCGGTTAGCAAGAACGGCGCGTTTTACCAAAAAAACAGGCGGCCCAAAGGCCGCCCATTGTTCAATCAAAATACAGATCTTCCCGTCTAGCTGCCGGGTGGGGTGTCAACTGTGCGATTCGGATTCGGGGTCGGGGGAAACCGGAGGTCGCTGGGTTGGTCGGGTTTGGCGGGGTCGAAATCCCGATAGTCGTCCACGATGTATTTGGCGAGGTCGAGCTTGTTCTGCTTGATGCCCAGCATGATCATTTTAGAAACTTCGTAGCTGCCAAAGTCACTGTTATGGGTGGCTTCGGTGGCGCTGGCGAAGGCCACATGGTAATTCGGGAGCGTGTGGTAAAGTGTGGCGGTGGGCACTTGCAGGTCAATGAAGGCAACCTTCTCATCCGTGGCGAGCTTTTGCATTTCACCGGGGTAGGGCCCCAGCGAAGCGGAGCCGGGTGCGCGGGAGATGGGCGTCACGAGCACGGGGATGCCGCCGCGCTGGCGGGTTTCGTCCACAATGCGTTTGCAGTCATCATAAAACCTTTGGTCAAAGGTCATGTCGTTGTTCTTCCCGTTCTTTTCGTTGTGGCCGGAAGTGACAAAGACGTAATCGCCGGGTTTCATCAGACTCCAAATTTTGTCAAAGCGGTGGCGGCCCAGGTTGTCTCCGACGGTTTCGCCGGATTCGCCGTAATTGGCAACGGAGACTTCGGGTTTGAAAAAGCGAGTGATGGTCTGGCCCCAGCTGTTAAAGGGCTCGGTCTTCTGGTCGCAGGAAGTGGAATCACCGACGACATAAACCGTGGGCACGTCAACCTTGTCAATCGAGAGCGCGGCGACACTCGGGTGATCACCGAGAAATTCGAGGGTCAGGCCCTTATCCCAGTCCATGGCTTCATCCATCGTTTCGCGCGTGGCCTTCAGGTTCACGTAGCCGCCCGCATACTTCGGCGTGCGAATATTGACAATGAAGGTCTTGGTGACGTATTCGCCGGGTTTAGTCGTGATACCCTCAAGCATCAAGCGGCGGGATTCGGCATTGACGGAAGTATTGGTGGCCAGGTCAGGGTGGCCAAAGGTAACAGTGACCTTGTAATTGCCCTCGGGCAACGCAGTGGCAAAGTAGATTTCCTTGTTGGAGGTGATGATGCCATTGGGGGCTTGGCCAGACTTGTCCATGACGCCGGTCACGGGTGTTGCACTGCGATAGAATCCATAACCCACGGTATCCGTGTAGCCCATATAAGGGATGACCTTGCTGTACCCTGCCGGGGCGGTGCCCGTGCCGAAGTAGAATTTATACGAAGTCGTGGTCACGTCGGCTTGGATGCCGCCGATGGGCTGGGGAACCATGGCGCGGCCCGGCGCGGCGGTGTTATCCGCATTGCCGGCGGGGGTAGTTTGCGCCCCGAGCGCTAAAAACAGGCTGCCAGCTAGGGCAGCCGCAAGGATGGAGCGAGACAGGATTTTCATGGGAGTAGTGGGATAAGGTTGGGTTATAAAGACGTTCGGTAATCGCCCGGTTTAGCTCCCCGGCGGCTTGTCTTCGGTGCGGCTAATCCGGGGCGTGGGTGCGACCTTGAAGTCTTCCGGCTGGTCGGGTTTGGAAGGATCGAAATGGAAGCCGTCCACGATGTGCTTGGCTAGATCCAGCTTGTCCTGCTGGATGCCGAGAACGACGCATTTGGCGAGTTCGTAGCTGCCGAAGGAACTGTGGTGCGTGCCGTCGTGGCCGGTGGCGCTGGTGGCGGCAAACAAAACTTCCGACTTATCGGGGCCGAAAGATTCATAAAGCGACTTGCTCATCGCGTTAAGCTCAATCCAGGCGACATTGTTGTCCGCCGCCACTTTGTAGGCGGTGTAGGGATAGGCGCCGAGGCTGTTGGTGACGGTGTTGCCGTTGAAGGTGTGGCGGTTCATCGGCGTGACGATGACGAGCGTGCCGCCGGCCTTCTTGGTGCCGTCCGCGATTTTTTGGAGCGCGGCGCGGTAGCTCTCGGGCGTGCCCGGGGCTTTCATGTCATTATGGCCGAATTGCACGAGCAGGTAGTCGCCGGGTTTCATCAGACTCCAGATTTTATCCAAGCGGTGGCGATTGAGGCAGTCTGCGGCGGTTTCGCCGGACTCGCCGTGGTTGGCCACCGCGATGTCGGGCTTGAAAAAACGCGTGATGGACTGGCCCCAGCTGTTGAAGGGTTCCGTCATCTGGTCGCAGGAAGTCGAGTCGCCGAGGATGAACACGGTGGGCACGTCAACTTTTTCAATCGAGAGTGCCGCGATACTCGGGTGGTCGCCATTGAATTCCAAGGTCAGGCCTTTGTCCCAGTCCCAGGCTTCCGAGTGGTCCTCGCGATACATGGGCGGGCCACCCTTCAAGCTGACCACACCACCCGGGTATTCGGGCCGGCGGGTGTTGACGATAAAAGTCTGCGTCGAGTATTCACCGGGCTTGGTGGCGATATTTTCCAGCATCAGGCGCCGCAATTCGGCCTTGACGGACGTGTTCGTCGCCGCAGTGGGATTGCCTAGCGTGACTGTGACCTTGTAATTGCCCTCGGGCAGCGCGGTGGAGAAATAGAACTGACTATCCGCGGTAATGATGCCCTCCGCGCTGGATTTATCCTTGGGCACCACGCTGACCTTGGTGGCGCGGTCAAAACCGTAGCCACGCTGGTCGTTATAGCCCATGTCAGGAGTGATTTTGGTGAATCCGGCCGGGGCGCTGCCCGTGCCGAAGTAGAATTTGTAGGAACTCACGGTCGAGTCGGTCTGGATGCCGGCAACTTGCTGGGGCGCGCGGGCGGGGCGCGCTGCGGCAGCGGCGTCGGGGGCGTTACCGGCATTGCTAGCGGGTGCGGTTTGCGCCACAAGTGCGGAGAACAGGCCGCCGGCAACGGCGACCGCAAGGAGGGAACTGGGGAGGGCTTTCATGGGTATCGGGGGATAAGGTTGGCAAAAAAATCTATTTGGCGACAACGCCTTGGTCCATTTTGTCAATGTGCTGGTCGGCGAGGCCGGTCGAGTGCTCGATGTCGAAGTCGCGCGTATTCCAAAGCATAAACTCGGGCACGTCGGCTTCGTGTTGGGCCTTGAAGTGGTCGAATGCGATGCTTTGCACGTCATCGAGGACGACGGCCGGGCGAAAATCGGTGGCATTATAGCTTACGTTGACATTGCGCACCGTCAGCCCGTTGACGTGCCGGGCAAACATCCCGTAGGCGGGCATGGTGCCGAGACGGCTGGGCTCGGGGTAAAACTGCGATTCATCTTCCGGCGGGTCGTATTGTGCCATTTCGCGGGTGCCGGTGCCCTGATAGGTGATGCGAATATCGCTCAGGAGCACGTCTTCGATGGGATGGTCCACCGTGCCCGCGATGATGATGGATGAGCCATAGACGGCGTTCGAGACTTCAATATTGCTGATGTTAACACGGCGGATGGCGCCGATAACCGTGTTTTCCGGCGGTCCACGCAGACGGCGACCGAGGCGGATGTAAATGGGCGAGTTGACGACGCTCTCCATGGTGATGTTGTTGATGGTTATGTCCTCAATGATGGCGCCGTCCACCGCTTCGAGGGCCAGTCCGCGGCAATGGGTGAACACGCAATTGGAAATGGTGATGTTTTTAAAACCGCCGTTGGATTCGGTGCCGAATTTGATGCGCCCGGTGCCGGCGCCGCCGCCATCGGACTGCCCCTGGTAAGGTTTGTACGTGCCATCGAGCAGTGTGCCTTCCTGGAAGCCACTGACCTGGCAATTCGTAATGGTCACATTTTGCGTCGGGCGCGCGTAGCCCAGCGCATAGGAGCTTTTGAGGACGAGGCCGTCGTCTTGCGGTGAATTGATAGTGCAGTCCGAGATGCGGACGTTCTGGCAGCAGTCAATGTCGAAGCCGTCGCGGTTGGTGTCCACCTTGACATTGCTGATGGTGAAATTATCCACCCCCGTGGCGAGAACGCAGAACCACCCGCCGCGGGAAACCGTGAAGTCCTTCAGGGTGACGTTGCGGCAGTTGACCAGCGCAATAGACTTGTTGCCGCCGCCGAGGTTGGTGGGGCCATCGCCACGCGAAAGGCCGCGTCCAAAGATGATGCCGGGGCCGATGATGGAAACGTTGGTGATGCCATCGCCCCAGATGAGGCTGTTATGCCAGAAGCAGTGGCCGAAGTCCTGATATTGCTCGGTGACGGGCGGGTTGGCGGGCAGCGGCTGTCCGGCCGGGATGTTTGCGGCTTCCGCAGGCTGGCGCCACGCCGGCAGACCTGACCAGATATTTTTTTCGATCAGGTCATACATATGGGTTCCCGGCGGCACTTTGGCCAGGAAGTCTTGCACGGCTTGGGATTGGATGGGTGGCGGGAAGTCGTTCAGACTGGGAACCGTACCCGGGGCCAAAGCTGGTGCAGCCGGTGGCTCAGCGCCACGAATACGCGGAGGCTGCGCGCCAAACCCGCCGCGTCCGCCTCCTCCGGCGGTCCCGCGTGGGCCCGCGGCTCCGGGGCCGCCACCACCGCCGAACCCGCGACCGCCGCGGGGTTGCAGCGCCACCACTTCCGGCGGTGTTTCAGCAGCGACTATCCACGAGCCTTGGTCAAGGTACAGGGTGATGTTGGTCTTCAGGTGAATCGAAAAACAAAGGTAGTAACCGGCGGGAAAGTAAACAGTGCCGCCGCCGTGGGCCGCCGCCGCGTCAATCGCCTTGTTGACGGCATCGCTATCCACGGTTGTGCCGTCGCCGGTCGCGCCATAGGCGCGGACATTGTAAACCGTGGAACCACCGGCCGAGGCCGCGGAGGGCATCGCCGGGGGGGTGGCGTTCACCGCGGAGCCGGTGACGGGGTTTTGGGCGGACGCCGTGGCTGCGCCCAGAGTGAGGGCGCAGCAGGCGCCCAGAATGCGGGTGACAAGCAAGTTCTTCATGGGGGCAGGGGTGGAGCGGAGCAGTGCAATTAAACACCGAAACCGCCAAAACGATGCAAAGGGTAGGGGGAAAGCGCATTTTACGCCCACCCTGGCGAACTGGGCAAGGACGCAATTTCCGGAATTAAGGTACCGTTCGCATCTGAGCCGCCAGCTTTAAGACAATATGAATTTCGTTGCCGGTGGCCTTAACCACCGCCGCCTGGCCGGGCTGGACAACGATAAAGGTGGACTCATCCGTGGTGGCACCGCTGGCATCTGTATGTCGGACGATGACATTCACCGACCAATTGCCATCAACGGTGGTGCTGGCAGTGAAAGTGGCTACATCTCCAGAAGCGAGTTTTCGTTGCACCGATCGGCCTTCATTTAACGCGATTTCACCCAGATTCGTCGTGACCACCGGCGGCGTAACGGAAGGGCCGATGTCTTGTTGAATTTGGATTTGAAGCTGGGCCAGCTCATGTTCCAGCGCATCACGGTCCTTGGGATCGGTGGTGGTGCTCAAGCTTTGTTCCAGCGCAGTTTGAAATTTGAGCAAACCGTCCAGCGTTTCCTGCCGGCTGGCGTCCAGCGCGGTGGCATTCCCCGTGTTTGCGACGGTGGGCAAAGTCGCGGGTTGGGCCGCATCACCGGGGCGTGCCGGCAAGGCTTTGGGCGGCTCAACGGCCATTGTTGTTGAACGAGAATTCGCCATCGGCGCCAGCGCAGGGGTAGCCGGCCAATACCACCAGGCGAGGAACGCCAGCAACACGGAAACCAGCCAAAGAAAAATACGCGCCGGCTTCATTTGTGCAGTCTGGCGCGGGTTTATGGACTTTTCAATTTTTGATTAATGGAACTTCGAACTGGCAGCGTTTGCGCCGCTAACCATTTCCGTTTTGTCCGTAATACGCCGTGGCCCCGTGCTTGCGTCGGAAATGTTTTTCATGCAAGGCCTTGGGGATGGGCGGCATGGCGGGCTGTAATTGTAGCGTCCATAATGCCATTTGCGCGATGGCTTCCAGCGCCCGCGCCGTTTCGAGTGCCTTCTTGGCCGAGGAGCCCCAAACAAAAACACCATGGTGGCGCACCAGCGCCGCGGGCAAGTCGAGGGGATTTAAATCCTTGAAGCGCTCGACGATGACGTTGCCGGTTTCCCATTCATAGTCCTTGGCAATTTCACTTGGGGTCAGCGCGCGGGTCAGCGGCACGGCGCCGTCAAAATAATCCGCATGGGTGGTGCCGAGGTTGGGAATTTCCCGCGCGGCCTGCGCAAAGGCCACCGCGTGCCGCGAGTGCGTGTGGACGATGGAGCGCACGCCCGTGAACGCGCGAAAAAGGCAGCGGTGCGTCGGCGTGTCCGAAGACGGGCGTAATTTGCCCGCGACGATTTTACCGTCGAGATCCACCAGCACCATGTCGGCGGGTTTCAATTTTTCATACGGTACGCCGCTGGGTTTGATGGCGAACACGCCGGCTTTTTCGTCGAGCACGCTGACGTTGCCGAAGGTCAAATCCACCAGCCCGGTTTTGGGCAGGATGCGGTTGGC
>CAZCMU010000128.1:6601-8473 GCA_964499725.1 uncultured Opitutales bacterium
AGTTGATAATACAATTCATTCCAGCGCAATTCGCGCTTGGCGCAGCCCATGGTGGTGTGGTCGGAAATGAGGAAGTATTCGACGCCGGCCATCTCCGCAAAGTTTTCGACATGCTCGTTGGTCAGCGCGGGGCTGAAGGCCGTGTGGTGCGCGCCGCCGGCGAGAATCCACGCCGCCGCCGCCGTGGCGAAATCGGGCTTGGGTTCCCATACGGTGCGGGCCACCGGCAATTTCGGCAGCGCGGGGTGCTCGACGGCGGTGACTTCGTTTGCTAGCAGGCGGAAACGATTGCCCAAATCCACCAGCGAGGCGTTGATGGACGCGCCCGGCTTGGAGTCGAATACCAAACGCACCGGATCGGCCTTGCCGCCGATGCCCAGCGGGTGGATTTCCACGCGCGGCTGCGCGGCGGCAATCGTCGGGCAAATCTCTAGCATATGTGCGCCGAGCACTTTGCGTCCGTCTTCGCCCATGTGGTAGGTATAGTCCTCCATGAACGACACGCCGCCGGGCAGACCATTGGCCATGACCTTAAACGCGCGCACGAGCGCGGCCGTTTTCCAATCGCCCTCGGCGGAGAACCCGTAGCCCTCGGCCATCAGCCGCTGCACCGCCATGCCGGGCAGTTGGCTCAACCCGTGCAGATCTTCAAATGTGGTGGTAAAGCCCTTGAAGCTGCCTTCCTCCAAAAACACGCGCAGACCGAGTTCGATTTTCGCGCTCTCGCGCAGCGATTCATGCCGCGCGCCGCCCTTGCGCAATTCGGGCGCGACGTTGTATAGCTCCTGGTATTTCGCGCAGAGGCGGTCGGCCGTGGCGTCTTTCACTGCGTTAACCTTGGCCGCCAAATCACCGACGCCGTAGCCGTTCACGGAAAACCCGAAGGCGATTTCGGCTGATACCTTGTTGCCCTCGGTCACGGCGACTTGGCGCATGTTGTCCCCAAAGCGCGCGAACTTTGCGCCCTGCCAGTCGTGCCAGGCCGTGGCCGCGCGCATCCACGCGCCGAGCGCTGCAACAACATCCTTGTCCTGCCAGTGGCCGACGATGATTTTGCGGTCGAGGCGCAGGCGCGCGCCGATGAAGCCGAACTCGCGGTCGCCATGCGCGGCCTGGTTCAGGTTCATGAAGTCCATGTCAATCTCGCCCCAGGGCAGGTCGCGGTTGAACTGCGTGTGCAGGTGCGCGAGTGGCTTGCGCAAATTCTTCAGTCCGTTGATCCACATCTTCGCCGGCGAAAACGTGTGCATCCACGCGACGAGGCCCACGCAGTTGGGCGCGACATTCGCCTCGTCCATGATTTGCGTGATCTCGTGCGGGCGCGTCAGCACGGGCTTGAGGACGACCTTCAGCGGCAGTTCCTCCGCTTTATTGAGCGACCGCGCAATGACCTGCGCGTTTTGCGCGACTTTTTTCAGCGCCGCTTCGCCGTACAAATGCTGGCTTCCGACCAGGAACCAGACTTCGAGATTTTTAGGGAGGAGGATCATGGATAAATTCACTTCGCCGCGTTGTCTTTGATTTCCAGCAAATCCTTCATCACGCGGCCGAGGTTCACGTTGCGCACGCCACCGAGGTTGTCGTACAGCTTCATGTAGAGTTTGTAGAGTTTGTTATACACCGCCTTGTCCGCGCGGCGAGGTTTGTACACGACATCTTTCCAGCCGGTCATGGCTTTTTGCGCGGTGGCGAAATCGGCGTGGACGCCGGCCACCACCGATGCGGCCACCGCCGAGCCCAGCGCGCAGGCCTGCGCCGAGCGCGCGACGCGCATTTCGCGCCCGGTGGCATCCGCATAAATTTGCATGAGCAGCGGGTTTTTCTCCGCAATGCCGCCCGCGCAAACCACGCTTTTCACCGGCACGCCGTATT
>CAZCMU010000129.1:0-8467 GCA_964499725.1 uncultured Opitutales bacterium
CTTGCGCGCTGGCCTTCACGTCGTCCGTCACATTGTCAATCTGCAGGCCCGTGCGCGTGGTGATGTGGCAATTATCAAAGGTCAGGTTGGAAATGAGGCTGTCGGACACGCCGTGAATAATCCCCGCGGAATTCGCCTGGCCGGAGCAATTGATGATTTTGACGTTGCGCAAGGTCGGCGGCATGCGGACGCCGGAAGAGGAGGTGGCCGTCCATTCCAAATTGATTTCGTAGGCGCGCTGCACGTCGTTGTAGGTGATGTTTTCGTAGGTGATGTTTTCGATGACACCGCCGCGGGTGATGTTGGTCTTGATGCGCACCGGCGCCGCGTTGCCATTGTCTGCCACGCAATCGCGCACAGTCACATTGCGGATGCCGCCGGAAGTCTCACTCCCCATCGCCGCGCCGCCGTCACCGCGCCCAAAATGGCATTTTTCGATGAGAATGTTCTCACACGGGATGTTGACCCGCCGGCCGTCCTCGTCCTTGCCGGATTTGATGGAAATGTCGTCATCGCCATCGTCAAAACTGCAGCCAATAATGTGCACGCCATTGCAAGAATCCACGTCCATGCCGTCAGAACTGGGAATGCGGGACTCTGTAAAGGCCGTCAGGTTTTCCGCCGTGACATTGTGGCAATAGATAAAAACAAACCCCCAGCGCGCTTCGTTCAAAAGGTGCAGACCGGAAACCCGGACATTTTCACAGTTCTGAAATACCAAGGCCCGCGGCGGCGCGGTGCCACCACCGCCGGGAATCCGCGTGCCGGCGGCGTTAATCGGCGGCAACTTGGCCGGGTCCGGCGCGAAATTGAGGGCCGTCGTCGTCGGCAGGGGTAAGGAGTAGTAATCTTCGACTTTGGGCGTGGGACCCGTGAATTGTTGCGGCGTGCCCCGGGGAACTCCACCGCGGCCCGGCCCACCCGCAGGTGCTCCGCTGCCGCCAGTGATCCACAGGCGGTCTGGATATTTGCCAAGCACCGCCTTTGCCCCATCGTCACTGGACAATAATTTACGGAAGGCGTTGTTGAGGGTCGTCAACTGCTCAGCCGTCAACCCGGTGCCTGCCGCGGGATTGACGGGGCCGCGCGCGCCAGGCGCCCCCGCCGGCCCACCCGGCCCGCCCCGCCCCCGGCCACCTCCGCCAAAATCCTGGCCGGAACCATCAATCGTACCCTCGCCGGAAACATCCACATCCTTCACATTGATAAAATTCAAAAACGCCGACGTCCAGTAGCGCTCGATGCCTTCCCAGCGGGTATAAATTGGCCGAAAGTCAGCCATCGTCGAGGTGGATTTCAAAATTGCGTCTTTTTCGACCAACAGGTTGACGCCTTGCTTAAAATATAACGCCCCGCTCAGGAACGTCCCCTTTGGCACCACCAACACGCCGCCGCCAGCCGCCGCGCACTGGTCAATGGCCGCTTGGATCGCCTGGGTGTTCACCGTCTTGCCGTCGCCTACGGCGCCCAAATCGGAAATGACGTAACGTTTCAAATCCGGCTTCACCACGGTTGCCGGGGCAGCCTGCCCAAACGCGGCAGCGAATCCGGTCAGTGTGAACCAAGCAATCAACAGGGTAATTTTTTTCATGGGGATAGGGGGTGGTAAAATTATGGGGCCGGAGGAGTTACGGCCGGACCTTCATACACATCGGAATTGGGATTTGCGGTGTCCAGCTTGGGCAACGCCGGAGCTGGCGCCGGACTGGCGGATGCAACCCATAATTTATCGGCCTCATCCGGAGTCAGCGCCGTGGTGGGCTGGAATTTATTACTGCCCGCGTAATCAAACAAAGAACGCCGCAATTGCTCCAATACCGGCCCGCCATGGTCATTGTTCAAATTGATGGCCGACACCAACAGGCTGCCCGGGCCCACCTTGGCCTCGAAAATGACGCCCAGCCGCCAGTCGCGGTTCCAATCATCAATCGCCCAGACAATGGGGCGCAGTTCATGCGGCGCATCGTTCAAATTGACCGAAGGCACGCCGTTGACAATTTGCGTCCATTGCCAGTCGCAATAAACCTCCGTCGGAAATTCCGCCAGCGCCAGGCTGGCTTTGTCGCACACCAGCCCCAGCATCGCGTCCAACTTGGGGTTCATCTGCCGGTTCCAGAAAACGGGCAACCGTTGCATCGGCGGGCTCTTTGCGGCATCCAAATCCGCTGCGGTGGGCATAAACAGCACTTTGCTGCCGGCCGCCAGCGCCGTGCGCGCCTCACTCCAGTTGGTGGTCACCGTCACCCCGGCGGGCATGCCGTCATCAATCTTCGCCGGGTAGACCCAGATATTCCAATCATTCTTTACGTCCGTGCCCTGCACCCCCACCTCGAGCTTATACGCCGCCGGCGCCTTGAGCATGGACAAATCCGCCGTGACCTGGCCCAGCGGAATGTTTTTGCCGAGGGGAATATTGCGTTCATCCCAATCACCGGCGGCCACCGTCTTGCCTTTGGCGTCCACAATTTTCCAATAAGGTATCACGTTGGGCAACGGCGCTTCGCCGTAGTTATAAAGTTCGACGTCGGTGGTGAGGGTCTCCGCCGTGGTGAAAATGCGTTTGCTCAGGCGCGCCAGCGGCACCGTCGGCCCGGCAAAACGGCGGAATTCCGCGGGCGTCACATAGCCTTTGGAATCCCAAAACGCATCCAGCACCCCGATCAGCGCCGTGCCCTGCCCGAGATAGTCATGCAAGTCCAGCAATTGAAAGCCAGCCAGACCCAGTGTGCGCAGGTTCGCCTCGATATCCTCCTTATAACACTCCACTTGGAATTTTCCCGAGGCCCACGCAAACAAACTATTCCACTGCAATAAATCGTGGTCTTGGGCAAAGTCCCGGAAAATATCGTAATTGCTGGGCCGCAGATAACCCGTGAACTTCTTGATGATGCTGAAGTCGGGATAGGCACACCACTGGCCCACTTCATGCGACAATACCGGAATATGCACATTCGTCAGCGCGGAGGCAAAATCCTTGCCAAACCAGCCCGCGCTGTTACGCAACTGCCCGGTTCCGAAGGCGGGCATGCTCGCGTATTGCGGGCCGTTGACCTGCGCCGCGGCCGACCAGCCGGTGCCGGCCGAGTAAAGACGGCGGTTGTCCTTCTTATACCAGTTCACCGCCCATTGCGGCGTCACCTGCGTATAATTGCCCTTCGGTTCGTTGCTCGGTGACAGGAGAATAAACGACGGGTGGTTGCCGTAGGCTTTGAGCAGCCGTGCCGTTTCGTCCTCCAGCCGCTGCACCATCGGGCTGCCCGGGTCAAACGCGTTCCACATCCCGCATTCTGGCTGGAGGTAAAAACCCAGCTCGTCGGCCGCCGTGAATGCCGCCTCCGGCGGGCACCACGAATGAAACCGCATGCCATTGAGCCCGTAATCCTTGCAAGTCTGGATGATTTTCTTCCACGCCGCGACATCCATGGACGGGTACCCGGTCAGCGGAAATTCGCCGCCATCATGCGTGGTGCGCAAGTTGATCGGGTTGCCATTCAGCAAAATGTCGTGCTCTTTATAGGAAATTTCGCGCATCCCAAAAGTCACCTCCCGGGTGTCGTCGGCCCCGCCACCATTGAGCGTCAACGTGATGTGCTGGAGCGCCGGGTGGTATTCATCCCAGGGAATCGCTCCAAACGTCACCGGCACATCCATTACCGCCCGGCCGCCCAAATTATCCCACGTCACCGTGGCATCCACTGAATCGGTCGTTCCGCCTACGATGTCTGTTTCGGGCCCATATAAATGTTGGAAGTCCACCGCCGCCTTCAGCGTGGCCGTGCCGGGTTTGCCCGTTCGGTTACCGATGGTAATAACAATATGCGCCGTTTTCGCTTCGACGTTCGGAAAGACCTGCGCGTCCGCAATCCATACCGGCGTCGTGGCCGACAATTCAATGCGCCCGACGATGCCGTTCCACGTTGCGCCGAGCGAGTCCGACACCGAGTGGCCATCGAGCAGGTGCTGCTTGTCATCGGGCAGCATCGTGCGGTTGTCCACCCGGATGCTCAACCGATGTGTGCCGGGCGTCAGCACCCCCAAATCCGTCACATGCGGCGCGACCAGGCTGTCTTCGTAACCATACTGGTGGTCATCCACATAAACCGTGCTCTGCCAATGCGCCCGCTCCAAAAAGATCACCACTCGCTGGTCTTTCCACGCATCCGGGATGGTAATGTCCCGCTGGTACCACGCCACGCCGAGGTAATGCTTCGCCGGCTGGGACAAAAACGGCACTTCGACATGCCCAGGCTGGGAATACTTCGCGCGCACGTTCTCCGGCTGGGTTTTCCACCATGCCGGCCCCAGGCGGTCGCTGGAAACCCACGGTGTGTCCACGCTGATGTCGTCGCCATAACCCTGCCCTTGCAGGATGCCCGGCAGCTTGATCTTGTCCGCCAAATCTTTCGTGAACCATGTTTCCTTCACGCCCACGTCGTCCCGATCCATGGCAAAACGCCATTGCCCCGCCAGCGATTGCGGATTGTCCACCGCCGCAGGCTCCGGTGCAGCCAACAATGATGTTTGCGCCATCAACGCGGCCAGAACGGTCCACCAGGCGGTCGGAATAACACGGGTCATTTTAACAAGGGGGTAGGCAGAGGGGTGAGGGGAAGAGCGACCATAGAGACATTTCCGGGCCGTGGGAAACCCGGAATTCATCTATTTGTTGACCAAGGGAAACCCCGCCCAGGGGGGCCGGGTTGCGCCTTTGCCTATCCTCTTGCGCCCCGTTGCGGCCAAGATTCCTTTACAGCTTCAGCAACCTCCATGCTTGAGTCCCTTTGCTCCTCTGCTCCTTTGCTCCTCTGATCTTTAGGCCCTCCGCCCCCGCCCCTGTAAAAAAACACTTGCCGATGCATCGGCTTTCGATGTATCTTCCTTTTATATGAACTTCAAAGGCAGCCTCAACACTCTGATTTTGCAAAACCTCCGCCAGGGCCCCAACCACGGCTATCGCATCGCACAGGACATTAAAAAATGTTCCAAAGGCGTCCTCGATTTCAAGGAGGGCACCCTCTACCCCGCCCTCCACGGCCTCGAAGCGAAGAAACTTATCACCTCCTCCACCCGCGAGGAAAACGGTCGCACCCGCCGCTATTACAAGCTCACTGAAAAAGGCAAAAAAGTTCTCGTCAAGGAACGCCAGGAATGGCTCCAATTCTCCGGCGCCATCAGTGGCCTACTCCAGGAGGGGGCATGATTCTGGGTTTTCTTAAATCTCTCTTGGGCTTGAATACGCCGCGCACCCTTCCCGCATGGCGGGACCGGGCCACGCGGTTTCTTGTCCCTTCGGCCAAAAACCGCATTGGCGCGGAAATCGAAGCGCATTACACCGAGGCCGTGCAATTCCATCTGGCGAACGGATTGACTGAAGCGGAAGCCCAATACGCGACGCTGGCAGAATTGGGCAGCGCGCAAGCCGCGAACCGGCACTTTCGTCAGGAACACCTGACGCTATACAATGTTAATGAGCTCAGAAGTAATTTAGAGATTGATCGCTCACGGCGGCGGCTTGGTTTCTATTTGTTCTTCATGTTCTTCAACTTCGTTTTTGCTTTGGGCCTGTGGGTTACCCAGCCGCCATCCCCCGGCGTGCCACTTTGGCTTTTACTAACAATTTTTCAATTGTGGTGGCTGGTCTGGTTTGCCCTGGCCATCCGCGCCCATGTTTTGGCCGGGCGCCTGCTCACCCCGCCCAACCTGCGGCAGATTACCGGCCTTCGTGCCACTCGCAATCTGCTTTGCTGCGCCGGATATTTGTTTTTAATCTGGGGCACTCAGCAGGATATCCTTCGCGCAACCGGCGATATACCCTATATGGACCTGTTCACCCTATCAATCATGGGCATCTTTGTGGTTCAGTATGCCGCGTCCAGCTCCTATTGGCTGCAAGTGCGCCGGAAGCTGCTGACCGCTGGCGACGATTGGAACGACCTGCCCCCCATAATACTGCCGCCGCCTAACCCAACTGCCATAGCCTACTTCTCCCACTCGCCGCGCTTCACTTCTTCCATCTGAAACCCCCATGATCCTCGGCATACTCAAAAAACCGCAAAACTTCCCCGAGTGGCTCGATGCCGCCACGCGGAACCTCGTGCCGTCGGCTCAAGTTCGCGTCCGCCCGGAAATCGCAGCGCACTACGCCGAGGCCGTGAAATTCCACCTGGCCAAGGGCTCCTCCGAATCTGTTGCGCAAACCGTCGCACTGGCCGATCTGGGCGATGCCTATGCCGCCGCCCGACGCTTTAACGAAGCCTACCTCAGCTCCACGGATGCCTCCCGCGCGGTCGTCTTCGCCTTTTACCAATGCTTCTTCGGGTCATTCGGGTTGATTTACTCCATCATCAATTTTTTCCTTCCGCCTCATTCAGACTTTTTGCCTCGACTCTTATGGTCGTTCATTTTCTTCCTCGGCTACGTCGCCTTTTGCGTGCTGGCCTGGCAGAAAACCACCCAAGTGACTCTGCGCCTGATTATTATGCTGGCATCCCTCACCTGCCTGAATGTGGGTGTCCTTGCTCTTGGACATTATATCGGGATGCCATCGGCCTATGGCCAATCTGATCCATTGGTGTTTTACTTTTTTTCCGTTTATACGGTTATCTACTGCTTCGGCTTGCGCAAAAAGCTGGCCGCCGCCAGTAAAGACGACCGGTCGCCACCCGACCCCTCCACCGCTTAACCCGCTTTCCGATCTCCCCATGATTCTGGGCGTACCACCGCAAGCACCGCAAAGCCTCGCCGAATGGCTGGAGCAGGCCACTTGGTACCTTGCGCCGTCCGCCCAAGCCCGCATCCGGGCGGAAATTGAGTCGCATTACGCCCAAGCCGTGCAAGCGTATTTGCAAAACGGTTCCACAGAATTCACCGCGCAAACCGCTGCGTTGGCGGATTTGGGCGCTCCATCCGCCGCCTTCAAGCGTTTTTGCCGGGAGCATTTCAATCAGGGGGACATCGCGTGCGTCAACCACTTGCTTGAAAGCGATCGTTCCACGCGCCTGCTCGGCATGGCCAGCCTTCTTCTATTTACGAACTTGGTTTTTGCTGATTCGCAGTCCACCCATCAGCCGCTTCGTTTTTTGGCGACTATTATGCTAGTGCAGGCCCTGGCCTTTATTCCCGGCAAAATTTGCGCCAGGGTGCTGGCTGGGCAAAAAATGACCAAGGCCATCGTGCGCCGGCTGATCGCGATTCATTTCCTCATCTTTCACCTCAACCTTGGCCTCTATTTGGTTGTGGCCTACGGACTCTGCCAGCCAGACCGGGACAGCCTGCTCGGCGTGCTCATGTTACCCTACCTCTCCTGCCCTGCGGGTATTTTCCCGATGCTTCATCTTTGGAAGAAGCTGCGCTCAGCCAGCGACGAGGATATGCCTAACCACACTTCCACCGCTACTTAATTCATTCGCCATGCGCCTCTTCCAACACCCTCCCGCGCAAAGCCTTTCCGAATGGCTCGACCTCGCCACGCGCGACCTTGTGCCCTCGGCCCAGACCCGCATCCGGACGGAAATCGAGGCGCATTATAACGAAGCCGTGCAATCGCGCCTAGTTAGCGGCTCGCCCGACGACGCAGCCCAAGCCGCCGCCCTTGCCGACTTGGGCTCGGCCAAATCCGCCGCCCGCCGTTTTCGCCGGGAATATTTGACGACCACCAACGCCAAGGAAGCAGCTGGGTATTTAAAGTCGCCCATGACCACCATGCTTGTATTTCTTGTCGCAACTCACTCTTCGTATTCAGAACGTTTGCGGAACTTCGACGACCCACGCATCCAAATTTGTGCGGCAATTCAATTTTTACTGTTTCTCGTCGTTATTGCCAATATCATCGCCGTTTTCATTCTGCGCAAACAGGAAATCACGCTAACGACCCTGCGTAAAATTATTTTGGTGTATGCCCTGCAATGGCTAACCGTCGCTCCCATGTGGTTGCTCCACGATTTTGAAGGCTTTACCGATCCGTGGCGCGACATACCCGCCGAGTATGCTGGGACAATATTAATGCCGTTCACTGCGGCGGCTATGATTGCGGCTGGAGTTTATTTGAGCCGCCACTTCCTCCGCCTGCGCCAGAAACTGCTCTCGGCTGGTGATGGCGATCTTCCCAGCAGTAATTCTGCAACCGCTTAGCTCACCACCATGCGCCTCTTCCGCCAACCTCCCGCGCAAAGCCTTTCCGAGTGGCTCGACCTCGCCACGCAGGACCTTGTGCCCTCGGCCCAGGCGCGCATCCGCACGGAAATTGAGGCGCATTATAACGAAGCCGTGCAAACGCGCTTAGTTAACGGCTCGCCCGACGACGCAGCCCAAGCCACCGCCCTTGCCGACTTGGGCTCCGCCAAATCCGCCGCCCGCCGTTTTCGCCGGGAATACCTTACAGCCAAGGAAAGCCAGAAGGCGGCCCAGTTGATGTTGTCCGTCAAACGAGGAGGCTCCTGGCTGCACCTGTATTTGTGGCTTAACATTA
>CAZCMU010000130.1:0-8437 GCA_964499725.1 uncultured Opitutales bacterium
ATGGCTTTGACCATGCTGATATCCAAGCTGGCTAGGTATTCTTCAATTACCTCTCCTCGTTCAAACATATCGAATGGGCCATGGAGTATTTTCTGGAAGGTGGCCTCTGCTTCAGCGAGGTTGGCCGGATGCGAAAAAGTGAAGGGTTTTGCCGCCGGGCTTTGAATCACTATTTTTTTGCCAGGCAACGTAGCGCTCGTTTTTAGCCCTCCGGTGTTCGATCCCCAATGCCAGCCGGCTGCAAACGCCGCCACAATGATGGCCAGTTGACCTGCCAAGGATTGCCAATGGACCAAGGCATTCTTGGGCATCGGGGCGCTTCCTTGTCTAGCAGGGTTCACGTTGGTGAAAATAGGGCAGCAGGTTTACCTCCCCTGGGAAGTTGAGGGGGCATTTTTCTGGTTCGCAGTTCCGTTGACAATTTGCTGGAGGTTAGTTTGCAGTGTAGCCGTCAGCTTGGTGAGACTATCCAACTCGGCTTGGGCGGTTTGGGCGGCGATGGCCGGGTCGGCTTTAGCCAGTTGGGTCACGGCGGCGACTACTGCGCGATTCTGGGTTACGGGTGGCAGACTTTCGGCCCAATTTAAAGCTGCTTCCGGATCCCCGCCGACGCTCCCCCAAGCGTTGGCTATGTGGGTAGCCATGGCAACGAAATCCGGGTCATTCGCCATGTTCTGTTGAACATAGGCCGCTGCCGCCTCTGGATCCGTGGCGACCATGCCTTGGGCAACATTATTAAGCGCGCTGCTGCGCAAAGTAGGATTGTCCGTCGAGAGAGATTGCGCCCAGGCTAGAGCGGCCGCAGGGTCTTGCTGGGCCCACATCTTCGCCAGGGAGGGGTAGGTTTGTGCAGCTACGGTGGGGTCGGGATTCTGCGCGAGGTAGGCGGCGGCGCTAGCTGGGTCAGTATTGGTCAATTGGTTTATCGCGGCCGTGTAGGCAGTGTCATAGGCCTTACCGGCGAGATTTTGGACGGCAAAAGCGAGCAGCCCGACCGGGTCGCTTTGTGCCCAAGCGGAAGTCACCCCCTGAAGGACGTAGGGCTTGGGATTGGCCGCATCCGCATTGAGCTGTTGAATGAAAAGGGGATTGTTTGGGCCATCCGGCAGGCTGTTTAAAAACGGCAGCAGCGCTGGCCCGTCAGTGATACCCAGATTTTCAATGATGGACTGTATTTCTTTGCCCTCCGAATCGGCTGGCTGCGTGCCTAACCATACCACGGTCGCCGCTGGGTCTACTTTTGCCCAGGATTGAGCGACATTATCCAGCGAGTGGGAACGGCTTTGGCCCTCCGGTAGCGCAAACGCCTCTTGCGCGGCTGACGCCGGGTCCTGTAATGCCCATTGCTCGAATACAGAGAATGTATAATTTTGAAGGAGAGCTTTATTGGGGGCGTCATTGGGCAATGCTTGCAACGCCTGTAATGCTGCCCGGGGATCCTGGCGCGCAAAATTGAGAATAGTCGCTGCATCTGCACTACCCAAATCATGGCTGGTCGACATTCTGGCCAAGGTATTGAGGGCGCCATCGGGGTCTTTGGCCGAATAGGCATCAAATACATAATCGGCTAGTTCATTATTCAGCTTTTTGTCCTGAACACCTTGTAGCCAGACTATGGCCGTACCCGGGTCCATTTCCCCCAAGCGGGAAGCGAGGGTCGCGAGCATGCTGTGGTTTTCGTTGGATAGCGGCTTGGCCAGTATGTCGTCCATCATTGCCTTGACTGTTCCTGCATCAATTTTCGCAAAAAAAGCATCCAAAGCATGCCAACGGTCAAGCGCAGTGCCTTGGGCATGGAGTGCCTTAGCAAAATCCGCCTCGGCTTGTTTGAGGATATCCGCCGACGGCTTGGGGTATTTTTTGACCACCAATGTTGACACTACCGTGGTTTTTGAGGCCACCGACTTGCCCCTCGTCCACCCCGGCCCATACCACCCGGCGGCAAACGCCACCAAGGCCAGCAAGGCCGTTCGCAAAATGGCAGCCTTTTGACGGGCGATTACAATACCCATCCCCATTGCGTTGTATGCTGCAGAAAAAGAATTAAGGCGCAATATTGAAAGAAAAGCTGCGCCACTTGATCATTTTTACTAGTGCTATTTTAACTAAAAAGGCCGTTGCTTAAGAGGAAGAAATTGGCTGCCAAGCTTGCGGGTAGGGGTGCAGTCTTGCTGCGCCCTCTTCATTCATCATCGTCCCAAAACCAAAAAAACGCCGCCGGCCTCTTGCGAAGCCGGCGGCGTGATTAAAACGAAAAACTTGTTAAGAAGATCTTCAAGCTACTCGCTTACTTGCTCGAGCTCGCCGGGGGCTGGCCAAGCTGCTGCAACAATTCCGGGGACAAGCCCATCGGGTTGCCTGCGCCTGAGGCCGAGGGCGGCGGGGGAGCTTTGATGTCCACGATTTCCGTCTCGAACACGAGCGTCGAACCGGGCGGGATGGCGCCGCCGCCGGCGTCCTGGTCGCCGTAGCCGAGCTTGGCGGGGATGTAGAGCTTGATTTTGCCGCCTTTGCCGATGAGCTGCAGGCCCTCAGTCCAGCCGGGGATGACGCCGTCCACCGGGAATTCGCGGGTGGGTTCTTTGTCGTCGGTCTGGTCAAACACTTTGCCGTCAATGAAGGTGCCCTTGTATTTCACCACCACGGTGTCCGTGGTCTTGGGCTTGGGGTCGGCGCCAGCCGTCTCGATTTCATAATAGAGGCCGCTGGCGGTTTTCTTCACATTCGGGTTTTTGTCGAGGTCGGCAAAAAACTTGTCGGAAATGTCCTTCTGCTTGGCGACGGATTCCGTGGTGACCTTGTCCGCGCGGGCTTCGAGGAACCCCTGGACCTTGGTGGCGATGTCCGTGCCGCCGGGCATGTCCGTCGGGCCGGTGCCGGAGGTGATGGCGAGCTTCATGCCCGCGGCGATTTCGTCAATTTCGTCGGCGGTGAGGCCGAGGGCCTTGACGCCGGCGCGCTGGCCGATGACCCAGCCATAGGCGGTAAAGTAGTTCTTCGCGTCGTCCGAAGTAACCTTGGATAAATCCAGGGGCGGGGGTTGCGCAGGCGCGCTGGGGTCGCCGCCGGGAACGCCAGGTTGGGCCAGCAGGGGGGTAAGCAGGGCCGCGGCGGCGGTGAGTGAAGCAACCGCCCAGGCGGTGCGATATTTCGTTTGCATAATCTTCAGAGGGTTGGTGGGTGGACGAGGAGACCGACAAATCATGGCCTGTTGCCGGGGGCAGAGGCGCAGAACCGTTGACGCTGCCAGAACCGCCCCGCCTTGCCAAGTGCAAATGCGGGGCCACCGACCTCAGACCTTGGCCACCGGGGGCTTGTAACCCCACAATTGGCGGTCCTTGATGATGGCGGCCGCCTGCGGGGGCATGAGCGTTTCCCAAGTCGGGTCGCCCTCGGCGATTTTCTTGAGCACGTCGCGGGAGAAAATGCCCAGGTTTTGCGAGTGGTAGCCCAGCAGCGGCTCGATGTAGTGGTTCTCGAGCAAGTAGGCGTAAAGATTCCGCAAGTGGATTTTCACCTGCAAGTTTTGCGCAGTGATGAGCCAGTCGCCTGGCATCGGCATGGCCATGGGTGGGTGGCTGTTACCGCTATCGGTGGCCTTGCCCGCCTGCTCGGCGATGTAACGGTTGTAGCCCGAGCCTTTCATCGGGTACACGTACATCCGGGTATTTTCCTTAAAGAGGCGCCCGCAGGCTTCAAGGATGCCGCCCGGCAAATTTTCGTAGTATTGCTCGTTGAAGACCTCGAGCAGGTTGTTGATGCCGAGGGTGATCCCGACCATTTTCTTGGTGAAGCGGCGGAAATAGTCCGTCAGCCGGAAGAACTCGGAATAATTGGAAATCAGGATGTGGTAGCCCAGGGCGGCCAGCGTGTCCACCCGCGCCAGAAAATCGTCGTGGTTGAGTTCGCCGCCCGCCAGCAGGTTGTGCATGGTGATTTCCAGCAGCACCACCACGTCCTCGCCGCGGTTCTTTTCCTCCTGCAGGAACTGCGCGCCCGCGGCATCCAGCATGTCTATATTGACATGCGTGACCGGCCGGAAGGACCCGCGCTCCACCAAAATCGCCTTTTTATAGAGAATCTCCGACGGTTGCAGCACGTGCCGGTCCGGCGAATACATCACCGCGTTGGTCAGCCCGTGCTTCACCAGGTAAAGACAAACGGCGCGGTTCTCGACATGCAGGAAATCGGGCCCGTTGAACTCAATCATGTCCACTTCAATGCGCGCGATGCCCAGGTTGTCTGCCAGTGAGACGATGAAATCCTCGATATTGAGGTGTTTGATGAACGCGCCGTAGACCAGGTTCACGCCGATGACGCCGAGGGCGTCCTGTTGCGCGACCGCCGTTTTGTCCCACATGCGCACGTGGATGATGATGTCACTGGGCGCGGCGTGCGGTTCCGTTTGGAAACGCATGCCCATCCAGCCATGGCAATCGTTGGTGCCTTTGTAATTGGCGGCGGAGACGGTGTTGGCGTAAACGAAAAAGTTGCTGCGGTCGCCGCGGGATTCATTCAGCCGCTCCGTCAGCAACTGGTATTCGTGGTCGAGCATCTGTTGCAGCCGTTCACGTGAAACATAGCGCCCGGCCTTGCCGTAAATATCGTCGCTGAATTTCATGTCATACGCCGACATGCTCTTGGCGATGGTGCCCGCCGCACCCCCGGCCTGGAAAAACTGCCGCGCGACCTCCTGCCCCGCGCCAATTTCGGCAAACGTGCCGTAAATTTTGGGGTCGAGATTGATCGCCAGGGCTTTCTGGCTGGTATTCAATTTCGCGGGTTTGGACGGGTCGTCGTTCATGGAAAGAGGAGGAGAGGCGGGTGGCAGCATACCGCAATTGCCGGCTAAAATACAGCACGCAGAATGCCCAAACAATCTAAACTATCACCCCGGCGGGTACTCAACGGTATTCTTTCCAACATTTGGGTGACAATCCTGACCGGAAACGCTCAAAGCCCCCATTTTATGGCTCAAGCTCCAACCATTTCTGGCGCGACATCGGCCCAATTTTCCGCTTTTGTTACTTGGCGAATACGCAAGGGCGCCCCGCCCCCTCCACCGCTTCGCGGACTCTGCCGATTTTTTTCCCCTGACTTGTTTGCATCAACCACCATGAAGAAACTGACGTTCATTCTCGCTGCGCTCGTTTTACTCGCCGTCCGGCTTTCCGCGGCCACGGATATTTCCGAACTGATCAAGGAGACGCAACGCACGGTAAATGAGCCCGGCAAGTTTACCCTGGTATGGTGGATTCCCACGGAATTTTGGGACGTCGCCCTCAAAAACGACCCCCGCTTGACGGAGGCCCAAAAGGCCGAGTTCTCCAAGATTCTGGACCAATATATCGTCGTGTCGGTGGTTGCGGGCGACTTTGGGCCCATGGCGGCCTTTCAGGCCAAAGGTCGCGCCGACATTGTCCAAAACACCGAATTGCGCGTGGGCGGCAAAGTCATCCCCCTGCTGCAAACGGCGGATATTTCCAAGAGCGCCACGAATTTCATCGCGATCATGAAGCCGCTGATGGCAAACATGCTGGGCGCGATGGGCGAGGGCATTGAATTTCTGTTATATTCCAATGATCAGAACGGCGCGAAGTTGATTGATTCCATGAAGCCAGGCAACTTTAGCTACACTGCTTACGGAAAAAATTTCACCTGGCGCCTCCCGCTCGGCAGCCTGCTTCCACGCAAGATTGACCCTGCCACGAAGGAGGAATTCCCCGGCAATTACCTCTTTAATCCGTTCACCGGCGGCAAGCTCGCTCAGAAAGAAGACCCCGCCAAAAACTAGCGTTACCCCCGCTTCCAACGGCCTCGGAAAATGCAATTTCGGGTTAGATTCAGTGCCGTTTGCCTCCTTGCAGTTTTCTAACGATGGGATATAGATTGCCCCATGCGCTTTTTTCTCAAAACGGTGGCGGCCAACCTGGTGGCCATTCTTATCACGCTGTTTGTGCTGGCCATGGTGGGGGTGGTGGGGATCGTAGTTTTTGTGAAGGTCGCCGCCGGCGCGGCCCATCGCGAAACCTCCGTGCATGACAAATCCGTCCTCGTGTTCGACATGGACGTGGCCATCACGGACGCTCCCGAGCACAGCAACCCCGGCGATATCTTCAACGTCAGCAACCTCGCCAGTGGCGGGGGCGCATCATCGCGGCTGACGGTGTACGAAATCGTCAACGCCCTCGATGCCGCGGCCAAGGATGACAAAATTGCCGCCCTTTTTATGAGCGGCAGCCTCGATACCGGCAACGCGGCCTCCGGTTACGCCGCCTTGCGCGAGGTCCGCCAGGCCCTTGAGCGCTTCAAGGCCAGCGGCAAAAAAATCTACGCCTACCTCGAAGAGCCCACCGTCAAAGACTACTACCTTGCCTCCGTCGCCAACGAAATTTCCCTCAATCCCTTTGGCGTCCTCAGCATCAACGGCCTCGCGGCCGAGTCCTTCTACCTGCGCGACGCCCTGGAGAAATACGGCGTCGGCGTGCAGGTCACCCGCGTGGGCAAATACAAATCCTATGTGGAAATGTTCACCGAAAACCACATGAGCGACGCCGACCGCGAACAACTCACGCAATTGCTTGACGGCATCTGGAGCGCCGTGGTGGGCGACCTCGCCGCCAGCCGCAAGCTCGAGGTGCCCGTCTTGAAAAAACTCGCCGACGAACCGGGCGTCTTCCTCGCCACCGATGCCGTCAAAGACAAGCTCGTGGACAAGCTGGCCTATCTGGACGAAATGATTGACAAGCTGGAAAACGTCGGCGCCTACGACGAGGACAACGACACCTTCTACCAAGTCGCGCTTTCGACTTATGCCGGCCGCCTCGAAACCAAACGCATCCAGTCCGCCAAGAGCGCCTTTAAATCCGCCGACCAAATCGCCCTCGTCTATGCCGAGGGCGACATCGTGGATGGTGGTGGCGGATCGGACAATATCGGCGGCGACGACTTGTCTTCCACCCTGCGCGAAGTGCGCGGGGACAAGGACGTGAAAGCGGTTGTCCTCCGCGTCAACAGCCCGGGGGGCAGCGTGCTGGCCAGTGAAATCATCCAGCGCGAAATCCGCCGCTTGCGCGAGGCCAAGATTCCGGTGGTTGTCTCCATGGGCACCTACGCGGCCAGCGGCGGCTATTGGATTTCCACATACGGCGATTACATTTTTGCCGAGCCCACCACCGTCACCGGCTCCATTGGCGTTTTCGGTCTCAAATTTAATCTCAAGGATATTGCCAACGAGCACGGCATCGCCTTTGACGGCGTCAAAACCGCGCCCTTTGCCGACCTGGACACCATGACGCGCCCGTGGACGCCCGATGAGCAGAAGCTAGCGCAGACGCTGGTGGATAATATTTACGATCAGTTCATCAGCAAGGTCGCCGAAGGCCGCAAATTGACGAAAGATCAAGTTGGGGAAATCGCCCAAGGCCGTGTCTGGACCGGCGCGGACGCCAAGAACCTCGGCCTCGTGGATGCCTTGGGCGGCCTCGGTGACGCCATCAAGAAGGCCGAAGAACTGGCCAAGTTACAGGGCAAGTCCTGGAATATTCAGGAATACCCGGAAAAACAATCGCCTCTGGAAACCATCTTGCAGGCGCTCTCGCAAGGCAACGAGCCCCCGCCGGTGTCCAAGCTCGGTCTCAATCTCGGCGCGGTCGTGACCGGCCACGACCCGGTCGCCACTTCCTTGCGCGAGTTGCAGACCGAGTGGAAAACCGTGCGCACGTTCAATGACCCCCGCGGCCTCTATGCCCGCCTGCCATTTCTGCTGAATTTTTAGGCCGGCTGTTTGCCTGCGGCGGCAGGGTGGGGTGCTCGGCCGTGTTTGCACCGCCGTCACAATTCCATGGCTGGCGTGTTTCGTGCTTCCCCCAGAGTGAATTCCCCGTAAAGTAAGCGCCCTTCACCTTACTTTCCATGAGCAAAAAATCCGTCAAGGCCGGTGGTAATCGCGGCAAAGTTCTCATCATTGGCGCCGGCGGTGTCGGCGGCGTGGTCGCACACAAGGTCGCGCAGGCCGCCGAGCATTTTCCGGAGGTCATCCTCGCCTCGCGCACGCTGTCCAAGTGCCAGGCCATCGCCAAGCAACTCCCGCGCGCCATCCGCACCGCGGCCATTGATGCCGACAACGTCCCCGCGCTCACCCAATTTTTAAAAAAAGAAAAGCCCTTCCTCGTCATCAACGTCGCGCTGCCTTACCAGGACTTGCCCATTATGGATGCCTGCCTCGCCGCCGGCGTGCACTACCTCGACACCGCGAATTACGAGCCGCCGGAAGTCGCCAAGTTCGAATACAAATGGCAATGGGCCTACCAGGAACGTTTCCAAAAGGCCGGGCTCATGGCGCTCCTCGGCTCCGGCTTCGACCCCGGCGTGACGAACGTCTTTTGCGCCTACGCCCAGAAAAAGCTTTTCGACCGCATCGAGCAGATTGACATCC
>CAZCMU010000131.1:0-8413 GCA_964499725.1 uncultured Opitutales bacterium
TCGCGGCGCTGACCTTGACCGTGCTGGCGCTGGCGTTGATTTCCGCTTCCTATGGTCCCTACGAAAAAGTGCGCGCGGGCGAAGTGTTAAAGGTCCTAGAGCATCAAGCCGGCCTGAGCCACAGCCCCATTGACGATACCACGATCAACGTTGTCATGAATCTGCGCCTGCCGCGCGTCGTGTTGGCCATACTTACGGGCGCGGCGCTGGCCATGGCGGGCGCGGCGCTGCAGGGGCTCTTTCGCAATCCCCTGGCCGACCCGGCGCTCATTGGTGTTTCCAGTGGCGCGGCATTGGGTGCGGTGACGGTCATCGTTCTGGGTGGAACAGTTTTGCACGGCATCACCAGCGCGTTGGGGGTTTTTGCGTTGCCCCTGGCCGCCTTGGGCGGTGGTGTGGCCGTGACTTTTTTGATTTATAATTTGGCCAAGGTGGAGGGCCGCACCCATGTCGCGTTGATGCTGCTGACGGGCCTGGCGCTCAACGCCCTCGCCGGCGCGGCCATCGGCCTGATGGTCTATCTGGCGACGGATGAGCAATTGCGCGCGTGGACGTTTTGGTCGCTGGGCAGTTTGAACAAAGCCGGCTGGAAGGAAATTGGCGCGGCGGCGGTGCTGGCCGTTCCCGCGATGCTTGTGCTGCCAGGTTTTGCGCGCCCGCTGAACGCGCTCACCCTGGGCGAGGCGGAAGCCCACCACCTCGGCGTGCCGGTGCAGTACGTGAAACGCTGGCTGATTTTTCTGTCCGCTGCGATGGTGGGTTCAACCGTGGCCGTCTGCGGGACGATTGGCTTTCTGGGGTTGGCCGCGCCGCATTTGGTGCGACTGGCCTTCGGGCCGGACCACCGCCTGTTGCTGCCGGCCTCAGCGTTGCTGGGCGCTGCGCTGCTCCTCGCGGCGGACATCGCCGCCCGCGCGGGCACGGCAGGCTTTGAAGAATTGCCCATCGGTGTAATCACCGCCTTGGTCGGCGCGCCGGTGTTTTTGGCGCTGCTGCTGCGCGCGAGGAAGAAAGGGGAGTTTTAAAATGCTTTCCGCGCGCGATATTCATTTTTTTCGGGGTCAACGCAAAATCCTCGAAGCGATAACTGGTGACTTGCGCCCCGGGTGCGTGACCGCGCTGCTCGGCCCCAACGGTGCGGGCAAATCCACGCTGCTCAAATTATTTGCAAGTGAGTTAATGCCCGCCAGCGGTACCATCGAATTTGGCGGGCGACAACTTTCCCAATGGAATCCGCGCGAACTGGCCCAGCGCCGCGCCGTGCTGCCGCAGGAATCCCACCTGGCGTTTGCCTTTCCCGTGCGCGAAGTCGTGATGATGGGCCGCTTCCCGCATTTGCAGGGCAGCGAAACACCCCGCGACCGCGAGATTGGCGATGCCGCCCTGGCCCGCCTCGAACTCACGGCACTGGCCGACCGGCCCTACCCCGCCCTGTCCGGCGGCGAAAAACAGCGGGTGCAGTTGGCCCGCGTCCTCGCGCAAATCTGGGAACCGCCCCCAGCCGGCCACCGCTACTTATTGCTCGATGAACCGACGGCCGGACTCGACCTCGCGCACCAGCACGCCATTCTCCGCGCCGCGCAGGAATGGGCGCGGGCTGGCGCCGTGGTGCTCGCCGTGCTGCACGACCTCAACCTCGCCATGACTTATGCCGACGACGCCTGGGTGCTGGACCAGGTCCGCCTCGCCGCCATTGGACCGGTCGAAGAAGTTTTACAAGCGCCCCTGATTGAGCGCGTGTTTCAAGTGAGCGCAGAATTACTCCCCCGCCCCGGCCACTCGCGCCCGGTCATTCTTACCCGTCCCCGGTCCGCGCAAAATCAATAATCGTCCATCACGACCAGCATGCCCCAAGTAAGCGCTGCGGAAAAAAACAACATGCCGGCGATAATAAACGGGTTGAGGCTGACCATGAGCAGCAAACCCATTATCGAATTCACGGCAACCAGGATGGTCACATAGTCGCGCTTGCGGCGGGATTTCTTGGGGACGTCGACCGGACTTTGGTCATACACCGTGTCCGCCGCCTTTTCGTGCGCTCGATTTTGGCGCAGCATTTCCATTGGGTCGTTGCTCGCCGGCTCTCCCTCCCGGCTCGGCTCATTCACGCTTTCAAACTCCGCCTTTTTCAGTGCCAGCTTTTGGGGCGGCGGGTCGGGCTCCGAGGGCACAGTCACGGCTTGTGCAGTAGTCGCGTCGCTCGCAGGCTGCAAATAATTATTTTGCCTTCGGCGGGGGCTTTCGGCATTTTTCAACGCTTCATGCCCCAGCCTTCTGTTGACATTGATTACGTGGCCAACCTCGCGCGGCTCGACCTCACCGCCGAGGAAAAGGCGCGCTTCGCCACCCAATTGGGCGATATCCTGGCTTATTTTGAAAAGCTCAACGCGGTGGACGTCACCGGCGTCGAGCCCATGGCCCATGCTTTCCCGGTGTTCAACGTGCTCGAAGACGACGTGGAGCAACCCGGCTTTACCCCGGCGGAAGCCCTGCTCAATGCCCCTGCGCAGCGCGACCACCAATTCCTCGTGCCCAAGGTCGTGGACGACGCCTAGACCATGTCCGAACCTTTGCATAGTTTGACCCTCGCTGAATTGAGCCGCCAACTCGCGGCCAGGCAAATTACGTCTGAAGAAGTGACCCGCGCCTTCATTGAGCGCACCCGCGCGGTCGAACCCAAAGTCGGCGCCTTTTTGCATCGCGATGAAGACGATGCCCTCGCCCAAGCCCGCGCTTCTGACCAACGACGCGCCGCCGGCCAAGCCCTCGGCCCGCTCGATGGCGTGCCCATCGGCATCAAGGACGTCATCGCCGTCAAAGGCCAGCCACTGACGGCGGCGAGCAAGATTCTCGAAAAATATATTTCGCCCTACGACGCGACGGTCATTGAGCGCCTGAACGCGGCCGGCGCGGTGCGCTGGGGCCGGCTCAACCTGGATGAATTCGCCATGGGCTCGTCCACGGAAAACAGCGCCTACCAGACCACGGCGAATCCCTGGGACTTGACGCGCATTCCCGGCGGCAGCTCGGGCGGCAGCGCGGCGGCAGTGGCCGCGGGCGAAGCCCCGGCGGCGCTCGGCAGCGACACCGGCGGCTCGATTCGTCAACCGGCGTCACACTGCGGCATCGTGGGGCTCAAAACGACTTACGGGCTGGTCTCGCGCTACGGCTTGGCGGCCTTTGCGTCGTCCCTCGACCAAATCGGGCCGATGACGCGCACCACGGAGGACGCCGCGATGCTCCTCCAAGCTTTCGCCGGTCACGACCCGCGCGACTCGACTTCGCTCAAACACGCCGTACCCGACTACACTGCCGCCATCAACGCGCCCGCGAAAAAATGGAAACTCGGCGTGCCGCGCGATTTTTTTGGCGAAGGACTCGACCCCGAAGTGCGGGCCAGCATCGAATCCGCCATTAAATTTTATCAAAGCCGCGGCTGCGAAATTGTGGACATCAATTTGCCCCACGCTGATCTTGGCCTGCCGGTTTATTACATCATTGCGACCGCCGAGGCGTCATCCAACCTCGCCCGTTACGACGGTATTCGCTACACGCACCGCAGCACGCGCGGCGAGGACGCCGTGGACATTTATTTCAAAAGCCGCGCCGAAGGCTTTGGTCCCGAGGTCAAGCGCCGCATCATCCTCGGCACCTACGTGCTGAGCAGCGGCTACTACGATGCCTATTACCTGCGTGCGCAAAAAGTCCGCACTCTTATCCGCCGCGATTTCGAAAACGCCTTCCAGCAAGTGGACGCCATTCTCACGCCCACGGCGCCGACCGCCGCCTTTAAACGCGGCGAAAAAGCGGACGACCCGCTGGCAATGTACCTGAGCGACATCTACACCATTTCCGTGAACCTCGCCGGGCTGCCCGGCCTGTCTCTGCCCTGCGGCTTTACGAAAAACAATCTGCCCATCGGCCTGCAACTCATTGGCCGGCCGTTTGCCGAAGCGGATTTGCTGGCGCTGGGAAGAATGTTCGAGACCGCGCATGATTACCACGCGCGCCGCGCCACCCTTTAATTGCCCATGGACTACGAAGCCGTCATCGGTTTGGAAGTACACGTCCAGCTCAAGACGCGGACGAAAATGTTCACGCGCGTGGCCTACCGCTATGGCGAGCCGCCGAACACATTGACCAATCCCGTCGTGCTCGCCCTGCCCGGCGTGTTGCCAGTGATGAATGCCGAAGCCATCCGCAAATCCATCAAGGTCGGCCTCATGCACGGCTGCAAAATCGCCGAGGTCTGCAAGTGGGACCGCAAAAATTATTTCTATCCCGACAATCCGAAAAACTACCAGATTTCCCAATACGACCAGCCATTGTGTCTCGGCGGCGGTGTGGAGATCGAGCTGCCCGGCCCCTCGCGCAATGTTCAGGGTGAGCACCGCATTGTGCAGCTCACCCGCATCCATCTCGAAGAAGACGTTGGCAAGCTCACCCACTTCCTCAACGACAGCCTGGTGGACTACAACCGCGCAGGCGCGCCGCTGATTGAAATCGTGTCCGAGCCGGACATGCACAACTCGGACGAAGTTTTCGCCTACCTCACCGCGCTGCGCACCAACCTTGTCGCCGCCGGCATTTCCGACTGCGACATGGAAAAGGGCCAGTTGCGTTGCGACGCCAATGTGTCGGTTCGACCAAGGGGTGAAACAAAACTTGGCACCAAAGTTGAGTTGAAAAACCTCAATTCCTTTTCCGGCGTGCGCCACGGCGTGGATTTTGAAATCAAGCGCCAGATTGCCGCCATCCAAAAGGGCGAGCGCATCACCCAGGAAACGCGTCGCTGGGATGCCCAGCTTGGCGTCACCCAGTCCATGCGCTCCAAGGAACAGGCGCACGACTACCGCTATTTCCCCGACCCGGACCTCATGCCCGTGCGCACGACGCCCGAGCAGTTGGAAAAGCTGCGGAAAGAATTGCCCGAGCTGCCCTTCGACAAGCAGCGCCGCTACCAAAAAGACTGGGAACTGCCCTTCACCATCACCTCCGTCATTTGCCCGGATCGCGAGCTGGCGGAATATTTTGAGGCCGCCGTGGCCGCCTGCGGCAACCCCAAGGCCGTGGCCAACTTCATCGCCAACGATTTGCTGCGCGAACTGGCCGCCGCCGCGCCGTCGGGTGAATCGCCGCTAACCGTGTCCCAGTGCAAGATCACCGCCCTTGCGCTCGGCGGCTTGGTCAAGCTCGTGGACAGCGGCGCGATTTCCAAGCAAATTGCCAAGGATGTTTTTCTCGAAATGTTCCAGTCCGGCGAGACCGCCGAAGCTGTCGTGGACCGCAAAGGCCTCCGCACTCAGAGCGACACCGGCGCGCTGGAGAAAATCTGCGCGGAAATCATCGCCGCCAACCCCAAACCTGTCGCGGAATACAAAGCCGGCAAACTCACCGCCATCAACGCCCTCAAAGGCCAGGTGATGAAACAGACCAAGGGCCAGGCCAACCCAGCAACAGTGGATGAGGTGTTGAAGCGGTTGTTGGGATAGCCCCTCCTCTCTCCGCCCTTGCCCGCTGCCTTGGATTGGCAATAATCGCCCCCTTATGGGCAATGTTTTTGGCACGCCGGCAGGCAAAAAGGGCGGCTGGCTGTCGCCGCTCGTGGCAATTTTATTTTTCGCCTTTCTGTGGCTGCTCGATTTTCCCAAACCATTTTCGGACGATTTGTTTTATTGCGGGGCGGGCCTAAACCTCGCGAGCGGCGGCGACTTTGCCAATCCGCTGCTGGCCCGGCAGCATTTCCCCAACCATTACTTTTTTGTTTACCCGCCCATCCATTCCTATGCCATTGCCGGCTGGATGAAGCTTTTCGGGATCAGCGCGCGGTCGCTGACGGGATTTCAGGATTTTATGTATGCCTTAACGGCGCTGGCCACCCTCGCGGTTTTGCGGAGGCACCAAGCGCCGGCCTGGCTCGAATTTTTTGTTCCACTCGGCGTGGCCGCCGCATTTTTGCCGATTGGACTCCGACCGGAGCCGTTGTCGGTCGCCCTGGCGATGACGGGCTTTGCCCTGATTGAATGTGGTGCCCGCCGCCGCGCGTTAATTTTTCCCGCCTTCCTCCTGATGTTCCTGGGCGGGGCGGCGGCGCCGCGGCTGACGTTGTTTGCCGGGGCCTTGGTTTTGCTGGCGGCCGGTCGCTTGTGGCAAAATTCCCCCGCTCAAGGCTGGCGGCGCTGGTCGTTTTGTTTCCCCTGCCTGGGAGCGCTTTTATTGACGGGGCTGATTTTTCTCCTCTTTATCGGCTTCCGGCCCGCGGAATTTTGGCAGACATTCCATCTGCACTCGCAGCGGCTGAACGCCGGCGTCTTTCCGCTTTTGCACGCCTATTTTTTTGAACTGATCAGCAAGACGCAATGGCTGCTGTTTTTTCTGCCTTGGCCGCTTTTAATTATCGCGCTTGGACCGCCGAGGAAGGAAATTTTTTATTACGGTCTTTTTATCGCAGCCACGTTTTTCCCCACGGCGCTCATCGGCGGAATCGGGCATGGTACGGCGTGGTATGCCGTTCTGGCCGCGTTTTTTTTGGCGGCGTCAATTTCCAGAACGGCCGGGCGGTATCAGGCGATTTCATTTGCGCTCTTTTTTCTGGCCATGTTTCTGGCCAACGCCAAAAACCTGGTGAATGCCGCGGGCATTTTGAGCGGGGCCATCCAAAGCGGCCCGGGCGGCCAGTATGCGGCCGCGTTGCGCTTGCGCTCCACGCCGGAACACCCGGTGCTGGTTGATTGTGCGGCGGCGCGCTATGTTTATGATTACAATCTTCCGCGCGGTTGTCTGGATTTCGGTTTTTCCGCTCCGTTTCCAGGCATTGGCGTGCCGGATTTTTTTCAACCGCAAGACGTGTACGTGGTTTCGCCGGCGAATATTGAGCTGCTGAAGCGAAACACGTATCTGGATTTTCCCCCGCTACCGGTCTGGTCGCCCATCGGCACCCCCCGCTGGCCGTTCGTCAGCATCGTCCGCTGGTGGCTGGACCAGCAGCCCTGCGCGGCGTTTGTCATTCCGGCGGAAAGTTGCCGAGGCCTTAGGCCCGATGCCCATGATTAGCGCGCCGCCCCGGCCATATAAACACCATGGCTGGCCCGGTTCGCGACGCTTCAGTTCCGACCTTGTCCTCCGCCCCAGATTTGCAATACAAACTCACCGCGATCAATGCCCTCAAAGGCCAAGTGATGAAACAGATCAAGGGACAAGCCAACCCGGCAACGGTGGATGAGGTGTTAAAGCGGTTGTTGGGAAGTTAGCTTATGTCACTGCCCGGTTTTCTTTTGCCTTTGGATAAAGGCCGCCAACGATTGACTCTCAGGGTCGGGCGAATTTGTCAGCTCCTGCAGCATCCCAGCCTGATCTTTGACGGAGCGATTTTGCTCTAATTTAAATTTGGCCTCGATATGGGTGATGTTGAGAGTAAATCCGACGATGGCTTTCATGAGTCCATCCACGGTGTCCTGCGGGAACTCCATTTTCCACGGATTGCTCCGTTTGGCCTCATATTTGGCCACGGTGTCATCCAAAATCTTTCGCAGCGAAGCCGGCTCTTCTACCAGTTGTGGAAACCCATACACATGGACGGTCGCGTAATTCCAAGTAGGAACCATCATCTTGCTCACATACCAGGTCGGACTTATATAAGAATGCGGACCATTAAAAATGCAGAGCACCTCCTCCGTCGGCTTAAAGTGCTGCCATTGTTCGTTGGCCCGGGCCATGTGGCTGCGCAAAATTCCGTGCGGGCCGCCACCAGCCTCGTCCAATAACACCGGAAGATGGCTGGCCCATGGCACTCCCGCCGCCTGGGTTATTACCGTCGCAAATCCGTGGTCGTGCATAAATGCCGCGATTTCTTTTTTGTCAGATGCACAATTGAAGGTTGGAATATACATTGGAGGAGGGAAATTAAACAGAGTGATACAAGCAATTTTGTGCAAAAATAATCCCAAATACAGCGGAGTAGAGAGATGGAACATGTCTCTCTCCGCCCTTGCCCCCGGCCTTGGATTTGCAATAATCGCCCCCTTATGGGCAATGTTTTCGGCAAGCTTTTCACGATTGCCACCTGGGGCGAAAGCCACGGGGGGGGCGTCGGCGTCGTCGTGGATGGCTGCCCGCCCAACCTCCCTCTCTCCCCGGCCGACATCCAGCCCGACCTCGACCGCCGCCGCCCGGGCCAGAGCGAATTGACTACCCAGCGCAAGGAGGCCGATACCGTCAATATCATCTCCGGCGTTTACGAAGGCCGCACCCTCGGCACCCCGATCGCCCTGCTCGTCGCCAATACCGACGCCCGCCCCGAGGCTTATTCGGAAATGCGCGAAAAATTCCGCCCCTCGCACGCGGATTACACGTATTTGGAAAAGTTTGGCCTGCGCAACCACGAAGGCGGCGGCCGCTCCTCCGCGCGCGAGAC
>CAZCMU010000132.1:0-3982 GCA_964499725.1 uncultured Opitutales bacterium
CTCAACGGCGGCATCCTCCGCGCCAGCGAAGGCAACACGGACTTCATCTCTGGCTTTGACGATGGCCAGGTGACCGTGGACGCCAACGGCGCTTTCATTGACTCAAATGGCCACGACATCGCCATCAGCAGCTCTTCCCTCAGTGGCAACGGCGCGCTGACCAAGTTGGGCACGGGCAACTTGACCATCTCGGATGACGCCTACTATACCGGCGGCACTGTCGTTCGCGCGGGCACTTTTATTCTGGACGATGCCACCATTGATGAGCCTGCGGGCGATCTGGTCGTGGCGGCGCACTATCACGACACGGCCAACCTCACGGTGCAGGACGCGTCTGGGTTCTATGTTGGCAATGCAACCTTTGGGGCCATCTATCATTCCACGGGCACCGGCGTCATTGACGGTCTCGATTCCGAATTGAGCGTGAATGGCACGCTCATTCTTGGCGACCATGGCGAAGGTGACCTAACCGTGCAGAACCAAGGCGTGGTGGATATTCTCGGTGTGGATGGCAATGGTTACGCGGTTTATATGGGCGCGAATGGCAACCATTCTTCCGGCAGCCTGACGGTCACGGGTAACGGTTCCGAGTTTGTGACGGAGTCGAGCGCGGGCGGGGTGGCGGTCGGCTTTAACGATGCGGGCAGCATCCTGGTAGCCAACGGCGGCAACGTTACCCTCGATGGATTGGAACCGGGTGCCAACGTGTCCCTCGATTTGGGCGCCAACAACGCCGACAGCGTCACCTCCAGCGGCAATATTTACATCACAGACAATGGCTCCACGCTGACCACCGCCGGCTCCGTTCGCGTGGGCTTGTTTGGCACGGGCAACTTCACGGTGGCCAATGGCGGCAAAGCGGAAGTGACCGGAGCCGATATTGCCAACAATGCGTTTGTCATCGCCGATACCTCGAATGCGACTGTCTCCGTGACCGACGCGAACTCCACCCTGCAACTCGACAGCGGCGACTTGATTGTTGGCTACGGTGCCACGGGTAGTTTGACGGTGGCCAATGGCGGCAATGTCTCTGCCGGTGCCACCCTCGACGTTGGTTACGGCAGTGCCAGCAATGGCACGGTACTGGTCACAGACGCCAACTCGACGTTGAATATATCCGGTAACATGACGGTGGGCAATTCCAGCATCGGCAACCTGACCGTCGCCAACGGTGGCAATGTGACTGCCAATGCGCTCCTCACGCTTGGTGCAGCCGACACTGGCAACGGCACGCTTTATATCACTGGAGCAAACTCAATTTTCACTTCGAGTTCGGGCAACGTGGTGATTGGCGGGTATGGCAGAGGCACGGCGACGGTGGATAGTGGCGGCACACTGGACATCGTGGGCGGAAGCCTGGTTTTGGGCAGCGACACGGGTTCAGGCACCTTCGACCTCAACAATGGCGGCACTCTCGAGGTGGGCGGAACCGACGGTATCAGCCATGGCGGCGGCTCATATGCCTTGAATTTCAATGGCGGCACTTTGCAAGCCAGCAGTGACTTGACTACCTCGGTTGGCGTTACTCTGGGCGACGGCACCACTTCGACCATTAACACCAACAATAATAGCGTGACGGTGAACGCTGATATCGGTGGTGGAAGCGTTGGCGGTAGTGGCAATGGCGGATTGTCAGTCAGTGGTGGCGGCTCCGCGGTGCTCAATGGCGACAACACCTTTACTGGCACGACCAGCGTCACCTCGGGTGCCTTGATCATCAATGGCCAGCACGCATCAGCGGTCACCGTGACCGGCCCGAGCGCAGTGCTCGGCGGCAGCGGTACTATCAACAACGGTGTGACCATCAGCGGGGGTGGCGCAATTTCCCCGGGCATCAATAACACCCCGTCCACCTTGGCCACGCTTACCGTCACTGGCGCCATTAATTGGGACGTCACCACCACTACCCTTGTCTGGCACCTCAGCAGCAGCAGCCTCGCCCCGAATGCCTCCGATGCACTGCATGCAGCCACCCTGACCAACACGGGTTCGAATTCAGCGACCATCACCTTCGACTTCGATGGCACGGGCTACTTTAGCGGCTCCGGGTACGAGACCTATACGCTCATCACGGCCAGCAACAATCTTTCTACGCAGTTTAACATAAATCAGTTCCAGGCCCAGGATGTGTTGCTGAATTACGGACCTGCGGCTGAGCACAGCTACTTCCTCTTCTCCGCTGATGGCAAGGAGCTGCAATTCACGCTCGTGCCCGAGCCTGCGACCTGGGGCCTCCTCTTCGGCGGCGCGATGCTTCTTGTCGGCCTGCGCCGCAAACGCAAAAAAGTTTAACCCGGCTGGATGAGAGCGGGCTTCTGGGATGGTTGGCAATTTCCATCGAGCGGTTTGTCCGCGCTGGAACCTTGGAGCGGATTAACTCATTAATAGCACCCACACCAGTAAGCCCGCCATGGCGGCCAAGGTCACTGGTACCCCCAGGCGGGCGAACTCGCGGAAGGAAATATTGATTCCCAGTTCACGCGCTTGTTGGACCACAATGATGTTGGCCACGCTGCCCAGGATGATGAGGCTGCCGCCAAAACTATTGGCCAAGGCGAGCACATAGGCCGTCGTCGGGTGGGCCACATCCACCAACTTCACCAGCAACATCACCGCCGCAGAATTGTTGATTAGATTGGAAAGCACCGCCGTCACCATCACCAGCACGGGCGGAGACTGGAGATTCAGTCCGGCGTGGGCGAGCCACTGCACGGCCTCGTCGCCGTAGTTCGTGGCTTGGAACGCGCCGGTCACCACGAACAGTCCCATGAACAAAACCAGAATCGGCCAGTCCACCAACTTCAGCAAATCCTCGGTCCGGAATTTCGGGCTGGCGAGATGGATCCCGGCTGCGGTCAACGCGATTATTTCCTTGGGAATGGATGAGAAAAAGAACGCCATGACCAATCCCAAAATCACCAAACCCTTGATGGTATGGACGCGATTGAAGGGCTGGGAGGGCGGCTGCTCGCCGCTGGATATGGATGCGGCGAAGACCAGGTTGTGCCGGGACATTGTCCAGATAATTGTATAGGCGCAACCGAGGGCAAACAGCACGGGGGTAATGCACCAGAGCAGGTAATGCCCAAAGTTCAGGCCCGCTACCTGGGCAATCATCATGTTTTGCGCATTACCCACCGGGGTGGCGGCCGCACCAATGTTGCTGGCCACTGCCAGCGCAATAAGAAATGGAACTGGATTCAGTTGCCTGCTGAGCAACGCGCTCGCCACGACCGGCGCAAAGACAAAACAGACAATGTCATTATTGAGAATGGCCGAGAGGCCCGCGGCCACCAGCATCAGGGTAAACAAAAACCGCGCGGGGTTTTCGAGTCGGGCGGAAATTCCTTCGGCAACTTTCCCGAAAAAGCCGGACAGGCGCAGTTGGGCGGAAAGGACAAAAAAGCCAAACAGCAACAGGATGGTCGGCCAGTTGATGAGGCCGACAATCGTCTCCGTCGACAAGCCGGAGAAAGCCATAATTGCAATCGCCCCCAGCAAGGCGATGCCGGTGCGGTTCAGCTTCAACCCAGGTACGCGGCCCAGTGCGATGCCTAGATAGGTGAGGGCGAATATGGCCAGGACCGCCGGCGCATCCAGATGTGGGGTGACGGTGGTAACGCTCATGCCGGGCCTTCAACGGAAGGCATTTTCCCCAAAAATGCAGTCGCAGTCCAACCAATAGCAAGGTGGAGACAGTGGACTAATTTTAAATTTTTGAATGGGGATGACGCTCGGATTCCGGGCCATGGATTTTCTTGCGGGGGTGGCCGGGTGGTGTATATTCAAATGCACGCCCAGTCCCCATAGTTCAATTGGATAGAACCGCGGTTTCCTAAATCGTTAATCCGAGTTCAAGTCTCGGTGGGGGCACTAATTCTAAGATATTGATTATAAGATAATTAAGTAAAAATGACACAATTACGCAATGATATAATTCTGTGCATAAATGCACATAAATGCGCAAAAAACTGCTACAGAA
>CAZCMU010000132.1:4082-8321 GCA_964499725.1 uncultured Opitutales bacterium
AATGATATAATTCTGTGCATAAATGCACATAAATGCGCAAAAAACTGCTACAGAAATTCCGGTCAAATTGGAAGAAATCCTTCAAGGGTAGTGCTTTTGGGACGCGCTAGTTGCGGGGAGCCGCCGTTCGTATTACCGGGTGTAGGACATGGACGGTTACGCTGCGGACCGCTCTTTGATCAGGCCATCGCGGGCTGCGTAAGCAAGGCGCTCCACTCTCTGCGCTAGGAAGCCGGCACCCTAATCTTCGAGGCCACAGTTGAGTCGACCGCGCCGCCGACTTTCTTTGCAACGACCCCCGCGCCGCTCGGGCGCATTATATGGGCGCAAAGATCGTCTGATGATTACGCTGCCGACACATTGAACTGAAGTCTCAGGATTAGTCTGGTATAGGAAGACCAAGGCTGGGCTCAAAAGGTCTTTTCCCAAGTTCTTTGCGCAAGCCCTCGGAGTTGACCAATCAACGCTTGCCGGATGGGAGAGGGGAGAGCGGACGCCGACCGGAAGGTTCTATATCCTCATTGTTTCGGCCCTCGCTCAAGATGCATGCCAGGATGAAATAGGTTGTTTTTTGTAGAGTGGTGTGATCGAAAGGCTATCAAAATCAAAAATAATCCAACGGCGTAAAAAACAGGGTAAATTCTTCAAAAAGTGCTTGCATAGACACCGCCATTAATTTTTCATTAAAAATTAGGTAAATTGCCTATTGTCCGTGATTTATAAAATCGAAGCTTAAATGTTTAACACGCTTCTGGTCAGGCAATTAAGAAGGTGATGCATCCAGAATCCTTCGAGTCAAACCCTCATGAACACCTTCCCTATTAAAGTGCGGTCCATTATCTTGATCATCGTTGTCGCTGGTTTCCAGCAGACATTTGGCCAGCCAACTCCGCCTCCGGTCGTTCCAATCAACGCCGCAGATGCCCCAGCCAGAATTTACCGAAATGGAGAGGCTTTAGCCCCCGAGAGATCCGCTAGCACCCCGGAGGGGCCTGCCAGGATTTACCCGGTCACCAAAATCTCTTTTCGTTACGGCGGCGACCCCGCCGGCTTGCCAGCTCCCGCCCTTATTTCCGCAAACCTCCAGCTCACGTTTGGCGTTAAGGATGGAATTTTCGTTCCGGTGGATGGAAAACTCACCCAAGTGTCTTTCACTCCCGACCAGCTGCCCGCCAATGCCAAATTCAACAACGAAGCCTATGCCGCCCTTTTGCAACAAACCGTGGATTATTTTACCGCCCGGGATTTGATGGCCGTCTTTGTCCTGAGCAACCCGAATCAAATTAATCCACAGACGGGTGAAGCCAGCGCAGCTTATCTCAACAATCCCAATTTGGAGTTGGTCATCTGGGTCAACCGGGTCGCCCAAATGCGCACCATCAGCAAAGGCGGGCGTTTTGATCTGGATCATTCGATCAACAATCCGGCCAACGCCAATATTTTGTATTATTCTCCGATCCTTGCCGCGGACAGTAATGCCCCGCAGCAGGATCAGGCCCGAGACAATCGCGATTTGCTGAAAAAAAATGAGCTCGAGGATTACCTGCGGAGATTGAACCGCTACTCCGGACGCCGAGTGGACGCGGCCCTCAGCAGCGGATCCCAGGCGGGCAAGGTCAATTTGGATTACTTGGTTACGGAAACCAAACCCTGGCTCGCTTATTCCCAATTATCAAACACCGGTTCGAGTTCGACCGGCCTCTGGAATGAGCGCTTCGGCTATATGAATTCCCAAGTGACCAACTTCGACGACATTTTCACCGCCGACTACGTCACCTCAAATTTTGCCAATACTTCCAATCTGGCTGAGGTATCCTATGAGCGCCCCTTGAAGTATCCTGATTATATTCGCGCGAAAGTTTATGGCAGTTACTCCAATTTCAACGCGCAAAATATTGGCCTCGCGAACGTCAATTTCACCGGACAAACCTGGACGGCGGGCACCGAGTTGATTTTTAGTCCGTTTTCCGTCGACGGTTTTTCCGTGGATTTCCCGGTCGGTATGCGCTGGGAAAACACCCGGGTGGACAACCCGACGTTGAGCCAGTCCCAAATGGCGGATTTTTATATTCCCTACACGGGCATCCGGGTTGACCGCCAGCAATTTACCAATTCCACCCATGGGGACATTACCTTCGAGGGCAACGTCAACCACCTCAGCCAGGGCGCCGCGAATCAATTGGGCCGGTTGGACACCCAGCCCCAATCCTTGTTAATGAAGTGGAACGGCACGGAATCTTTTTATTTGGAGCCGCTGCTTTTTGGGCAGTCTTTTTATGATGGCCAAAACTGGCAAGCTTCCACTTTGGCGCAGGAAGTTTTGCTGCGGTTTTCCGGCCAATATGCATTTGGCGATCATCGCGTGGTGCCCCAGACCGAAGGAGTTGCCGGTGGTTATTATACCGTGCGCGGGTATCCCACCTCGTTCCTGGCGGGCGACACCGCCATGTCCGCCACCCTCGAATACGCGCTGCATTTACCTCGCTTGTTGAAGCCTTACGCCACGCCGGACAATCCCAAAGGTGAAATTCCGGCGGGTTTCAAGTGGCGCGCTCCCGGAGTGTATGCGTTGCCAGACTGGGACTTCATCGTACGCGGGTTCCTGGATGTCGGTCAGGTCTACAGCAATCAAGCGAAGACAAATGAAGTGCCCAGCTTTACGCTGGCGTCAGCAGGTGGTGGCATCGAATTGAAAGCGTCCACGCATTTGAGTGTCCGGCTGGATGTCGGCGTGGTGCTCAAGGGCATCAACAATCCTGCGGCCAACATCCAAGTCGGTGCAGGCCACACCCAAGCCACGCTGATTGCCACCTTTACCTACTAAACCTTGTTTTACTGCAGAACTCTGGCCAATCCCTCCAACCCTTCTCTTCCCATGAGCAACCGCGATTATAAATTTACCAGCCAGATTCCGTTCTTGAAATCTCCGCTTGGCCAGGCCCTGGCCCAAATCGCCTGCCTCCTCGCCAGCATGGGTTCGGCACTCGCCGGCCCCACTGGTGCGCAAGTGGTGCAAGGCACCGCGACCATCCAGCAAAGCGGTGCCCTCACCACCATTCAGGCCGGCAATAAAAGCATCATCAACTACAGTTCATTCAACATTGGACCGCAGGAGACGGTTCGTTTTATTCAACCTAGCGCGGCTTCAACCGTGCTCAATCGCGTGGTCGGCGTAAACAACCCATCTCAAATTCTCGGCCAGCTCCAGGCGAACGGGCAGGTTTTTATCGTCAATCCCGCCGGCATCTTCTTCGGTAAGAACTCCGTCATAGACGCTGGGCACATTTTTGCCGCCGCCGGCGCCATCTCCAATCAGGATTTTAACGCGGGTATCAACCATTTCACCAACTTGCAAGGCGCGGTGGTCAATGACGGCCTCATCAATGCCCAGGGAGTGGCGTTGGTTGGCGGCCGGGTTCTCAACGCTGGCACCATCACGGCGCCGCAAGGATTTATCGTGCTCGCTTCGGGTGATGATATTTTAATTGGCACCGACGGCTTCGATTCCAGCTTGTACGTAAAAGTGAACACCACTTCCCCGGTTCCAGCAGCGGGTGCAGCCTCCGGCGTGGAAAATGCCGGAACAGTTTCCGCTCCCGGCGGCCAGGCGATGCTGGTGGCTGGCGACCTCTACTCTCTAGCTCTCGATAAAAACAGTTTGATTCAAGCCAGCAGCGTCAAAGTCGCCGGTGGCAATAGTACTACCGTTTTAGTATCTGGGACAATTGATGCCTCCACTTCCTCTCCCGGCCAAACTGGTGGCACCATTCAAATCACTGGTAACCAAGTTGGCCTGATGGCCGGAGCCAGCCTCAATGCCTCCGGCCCGGCGGGCGGCGGCAGCATCAATGTCGGCGGCGGCGCTCATGGCAAAGATTCTTCCATTCCCAACGCCAGCGAGACCTATGTCAGTCCCACCGCCACCATTACTGCGGACGCCACCAGTAACGGCAATGGTGGCAATGTCGTGGTTTGGTCGAACGACCAGACGCAATTTGGCGGCACGCTCAGCGCCCGGGGAGGACCCCTTGGTGGCAACGGAGGTTTCGCTGAAGTGTCCGGCAAGCACAATTTGGATTTTCAGCCGCTTGCAATCAACATGGGTTCAACATCCGGTTCCTTGGGCAGCCTCTTGCTCGACCCCACCAACATCACGGTGCTTACCATCGGTTCCGCCACAGCAACAGTTACCGATGTGAACGCCTTCGCGACCAACGCCGGCACCGATCAAAGCATCAA
>CAZCMU010000133.1:0-5269 GCA_964499725.1 uncultured Opitutales bacterium
TGCTGATCGGCACCGACAACAGCGCCCGCAAGCGGGCGGAAGAGGCCCTGCTCAAGGCCGGGGCCTTGCAAAACGCCATCTTTAACAGCGCCAACTTTTCGAGCATCGCCACGGACGAAAAGGGCGTCATCCAGATCTTCAATGTCGGCGCGGAACGCATGCTGGGGTACGCGGCCGCCGATGTGATGAACAAGATCACCCCGGCCGACATCTCCGACCCGCAGGAAGTCATTGCCCGCGCCAAAGCCTTGAGCTTGGAATTGGGCACCACCATCGCGCCCGGCTTCGAGGCCCTGGTCTTCAAGGCCTCGCGCGGCATCGAGGATATTTACGAACTGACCTATATCCGCAAGGACGGCAGCCGCTTTCCCGCGGTCGTGTCCGTCACGGCACTACGCGATATTCACGACGGCGGCGGCATCATCGGCTATCTATTAATTGGCACCGACAATACTGCGCGCAAACAAGTTGAAGAGGAACAGAAGAAGCTCGACCAGCGTTTGCGCGACCAGCAGTTTTACACCCGTTCGCTCATCGAATCCAACATTGACGCGCTGATGACCACCGACCCGCACGGCATCATCACCGACGTCAACAAGCAGATGGAGGCACTGACTGACTGCACCCGTGATGAGTTGATCGGTGCGCCATTCAAAAACTATTTCACCGAACCAGAGCGCGCGGAGGCCGCCATTAAATTGGTGCTCAGCGAAAAGAAGGTCACCAACTACGAACTCACTGCGCGGGCCCGCGATGGCAAAAACACCGTGGTGTCTTACAATGCGACCACTTTCTATGACCGCGACCGGCGCCTTCAGGGCGTGTTTGCCGCCGCGCGCGATGTCACCGAACGCAAACGATTCGAACTGGCTCTACAGGAATCCAATGTCGAGCTGGAAAGCGCCAAATCCACCGCCGAAAAAGCGAATCTCGCCAAATCGGGCTTTCTCTCCAGCATGAGTCACGAACTGCGCAGCCCGCTCAATGCGATCCTGGGCTTCGCGCAATTGATGGAAACCTCCACGCCCTTGCCGACGGCCGTGCAAGGCGCCCGCATTGCCCAAATCCTCCAGGCGGGCTGGCATCTGCTTAAACTGATCAATGAAATCCTGGACCTCGCCGTCATCGAGTCCGGCAAAGTTTCCCTTTCACTGGAACCCGTGTCACTGGCTGAAGTCATGGCTGAATGCCAGGCCATGATGGAGCCCCAGGCACAACAGCGCGGCATTCACATGACCTTTCCCAAGTTCGAGACTCCCGCCTTTGTCTGGGCTGACCGCACTCGTTTGAAGCAGATTGTCATCAACCTGCTTTCCAACGCCATTAAATACAACAAGGAACAAGGCACGGTGGTCGTGGACTGCTCCAGCATCGCCCAGAATCGCACCCACATCAGCGTCAAGGATTCCGGCGCGGGCTTGGTCCCGGAAAAACTTGCGCAACTTTTTCAGCCGTTTAATCGTCTCGGCCAGGAGGCTGGCGGCGTCGCCGGCACGGGCATCGGCCTGGTGGTAACCAAGCAACTGGCTGAACTGATGGACGGCGTCCTCGGCGTGGAGAGCATCGTCGGGACCGGCAGCGTTTTTTGGATTGAACTACTTTCAACCGCCGCGCCCACCCTAGCCCTCAGTGGAGACGACCCGGTGACCATTGCCCAACCACGGCATACGAATGGCGCGCAGCAGCGCACCCTGCTCTATATCGAAGACAACCCCGCGAATATGATGCTCGTCGAGCAACTCATTGAGCAACGTCCAGACATCACGCTGTTGACCGCCGTGAACGGCCCCTTGGGCATTGATTTGGCCCGCGCCAGATTTCCTGACGTCATCTTAATGGACATTAACTTACCGGGCATGAGCGGCATCGACGCCTTGAAAATCCTCCACGCCGACCCGGCCACGGCCCATATCCCCGTCGTCGCCTTAAGCGCCAACGCCATGCCACGCGATATTGAGCTGGGCCTCGCCGCAGGATTTTTTCGCTATCTAACCAAGCCCATCAAAGTCAAAGAGTTTTTTGAAACGCTGAACGCGGCGCTGGAATTTACGGAAAAGACCGGCGCTCCCAGCCCCTAATCCAGGACCTTTGCGATGATCAGTTCATCGGAAATTCTGCAGGCCAACATCCTGATTGTGGACGATCAGGCCGCCAATGTCACACTGCTGGAGCAAATGCTGCGCGGAGCGGGCTATCTTAACCTCACCTCCACCCGCGACCCGCACTGGGTCGCCGAGCTGCACCGCAAAAACCGCTTCGATTTAATCCTGCTCGATCTGCACATGCCCGACATGGACGGATTCCAAGTGATGGAACAGCTGAAGAAACTCGAAACGGACAGCTACCTGCCCGTCCTCGTGTTGACCGCCCAACCGGGGCACAAATTGCGCGCGCTGAAAGCCGGAGCGAAGGATTTTGTCAGCAAACCGTTTGACCTCGCTGAAGTTTTGCTCCGGGTGCACAACATGCTCGAAGTGCGTCTGCTGCATCAAAAAACAAAAAAGCTCTACGACCAAGTCGTCGAGGAACAGAAACGGTCGTTTGAATTGACCGCCCAGCCGGGCGCCATGGTCGGCGTTAAAAAAGAAGTGCGTCTTTCCACGCCGTGGCTGCAAAGTTTAAAACTCCGACTCCCCTGGTTGCAGCTCAATATGCTTACTTCCTTCCTCGCTGCGGCCGTGGTGGGGCTATTCCAAGGCACCATTGACCGGCTGTTGGTACTGACCATATTTATGCCCGTGCTCTATGACCAGTCGGGCAACGCCGGCAGCCAGGCGCTGGCCATCACCCTGCGCGGGATGATGCTGGGCGACTTAAAACCGGGCAAGGAACGGGCGCAGATCCTTAAAGAGGCCCTGCTTGGATTACTGAATGGCGCGCTCGTGGGGCTGGTGGCGGGGCTGGGTATGTATGCCATCGCCAGTATCAAGCATTTGCCCAGCGCGCCCATGCTCGGCGTCGTGGTGTTTCTCGCCATGATCGGCAGTTGCATCATCAGCGGCATCAGCGGCGCCATTGTGCCCCTGATTCTGAAACGGCTCGGAGCCGATCCGGTGACTGCTTCCAGCATATTCCTCACCACCGCCACCAATGTCGCCAGCATGGGCCTGTTTTTGGGCCTGGCGCGCTTGCTGGTGAAGTGAGAGAGAGTGCCGTCACTTACGGGCCATTGCAGGAAGTGGCTTCTTCGACGGCCTTATAGATTGTTTCCAAGGACTCACCGGTGCACTTCTGAATCCGGCCAAATAACTCATCATTCTGGCCGACGACGAATTCGAGGTCATTGTCGGTCAGGTTGGCCCATTTTTGTTTTAGTTTGCCCTTGGCGATGTTCCAATCGCCTTTAATTTCAAGATTGTTCATGTTGATTGGTTTTTAGTTGGTTGGAAAAAAATTTATTTGGGCGCCTGGTTGTGGGCTTCGACAAACCACAGCCATTTATCAATACCGCGCGAAACTTCGGTAAAGAGGTCGGCGGTGTCGGCGTCCTCCAATACGGTCGCTTCCTGGATGGATTCACGGGCTTCCTGCCCGAAGCTGCCCAGCGCCTGGGCCACGGCTTTCACATGCGCGAGGCCGTCGGCAATCGCGAGCGGATATTCAGGCAGTCGCGTACGCGCGGCCGCCACGCGCGCGGTGCCTTCGGCGATACCGCCGAGTTGGACAATGCGCTCGGCAATCAGGTCCACATAGGACTCCACCGCTTCGTCCACCTGGTCAAAAAGCTCATGCAAGCCGATGAAGCTCGGGCCTTTCACGTTCCAATGCGCCTGCTTGAGTTGCGTCTGCAAGTCCACGGCGGAGGCGAGTCGCTGGTTCATGATCGCATTAAGTTTCATCCGGCGCTTTTCCGGGAGGTCGTTTTCGGTTTCATACATTTTGGCGGCTTCGGCGGCGTCGGAGTGGGATGATTTAGACATAAATTACTTTTTAGATGGTTTGGGCAGGCCTCGATCCAGAGTAATTTTGTGTTCATCAAGCAATTGGGCCTCGGCGTCCAGCCAGTGTTCGACGTGGCGTCCGTGCTGGAAACCTTCGTTCACGTAACTGAGGTAGGCCTTGGTCACCACCTCGTCCGCATACGGAGGGAAGTCCGTTTTGTTGTGATTTAATTCCCCGGCGGCGGCCACGCGGGCCGGGCCCGCCGGTTTTTGGTTTTGATCCTGATAAAAATTTTTGTTCACCGACTGAATATAGCCCAGTCGCGGAGTGCCGACTATGGGTAGTTCACCCACCGCTGAATCTCCATGATTTTTTCCAGTAGGGTAACGCCCCATAGTAACAACAGCACAAATTGCGCTATTCTAGCCTCATCCGGGTGGATATCCGATCCGCCCTCTTGCAATAATCTAATTGCCCAAAGCATGAACCGGCTCAGGCCAGAACATTTACGCACGCGCTTTGGGATTGGCGATAAACAGGAGGCCCATGTTCACGCTGAGCCGCACAAAATGGTCATCGCCGAGGCGGACGGCGCCAAAGCGGGCAGTCAGGGGTTTTCCAAGACTCCATCCATCGTCATTGTTTACAATGACATCCATGCCGCCTTGCGGGCGGCGGAGGCGGTGGAGCGTCTTGGGCGCGAATTTCGGAACCGGGGACGACAGTGGCTGATGCCGGTGCCGGTGGACCAATTGCACGATACCGACCGTTTCGAGCGTCTGCTGTCGGACGCCAATTCCGCCGACATGATTATTATTTCATTCAACGGCTTGGGCGACTTTCCCTTGCCACTCAAAAAGTGGATTGAAGACTGCCTCACGCAACAGCGCGTAGGCCACGCCGCCGTCGTTGCCCTGCTCAGTTCAAATGAAGCCCTGGACGCGCCGGACTCTCCCCGCTATCAATTTTTTAAAAATGCCGCCTGGGCGGCAGGCTTGGAATATGTCACCCCGCGTTCGGATGGCCCCGCGGCAACCTGACGCGGGTGATTTCATCAAGAGCTTGGCGGCCAGTGCGGCCCTCGGGCAAGAAAATCGCGAGGGCGTGGGAGGCGGCACCGACCGTCTTTGCCCGAAAGCATACAGTCAGGGAAGCAAGCCAAGCATGACCGCAATCAGGCTTGTTGGCCTGGAGTGTTCACCAACTCCCACCCACTGAACTATTATACCATTTCGCTGCCCACACGCGACCCGAGTTGCAAATTGTGAACGGGCGCGAGCTCTGACGTGGCTGCGGGCGCGGGGACCGGCACGGTAGGTTGAACCGGCGCGTCTGGCATCACCGGCGCAGGGGGCATCACAGGAACGGCTGGTTGAACCGGGGCGGG
>CAZCMU010000133.1:5369-8309 GCA_964499725.1 uncultured Opitutales bacterium
CCAGGCAACTCAGCCGCCGGTGCGTTCATTGCCACGGGGCGGGCCGGGCCATCCGGAACATTGCCCGGATTCGCCGGGTTGCCGGGATTATTTGGATTGGTGAAAGGATCCCCGGGACTGGCCGGATTATTGCCGTTGTTGGGATTCATGATTACGCTGGACGTACTGCCGCTCGTGTTCCCAGAATTGCCCGAGCTTGCATTGCCCGTATTTGCATTCGTCGTGTTTGAATTGCTATTGTTCGAATTGTTCGTGTTCGAATTGTTCGTGTTTGAATTTCCGCTGACATTCCCCGAATTCGCACCCGGGGTCGGGTTGGCGGAGCCGGTCGAGTTACCGCTGGTATTTCCTCCCGAGGTGCTCGGGCCAGTTGTGGTCGTATTGCCGGTAATCACCGTTGAACCCACGGTCGTTCCGTCGGTTGACCCTCCCGCCGGACCGGCGCCCGGTACGGCGGCGGCCGCGCTGCCAATGGGCGCCACGCTCACTGCCGGGCCGGCCCCCGGTGCGGCGTCGGCGGCAAAGGCCGCAATGTTGCTCAACGTTGCCAAGGCAGCCATAACCACCGCAATTTTCTTTGTGATTTTCATAATGATTGTTGGGATTCTACGCTTCTTTCATCAACCATGCTACGGGGTATTCACCCACCACGGTTATGGTCAGGCCAGCTGCCTGGCCCTGCTTTGACAAAATTTGCATTATTCCTGTTGTGAGATTAGACTAGCGAACGGTGCGTTCGCTATCGGGGGCAACTCCACTGAAAGCGATCCGCCGGCGCAACCAACCAACATCCGCTGTCACCCGACATTGTCTTACGACCGCTAGAGCCAACGTCTATCTTCATGCCCGGCGATCACCCTCACTGAATCCGGCACTTTTTTTCTCCGCCGGTTCCCGAGGGTAGGGTTTCACCCCATTGCCGTTCGGCGAAGGCCCGCGTTTAATATCAAGCGCGAACTTTGTCTGATTTTCCACCTGGCGCACCCATGAAAAACGTCCGTACGCGATTGGCGGCCCGTTATCGGGTGGCGCTTCGCACCCATCTTCGCCAGAAGGGCCTGCGCAATGGCATCCGCGCCCAAGAGGTGGGCCGCGCCGCCTTGGTTGGCGGCCTGGCAACGTTGGATTTGGCCCTCATTCATGAAGATGCCGTGGCCGCCTTGGCGTCATCGCATAATTTTTCCGGTCTGCACAATGGCTCACTCAAGCGGGCGGGCTGGTTTTTTACCCAAGCCCTCGTCCCGCTGGAAGATGCCCACCGCACCACCCGGGAGACTAATCGGCATTTGCAGCAGCATGCCGCGAACTTGGCCAGGGGCAACCGGCGGTTGCAACGCGAAATCACCCGACGCGAAGCTGGCGAGGTGGTCATCCGCCAGGGCAAGGAAGAGTACCGCCGGCTTTTTTTGGATTCGGTGGAGATGCAGAAAAAACTCCGCCGGCTAACGCACCAGATCATTACCGCGCAGGAGGATGAGCGCAAGGAGATCAGCCGCGAGTTGCACGACGAAGTCATGCAAACGCTCGTCGGCATCAACGTCGAGTTGTCGGCGCTGGGCCGGGGAGCTTCCGTCGGTCTCGAGACCCTGAAGGAGAAAATCGCCCGCACCCGGCGGCTGGTGGAAAACTCGATGAGCGCGGTGCACCGTTTCGCCCGCGAACTGCGGCCGGCGGTGCTGGACGACTTCGGCCTCATCCCGGCGCTCCATGCCTACAGCAAGAATCTGGCGGAGCGGAAAAAAATAAAAATTTTGATGACAGCCTTCGGTGGAGTCGAGGCGCTGGGCGCCGCCAAACGCACCGTGCTGTTCCGGGTGGCGCAGGAAGCGCTCACCAACATCGCGCGCCATGCCCACGCCACCGAAGTCCGGATGAGCATCAGCGAAATTTCGGGCGCGGTCCGGATGGCGATCAACGACAATGGAAAATCATTTGACGTCGATAAAATCCTTGCGGCGAGCAGTAACAAGCGCCTGGGACTGGTGGGCATGAAAGAACGCCTCGAAATGGTTGGCGGCAGCCTGGCCATCGAATCCAAACCCGGCCAGGGCACGACCGTGTGCGCCGATATTCCCTTCAATCAGAAGAAAGGCAAAAAATGAATGCGACCGACCCAATCACCGTCTTGTTGGCCGAAGATCACGCCGTCGTGCGCGAGGGCTTGTGCTCGCTACTGACCGTTGATGGAAGCTTTAAAATCGTCGGCCAGGCGCGGACCGGGCGTCAGGCAGTGGAGTTGGCGCAGACCTTGCGGCCCCAGGTCATACTCATGGACATCGCCCTGCCAGTGCTCAATGGGCTGGAGGCGACCAAACAAATCCTGGCCACCGACCCCGCCGCCCGGGTGCTGATTCTTTCCGCGTATAGCGACGACGAGTATATCCTGCGCTCGCAAGCAGCGAGGGCGGCCGGCTTTCTCGAAAAACAAACGTCTGCCGAGATTCTGATCAAGGCCATTCTGGAAGTGGCCAAGGGCAACACCTTTTTCAGCCCGGTCATTACCAAGCGCCTGCACAAGGCTCAAAACGGCCTCCGTAACCGGAATGGCTCGCCCAAGGCCAACGGCGCTCGCTTGACTTCCCGTGAGTCGGAAGTGCTGCAACTGGTGGCTGAGGGTTCGACCAACCGACAAATCGGAGGGGAACTGGGCATCAGCATCAAAACCGTTGAGAAACACCGGCAGCACTTGATGGACAAGCTCAATATCCATGACACCGCCGGACTCACCCGTTATGCCATGACCTTCGGGTTTATCGAGAACAATGTCCATTTGACGATAGAGTAAATGGGGATGACAGAGGCGCACATTCCCAGATGTTATTCTGACTGTGATGGTTAGCGTCAGAGCAGGCGATGCGCCAGTGCCACTGGTCGAGGCGAGGTAAGTCCTTGGTAGGGTATCACCCCATAACGCATCTAACGTGATTCGTGTATACTTTA
>CAZCMU010000134.1:0-8270 GCA_964499725.1 uncultured Opitutales bacterium
GATGGGGCTCCCCCCGCCCGCCGCGATGACGGGCCAGAGTTTGATTGCGGAGTAGATTTTTCAGCTCGTGTTCAAAGCTCGAATCCGGCGGCGTTTGTGCTATTGTCGGGTTAATGGAACTGCTGTCACCCGCGGGAAATTGGGAATGTGCGCGCGCTGCCGTGGAAAACGGCGCGGACGCCATCTATTTCGGCCTGGGGCGGTTCAATGCGCGGTTGCGCGCCTCAAATTTTACCGAGGCGGACTTGCCCGAGCTGATGGCCTTCCTGCACCGGCGCGGGGTCAAGGGTTATGTGACCTTTAACACGCTTATTTTTGCCGACGAGTTGGCCGATGCGGAAGTTTCGCTGCGCGCCATCATCAGTGCGGGGGTAGATGCGGCCATCGTGCAGGACATCGGCATTGCGCGGCTGATTCGGCGCATCTCGCCCAATTTTCCCATCCATGCCTCGACCCAGATGACCGTGACCAGCGCAGCGGGAGTAAAGTTCGCGCAGGACCTGGGCGCTTCGCTGGTGGTGCTGGCGCGGGAATGTTCGATTGCGGAGATTGAGAAAATTCATGGGAGCGCGGCCACAGCGATACCGCTGGAAGTGTTTGTACACGGCGCGCTGTGTGTGGCGTATTCGGGACAGTGCCTGACGAGCGAAGCGCTGGGCGGGCGCTCGGCCAACCGCGGCGAATGTGCGCAGGCCTGCCGCATGACCTACGACTTAATTTCCGATGGGCAGCAAGTGGAATTGGGCGACCGTCGTTATCTCTTGAGCCCACAGGATTTGTCGGGGTTGGAAGTGTTGCCGGATTTGGCGCGCGCAGGTGTTTCATCTTTAAAAATCGAGGGCCGACTCAAAACGCCGGAATACGTGGCTAACGTGACACGGGTTTACCGGCAGGCGATTGACCAAGTGCTGCCGCAAAAGGCGACATTGACCGCGGAGAAGGCCAAGGCGCTGACGCAACAAATCACACGGGAATCGCGCTATGACTTGGAAATGAGTTTTTCGCGCGGATTGAGCACCGGGTGGCTGGGCGGCATCGACAACCAAAAATTGGTGCACGCGCGATTTGGCACGAAGCGCGGGGTTTTTCTGGGCGAAGTATCGCATGTGGCGGCGCCGGTGGTGTGGCTGCGCGCGGAGGCGCCCGTCAAGGCCGGCGACGGCGTGGTGTTTGACGCCGGGCGGCCCGACGAGGGCGAGCAAGGCGGCCGCATCTTTACGCTCAAAATTAAAAATGACGAAACCGGGCTGGCGTTTGACCCGCAGCGGGTGGACTTCAGCCAGGTGCGGCCGGGCCAGTTGGTGTGGAAAACCAGCGACCCGGCATTGGAGAAGAAAATTCGCGCGACGTTTGAAGGCGAACAAATGCGGCGCAAAACGCCGGTGTGGATGGCCGCGCATGGGCATACGGGCGCGCCGTTGACGCTGGAAATTCGCGACGAACAGGGCCGGTCGGTGCGGGGAGATTCCATCATTCTTTTGCAACCCGCCGAGAAGCAGCCGATGACGCCGGTGACATTGCGCGCGCAACTGGACCGGCTGGGCGATACGCCCTTTTCGCTCGGGGATTTGAAATTTGCCGTTGAGGGAAGCGTGATGCTGCCCGTGAGCGAACTGAACCGCCTACGGCGCGAACTGGCGGCGAAACTGGATGCCTTGCGCGTCGTGCCCCTGCGCTGGCAGGTGAATGAGTTCCAGGAAGATGCGCACGAGATTGACCGCAGCCACTTGCAGGCCGCGCCGAGTTTGGCCGAACCGGAACTGATCCCGGTGGTGCGCACCCAGGCGCAACTGGAAGCGGTGGCGGCCATGAACATTGCGACCGTTTATGCGGAATTTGAAGATCCGAAGCGCTACCGCGAGGCGGTGAAGTTTGTGCGCGACCGGCCAGAGAATAATGGGCACAAAATGGAAATCTGGGTCGTGCCGCCGAGGATTTTTAAAACCGGTGAGGAGTGGATTCTTAAACAAGTGCGCTCGTGCGAGGCCGACGGCTACTTGGTGCGCAACTACGATCATCTGGAATTTTTTAAGAACGACCGGCGGCGCGGGGATTTTTCCCTCAATGTGGCGAATCCGCTGACAGCGGAGTATTTTATCGCGGAATTCGGCCTGGAACGCGTGACGGCGTCCTATGATTTAAATATTCGCCAGCTCGACGCGCTGCTGCATGCCGCGCCCCCACATTGGTTCGAAATCACCATTCACCAGCACATGCCGCTGTTTCATATGGAGCATTGCGTGTTTTGCGCATTTTTGTCGAAGGGCAAGGACTACCGTGATTGCGGGCGGCCCTGTGACACCCATGACGTGCGGCTGCGCGACCGCGTGGGCGCCATGCACACGTTGAAGGCTGACGCCGGGTGCCGCAACACACTCTACAATTCCCGCGCGCAATCCGGCGCGGAGTTCGCCAAGCATCTCGCCTCGCTCGGCGTGCCCGCTTTTCGCCTGGAATTCATGCACGAAACGGCGGACGAAGTGGCGAAGACGATTGACCGCTACCGGCGGCTGCTGCGTGGCGAACTGGACGGCGCGGATTTGTGGCGCGAGTTAAAACTGACGAACCAGCTTGGGGTGACGCGCGGGACGCTGGGATAAATCAGTGGGTTAAAGTCGGTGGCTGGCCGGCCATTTGCCAATGCTTGATGGCGTCAACGGGATGGATGAGCATGATGACGTTCAGCGTGAGGTTGTCCCGCACCCAGAGCGCGCAGCCGATTTCCATGACGAGCACGGCGACAACGCAAACCCAGGGCTTCATCCGCGAAGCAAACCAGAAGCCCACGCACATCATAAGAATATCGCTCATGGAATTGAGCACGCTGTCGCCCACATAACCCTGCGAGATGGTGGCATGGCGGTAGCGGTTGATGATAAGCGGAGAATTTTCCAACATTTCCCAGGAGGCCTCGGTCAACAACGCGATGAGAAACCGCTTCTCGACCGGGAGGCGGCGAAATATCAGCCACAAAAGCCCGAAAAGCAAAATGCCGTGGGTTAGATGGGAAAACGAATACGGGTCGGCAAAGCGCTGGGAATTTTCGTTGCTCCAGATATCGCCCTCCCACCAGCCAAAGCGGCCATCGGGGCCCAGGGGCAGGCGGCCCATGCCCAGTTCCACCGTGGCGACGAAGGCAAAGACCCCGATAGTCGCCAGGATCAACCACGGCCGGCGTTTCATCGGAAAATCAACGAACTATTCCTGGACGCCCGCAAACGGCGCCGGGGTATGGCGTCGAGCGGGCATGGTGCGGCGTTTGCGCACCGCCTGGGCGAGTTCGAGCAGCACGGGTTCCGTTTGCTCGAAGGAAATGCAAGCGTCGGTGATGCTCTGGCCATATTTGGCCTTGAGTCCCGGCACGTAGTCCTGCCGGCCTTCAGCGAGGTTGCTCTCCATCATGAGGCCGCAAATCTGGCGTGAGCCGGCGGCGATCTGCGCAGCCAGCGCGTGGGCGACAAGTGGCTGGTTGCGGTAATCCTTGCCGCTGTTGGCGTGGCTGCAATCCACCATGAGGTAGGGCGGCAATTTCACTTTTTCCAACGAGGCAATGACCTGGCCAATGTTTCTTTCGTCGTAATTCGGCCCGGTGCGCGAGCCGCCGCGCAGGATGACGTGGCAATCGGGATTGCCGAGAGTTTTGAAAATGGCGGCGACACCCTGCTTCGTCACTGACGGAAACCAATGCGGTTGCTGGGCGGCGCGAATGGCGTCAATGGCGATTTGGAAATCGCCGTCGGTGCCGTTTTTGAAACCCACAGGCATGGAGAGGCCCGAGGCGAGCTCGCGGTGCACCTGGCTTTCAGTCGTGCGCGCGCCGATGGCGGCCCAGGAAATGGTGTCGGCGTGGAACTGGGGAATGATGGTGTCGAGAAATTCGGTACCGGCGGGCAGGCCCAGTTCGGCGAGATTCAGCAGCAATTCGCGAGCGATGCGCAGACCCTTGTTGATTTGAAAACTGCCGTCGAGAAACGGATCGTTGATGAGGCCCTTCCAGCCGACGACGGTGCGCGGCTTTTCAAAATAAACCCGCATGGCCACGAAAACATCGTCGGAAATGCGCGCGGCCACGGCCTTGAGTTTTTTGGCGTAGTCGAGCGCCGCGACGGGGTCGTGAATCGAGCAGGGACCGACGACGGCCAGCACGCGGTCATCCTGGCCGTGCAAAATGCGGCCAATCTGCTGGCGCGATTCTGTGACCAACTGCGAGGCGCGCTCGGACAGGGGCGATTCCTCGACGAGGATGGCCGGCGGAATGAGCGCGCGCTGGGTCTCGATGCGAACGTCGTCAGTATTCCGAAACATGGGCGGAGTGTAAACAATCAGGCCGGGAAAATCACCTAGAAAATTCATGGGCTTGCCTTGCGGATTGGGCTTGGGCCATCATAACGGGCATGGCCCAAGTTTATTCATCGGTGAAAAAACATTTTGGTTTAGGCGTTATTTTGGCCGTTAGTCTGTTGGCTGGTTGCGGAAAGGACAACGCGACCACTGCGGCAGGTGATGCTGCCACCGCCAAACCATTCCCCATCCGCGTGCAACTGGACTGGTTTCCCGAGCCGGAGCACGGCGGCCTTTATCAAGCGCTGGCCAAGGGCTATTTTGCCAAGGAAGGCCTCGACGTCACGCTGCTGCCCGGCGGCAGCAACGTGCTCGTGACGCAGTTTGTGGCGACCGGTCAGGCGGACATCGGCCAATCGGCCACGACGCAGGTTATCCAAGCCGTGGCGGGAGGCTTGCCGGTCATCAACATCGCCGCGATTTTCCACCGGATGCCGACGGGGCTGATGATGCACGCGGACAACCCCATCACGTCGTTCGAGCAGCTCAACGGCAAAAGCATCATGGCCCGGCCGGAAGCGGTTTACATCCCCTACCTCAAAAAGAAGTATCATATAGATTTCACGGTCATTCCGCAAAATTTCACTTCCACGCAATTTTTGGCGGACAAGGATTTTATCCAGGAAGGCTTTTTTATCGCCGAGCCCTATTTTTTGGAGAAGGCCGGCGCGAAAGTGAAATGGCTGCCGCTGTGGGATGCGGGCTACGAACCGGCGCTGACGTTGTTTGCCAACACCAAGTTTGCCCAGGACCATCCGGAGCAGTTGCGGGCCTTTCTGCGTGCGTTCATTCAGGGTTGGAAAGAATACCTCGAAGGCGACCCCGCGGCGGGGAATGCCTTAATCAAAAAGAACAATCCCAAGGCCGACGATGATTTCTTCAAATACGAGCGGGACCAAATCATCAAGTTCAACCTTGGGAAAGGTGATGCGGCTCAGGGCGAAGACTACGGGACGCTGAACCTTGACAAAATCAAAGGCGAAATTTCCATCATGGAAGACCTCGGTTTGCTGCCCGCCGGAAAAGTGAAGTTGGAGCAGGCCGCGACGACGGTGTATTTGCCTGTGCCTCCGCAAAAGCTAAAAACTAAGCCAGCTTTGTACTAATTGTGCTTGCCCGGCGCCAGGGTGGGCGTCGAAGCCGGAGGTGGCGGTGGTGGGGCCGGAATCGGATGCAGATGGTAGGTCTTGACCATCGTGTCCAGCACCGGGCCATAGAGCTTCCAGCCGGTTTCGGGCACGGTGGCGAGGATCGCAAAAATCCGCCCCGGCGGGCCGTCCACAAAATAATAAATTTGGCGGTACGGCGCGCCGCCCGCGGTGGACGGCGCGGCGATGGTCAGCACATATTTCAGCCCAAAAGCCTGGTCGGCGGTCTCAAACGCGTCGCGGACGCTCAATTGATAGCGTTTGTCCTTGAGCATTTCTTTCATCGTGGCGTCGCCAAGGGAATAAATATCCTTCTCGCCGTGGACTTCTTTGATAACCACATAGGGCGCGCGCAAATCGTCGGACGGGCCAGACAGCGTGGGGAAGGCCTCGCCCGCCTCCTGCTTAATCATCCACCCCGGCGGCGGAATGAGGGTAAAGCCGCCATCGGCGCTGTCGTAGAGCGGCGGGGACGCGGCCAGAACAACCACGAAACTAAAACAAAGCCCCACCAGGATTTTGAAGACGGTCTGGCGTAATCCGGGAGGCATGGCACCGTCAGCCTAGGTTGACCACGAATTTTAACCAACGCATTTCTGCACCATGTTATAAAATGCCTCGAAAAGCGGATCGGCGTCGTTCGGACCGGGCGCGGCCTCCGGGTGGTATTGCACGGAGAATACGGGCAGCTTGGCATGGCGCAGGCCCTCGACGGTCTGGTCGTTGAGGTTGATTTCGGTGACGACGGCGTCCACTTTGGCGATTTCCTCGGGGCGCGAGGCAAAGCCGTGGTTCTGCGCGGTGATGGAGACGTGGCCGGTCTCGATGTTCTTCACCGGCTGGTTGCCGCCGCGGTGGCCAAATTTTAGCTTAAAGGTGTTTGCACCCAGCGCGTGGGTGATGATCTGGTGGCCGAGGCAGATGCCGAAAATCGGGTAGCGCGGGAGCATGGCGCTGACGGCGTGGTGGGCATAGTCGAGCGCGGCGGGGTCGCCGGGGCCGTTGGAGAGGAACACGGCGTCGGGCTTTAATTTATCCACTTCGGCGGCGGTGGTGGTCGCGGGGACGACGGTGGCATCGAAGCCGTGGTACACGAGCTTGCGCAGGATGGAGCGCTTGGCGCCGTAGTCGAAGGCGACAACCTTGTACCGCTTGCGGTCAAGCCGCGCGGGCTGCAGGTTGGTGCCGCGGACGGTGAAGGGCACTTCCTCGTGCTGGATGGGCGCAAAAACGTAGGGGGCCTTGCAGGTGACTTCCTTGACGTAGTCCACGCCGATGAGGCCCGGCCATTCGCGGGCGCGGCGCACGGCCTCGGCATCGCCCAGGCCCTCGGTGCTCAGGCAGGCCTTGAGCACGCCGGTGACGCGGAGCTTCTTGGTGATGGCCCGCGTGTCCACGCCTTCGAGGCCGGGGATGCCGTGCGCGGTCAGGTATTCGTCCAGGCTCTGGCGGCTGCGCCAACTGCTGGTGATGGGGCTGAGTTCCCGGACGACAAAGCCGGCGACCTTGGGGCCGTCGCTCTCCGAATCAAAAGGGTTGATGCCATAGTTGCCGATTTGCGGCGCGGTCATCGTGACGATTTGGGCGAAATAGGAGGGGTCGGTGAGAATCTCCTGGTAGCCCGTCATGCTGGTGTTAAAGACAGCTTCTCCGAGCACCGTTTTCCGGGCTCCAAACACCGGGCCCCTAAAGACGCTGCCATCCTCCAGGGCCAGCACTCCTTCTCCGCGCATGGATTGAGTCATTCCGGTTAGAATTACCGCGATAATTTTGGCCGCGCAATTCAATAATGGAGGGATTTGTTTTACCGCCAAGGCGCGAAGGGTGCTCAAGGGGCTTTTAGGCGCTAAAATTAGCCTTTCCTCTTGGCGCCTTTGCGGTAAAAATAGCCTCCCCGCCCTCCCCTCTCCTTCCTCCCATGAAATCCAAAAAACTGGCCAAGAAACTAGCCCACTGGGAAGAAAGCATCCTCCACCAGCATAAGAAGCTGGCCAAAATGAAGCGCACGTTGAAGCGCAAGGAGATGGAGGACTATGTGTTCGCCGGACCCAAGGGCCCGGTGAAGCTGTCCGAACTGTTTGGCAAGAAGAAGGACCTCATCGTCGTGCACAACATGGGCGCGGCGTGCCCGTATTGCACGATGTGGGCGGACGGGTTTAACGGGCTCTATGATCACCTGAGCGACCGCGCGGCGTTTGTGGTGTCGTCGCCGGATTCACCGGCGGCGCAAAAGAAATTTGCGGCGAAGCGCGGCTGGCGTTTCCCGATGGTCTCGGGCGGCAAGATTGATTTCGCGGAAGACCTCGGCTTTAAAAAAGACGAAAACTGGTGGCCGGGCATCTCGACCTTTCAAAAGAAAGGCAAAAAGATTTTCCACGTGGCCTCGGCGGGACTTGGCCCCTTCGACCCCTTCTGCCCCGTCTGGCATATGTTCGCATTGCTGGCTGACGGCGTGAACGACTGGGAAGCGAAGTATAGGTATTAGAGAGGAACAGTGTGTTATGAAAAAAACTAAATTAAGTTTGGCCCCTTACTTCAAGAAAGGAAACAAGAACACTGGCAGAGTGAAGCACATCGCTTCTGGCTTTGTGACCGTTAATATTGCCAAGAGTTGGGGGGTTGGTGACATCGTTTTGGAAATTGGTCAGTGCATCGATTTTACGCCTAAATTCGATGATAGAGTATTTCTTCGCAGGGATAAATTTGGAGCAATGTGTCTCACAAAAATGCAGAAATGGAGACAGGACGGGCGAAAACTCCGAAGCGGAAGTGCTAGAAGGC
>CAZCMU010000135.1:0-3258 GCA_964499725.1 uncultured Opitutales bacterium
CTACTGGATCATGATTTCGTGCAATGTCATTTCGCCGCAGTTGTTCTGGTTCCGCAAAGTGCGCGAGAACACGGCGCTGGTGTTCATCATCGTGTTGTTTGTGAATTGCGGCATGTGGTTCGAGCGCTTTGTCATCATTGTCACCTCGCTGGCCAATGACTTCCTGCCCTCGAGCTGGGGTTATTTTTCGCCCAGCATCGTGGATATTTTCACGTTCTTCGGCACGATGGGCTTTTTCAGCACGCTCTTCCTGCTGTTTGTGCGGTTCCTGCCAATGCTGCCCATCGGGGAAATCAAGCACGTCACCCCGGCGGCGGACCCACACTATCATCCTGGACCTGGTGAACATGGAGGCCGGCCATGAGCGAAGTCTTTGGCATCATGGCGGAGTATAAAACCCCGCACGACATCTACGAAGCCGCGGGCGAATTCCGCGACGCCGGTTACAGTTGCTCGAGCAAGTGGGACACCTACACGCCTTTCCCGGTGCATGGCATGGAAAAGCAAATGGGCATTGGCCGTTCGCACGTGCCATGGATTGTGCTGGCGGGCGGCATTACCGGCTTTTGCACGGGGATAGCCATCACCTGGTACATGAATGGATTTGACTACCCGCTGGTGGTGGGCGGCAAGCCCTATTGGAGCATGATCTACCCGTTCCCGGTGTTGTATGAGTTGACGATCCTGTTCTCGGCTTTCGGGGCGTTTTTTGGGCAGTTCCTGACCAATTTCCTGCCGAGGCATTACCACCCGGCGTTCAATAACGAAGCCTTCAAGCGGCATTCGGACGACGCCTATTTCATCCTCATCGAGGCGAGTCATCCGCTTTACGACGAGCAGAAGACCCGCGCATTGCTGGAAAAAACCGGCGCGCTCAACATCACTCTGGTGAACAAATAACATGCGATATTTCCTCGCCATATTTGCTTTTACCATCGTTGCGGTGGTGTCCATCGGGGGCTTCCGCGGCGCGAAGTTCACCCATGATCCCTATTTTATTTTCCCGGACATGGAATGGCAGGCCAAGCCCCGGCCGCAGGGCGAAAATAGCTTTCCCGGTTTCAATGACCACCGCGATGACCGGCCAGTGCCGGCGGGCGCCGTCCAGCGCGGCTACGGTTGGGCGATGGGCGAAGTTTTTTCGCCGGACTATAATTACGCTCCGTCCCAAAACCCGTCGCTGTATTCCGGTCGCGACAGCAACGGGGACTTTTACAAGGGCTTTCCCGTGCATGTGACGGCGGAATTTGTCGAACTGGGCCACCAGAAGTTCAACATCAACTGCGCGGTCTGCCACGGCATTACCGGCAATGGCAATGGCGCGGTGAAGAAATACATGAGCACCATTCGCGACCTGACGGATGCCTACACGCAGGCGAAGACGGAAGGCGAAATTTTCACCACCATCACCTATGGCCACGGCAAGATGGGGCCGTACGGCGACCGCGTGACCCCCGTTGAGCGCTGGGCGATTGTGGCCTATGTGCGTTCGCTCCAACTCGCCGGCAACGCCACGCCGGATGAAGTGCCGCCTACTGAACGCGCCAAACTCGGCCTATGAACTCTTCCACCGCATCTTCCTCCCTCCCGGGCTCCGTGGCTGCCAGCAATGCGGGCAACCCGGCGGCGACGCGCGCGCTCATTATCGGCGTGGTGGGTCTGGCCATCGGGCTCGGCGGCTTTTTCATGGGCTTGAGCAACCATGATGTGCGGCCGGTCATCGGCTACCTGATCGGGTTTGCCTTCTGGTTTTCGATGTCCATCGGGATGCTTTTGCTGGTGATCATGTTCTATTTGTTCGATGCCGGCTGGCCGATTGTGGTCCGCCGCCAGTTGGAGCACGCCCTGGCTGCCATTCCGATGCTGGCCATCGCTTTTATTCCACTGCTGTTGATGGCCTTGGGCGCGTTTGGCAAAGCTTCGCAGGGCTTGTTGTGGCAATGGCTGGATCCGTCGCAGCCGCTCATTGGCAAGGCGGGTGAAACCATTGCCGAAGACCCGCTCTTCATTCACAAGGCCATGTTCCTCAGCCTGCCGTTCTTCTTGGTGCGGGTGGTGATTTACTTCACGGTACTCTGGGGTCTGTCGAGCCGGTTCCGCAAACATTCGTTCGCGATGGACACGAATCCGGATGCCTCCCATGTCATCTGGGCTCGGCGCTATGCGGCCTTTGGCGCCTATGCGGTTCCGTTGACGCTCACTTTCGCCGCCTTCGACTTTTTCATGAGCCTTTCCTACACGTGGTTTTCCACGATGTACGGGGTCTGGTTCTTTGCCACCTCCATGCGCTGCGGCATTGCCGGCACCATTCTGATTTGCATCTATATGAGTGCCAGGCCGGGCCGCCCGTTGTACGGTATCTTCAATCGCGCGCACCAATATTTGCTCGGTTGCCTGGCGCTGACCTTCACGGTTTTCTACGCCTATGTCACGTTCTGCCAATACTTCCTCATCTATAACGCGGACATCCCGGAGGAAACCTTTTGGTACAACCTGCGCGAGATGACCTCAAGCTGGACGCATAACTCCTGGTGGTGGGTCAGCCTGGCGATTATCTTCGGCTACTTCTTTCTGCCGTTCTTTTTCCTGCTAAACTACCACACCAAGGTTTCACGCAAAGTGCTGCCCATGGTGGCCATCTGGGTGCTGTGCTTCCATATTCTGGATCTTTATTTCAACATCCTGCCCGGAAAAGTCGCGGATGCAACCGCGACGCTGGGTTTCCAAGTGCGTGAATTTACGGTTTCACCTTTCGACATCGCCACCCTGGTCGGCGTGGGCGGCCTGTGCGTCTTTGCGTACCTGCGCTCGTTGTCGAGGACGGAAGTCATTCCCATTCACGATCCGCGAATTCAGGAGTCGCTGAACTACCATGAGTGAGCCCCACGACACTCCCCCGGCGTTCACGCTGCCCAGCTGGTTTCTTTCCGCAGCCGGCGTGGTCGGCAGCATTGTCATCATCATGGTGGTGCTGGCGGTGGCCTATTGGTCCTCCCAACCCACGCAGACGGTGGACCAGGAGATTGTGGCCGAGCGCGCGCAAAATCTATCCGACGTTCAAGCCAAACAGGCGGACCTCTACAACAATTACTCGTGGGTGGACCAGAAGAAGGGCATCGTCCGCATCCCGGTGAAAGATGCGATGGGTTTGGTGGTGGCCAAGTTTGACCAGGCCACGCGCGGCCAGCCGGAAGCGCCGGCTCGCATGACTTTGGCGGCATCGCCCGCCGGTTTCACCCCGCCGGCGCCCGCGGCGGC
>CAZCMU010000135.1:3358-8242 GCA_964499725.1 uncultured Opitutales bacterium
GCGGCGGCAACTGCGACGGTGGCAGCGCCTGCTCCACCGGCTGCTTCCGCCCCTGCTGCCGCCAGCGCTCCATAAATTTTAGCTTTTCCCGGCAAAAAACGATCGCGCCAGCATGTGTCCCTTTGAAAATCTCGCGTCGGCGATAGACCCTCGAACTGATTCCCACCAATCAGAGCAGGCCCGGCTGGCCCAAATTGACACTTCGCTGCGCGGGCCGTTTTTTTTCTTTTTTTCCAAAGCCCTGGGCTGGCTGATCCTGGCCTCGCTTTTTGGGCTGGTGGCGGCCGTGAAGATGGTGAATCCGGAATTTTTGGCCGGATATGAATTCCTGACCTATGGCCGGGTGTTTGCGGCGGCGGTGGATGCGTTTGTTTATGGCTGGGCTTGCCAGGCCGCATTTGCAGTGGCGCTGTGGCTGATGGCCCGCCTCTGCAGCACGCAGGTCAAGCACCTCGGAATGCTGTATATCGCGGGCGCATTTTGGAACATCGGCGTGTTGTGGGGCGTGGGAGGCATTTTTCTCGGCGGGCTGACCTCCGTGCCGCTGCTGGAGATGCCGCCGCAAGTCGCCCCACTGCTGGGCTTCAGTTATGTGATGATTGGACTGTGGGGCTTGCTGAGTTTCCATTACCGCCAGCCGGGGCCAGTGTACGTTTCGCAATGGTATTTGCTGGCAGCGTTGCTGCTGTTTCCCTGGATCGGTTTTTCGGCGGAGCTGATGATCTTTTTTGCGCCGGCGCGCGGCGTGGTGCAGTCGGTGGTGGACGCCTGGTATGCGAACAGTCTGTTGTGGCTGTGGTTTGCGCCCGTGGCGCTGGCCGCCCTGTATTACCTGCTGCCGAAAATTTTGGGCAAGCCGATTTTTGGCTACTATCTTTCCGTGCTCGGCTTTTGGTCGCTGGTGTCGTTTGCCGGCTGGGCCGGGACTCATTTTCTCGTGTACGGTCCGATTCCCGCCTGGTTGCAGACGGTGGGCATCGTCGGTAACACGATGCTGTTGATCCCTGGCATCATTGTTGCGCTCAACCTCCTGGTTACGGCGATGGCCGATCCCAAGGCAGTGTGGGCCAGCCCGGTGCTGCGCTTTGTGGTGTTTAGCGCGGTGGCCTTTACGCTGGCGGGCCTCGTGGCAACCCTGTCATCGCGGGAATTCGGTCTGGTGACGAACCTCACGCAGTTCACCGCCGGCAACGTGCTGCACCTGCTTTACGCGGTGTTCAGCATGGCGATGTTTGGCGCGGCCTATTACATTCTGCCGCGCGTCATGGGGCGCGAATGGCCGTCGGCGATTTTGATCAAGGCGCATTTTTGGTGCGCGGCGTTGGGTGTGGGCGTGCTGGTGCTCGCCCTTTATTTCTTTGGCTGGCGGCAGGGGGTGGAAATCAACAACCCCGAGATTGATTTCATCACCACCGTGCAAAACACCGACACGCTGAACCGCATCCGCGTGGGGGCGGGGGCGTTGTTGGTCGTGGGGCATTTGGTGTTTTTCGTGAATTTTGCGTGGATGGCGGCCGGCGCCGCGTGTGAATGTTGCTGCGCGTGTTTGTCCCGCTTCGGCTTGATACCCGCAACCGGAGGTGCCCGATGAGAAACCTCTCCGTCCTGTATTGCGGCATTTTGTTCATGCTGGTCGCGCCGTGGTGCGGCCTCATCCTCGGCTCCAATGTCCAGCTCGGCTCGTTGCAGCCGGGCGCGGCGGATGAAGGCGCCCCGGTTTATCCGAAGTCCAGTGGCGGCCTCGCCGGGCAAGGCCGCGAGGTTTATGTGGAAATGGGCTGCGTTTATTGCCACACGCAGCAGCCCCGCCCCGCCAGCGCGGAAATTTTGCAGCTCCAGACCGTGAAGACCAAGACCGGCTCCACGGTGGAAATGGCCTACGTGAGCCCCGACATCGCCCGCTCCTGGGCCAAGCGCGGCGCGGTGCCCCGCGACTATATTTATCAGGAGCATCCGTTGCTGGGCCTGTTCCGCAACGGGCCGGATCTGGCCGATGTCGGCGCGCGCGCCATCAGCCTGCCGAGCACTGACTGGCACTACCGGCACCTGTACGATCCGCAAATCACCTCGAAGGGTTCGATGATGCCGCCTTTCCGCTTCCTGTTTAAGACGCAGAAAATCGGCGACCGGCCTTCGCCGCTGGCGCTCAAGCTGCCTGCTGCGGAGCTGATTCAGCCGCCGCCGGGCTACGAAGTCGTCCCGACAGACCGCGCCATCGCGCTCGTCGCCTACCTGCGCAGCTTGAATCAGGAATACGAACTGCCCGAAGTCAAATTTGCCCCGTAGCGTTCCATGAGCGACCAATCCTCCAGCGCCAATAATCCCTCCTCCCCGCATCTGCCGGGTGGGCTGGCCGGTGGCGACGACCGCCTGGGCGACGAGGCCTTGCTGAATTTGCACGAGCGCCTCATGCGCGAAAAAGAGGAACCGAACGAGGGTTTTTCCGTCATTCCTATTTTCCTGATTTTTCTCGGCTGCTTGCTGACGTACTTGAACGGCGTCTACCTCGCCACGAAGTCCGGCGGTTTCCATTGGGATGTGTACAGTGAGAAATGGACGCCCGGTGAAAAAGGCGCGGGCGCGGTGGTGGACCCGATGAAAGCCGGCGAGCGTATTTTTCAGGCCCAGTGCAAACAGTGCCACGGTGCGGACGGCGCGGGCCAGCCCGGTACGTATCCGCCGCTGGCCGGTTCGCCCTGGCCCGTGGGCGACCCCGACCGCCCGATTTCCATCCTGCTCGAAGGCATGAGCGGCCCGCTCACCGTGCTCGGCCAGAGTGTCAATAATTCGATGCCGAACGTCGGCGCCGGTCTGCGCGACAAGGACATCGCCTACGTGCTGACCTATGTGCGCAATTCTTTTGGCAACCATGACGACCCGGTGGACGAAGGCGAAGTCTCGACGGTGCGCGCCCAACTCGGCACCCGCGCACCGTGGACGCCGGCGGAAGTTTTGGCCGCGCACCCATTCGGTGCGGTGAAGCCCGCGGCAGCTCCGGCGGCGGCTTCCGGTACTGCGCCCGGTGCGGTCCCGGCGGCTGGTTCCGCCCCGGCGACAGCCTCCGGTAATTAAGATAGAACGCGGCGGTTCACTCCGCTGGTTTGGCCCGATAAAACGCGGCCACGCGGCCCACGCCACCGACGCATTCCGCGTTCGCCGCTGCGGCCAGTTCTTCACATTGCGAGCGCAGAACTTCGCGCCCTTCACCAAAACGCACTTTGACCAGCTCCGCGCGCCGCAAGGCGGTTTCGAATTCCTTGATGACGGCCGGCGTGACGCCGTCCTTGCCCACCTGCACGGCGGGCTTGAGCGTCTGGGCGCGGGCGCGGTGGGCGGCTTTTTCGGAGGAGGTCATGATTGGATTTTATTTCGAAAAGAATCCAGTACGGAAGTAAGTTTTGTCGCATCCTTGCCGCCACCCTGGGCAAAGTCCGGCTTGCCGCCGCCCTTGCCGCCGAGCTGGCCGCAGAGTTCGCCGACAATGGCGCCGGCCGAGCAGCCCGCCGCAATCGCTTCGGGCGAGCAAAACGCCAGGACGCCAACCTTGCCCTCTGCCGCACAGCCGAGCACCACCACGCCGGGGCCGATTTTCGCGCCAACGGGCGAAGCGATGTCGCGCAGGCTGCCGACGGGCGCATCCACGACAGCGACGACGAAATTCAACGCGCCCTTGGTGATGGCCGTTGCGACCAATTGTTCGCCCAAGGCGGCAGCTTGCTGTTGCAGCGCGACGCGCTTGGCTTTTTCGACGGCGGCGCGCTGGTGGTCGAGGGCGGCTTTGAGGTCGCGCACGGTTTGTTCAAGCGCCTGCACATCAGCGATGGTAGGAGAGGCGGAGAGCGCAACGAGCGGGCCGGTTGGCTGGCCGCCGGCGTCAGTGAGGGACTGGCGGAGTTTGGCGGCTTCGTGCTCCATGGCTTTGGCGGCGGTGATGGCGGCTTCGCCTGCAACAGCCTCGATGCGGCGCACGCCGGCGGCGATGGCGCTTTCGTGCAAAATCTTGAAGAGGCCGATGTCGCCGGTGTGACGCACATGGGTGCCGCCGCAGAGCTCCATCGAATAGCCGTCGAGGCGGGGATGGAGCAGGCCATGGGAATCTTTCTCGGCGTGGCCGCCGATTTGCACCACGCGCACGATGTCGCCATACTTGTCGCCGAAGAACTGCATGACCTCCGGGCGGCTCTTCACGTCGGCGTACTTGAATTCGCCCCAGGTGACGGGCGCGTTTTCGCGCACGCGCTCGTTGACGAGCTTTTCGACGGCGGCGACTTGCTCATGCGTCAGCGCCGCGCTGTTGAAGTCAAAGCTCAGCTTCTGGTCGTTAACGGAGGAACCCTTTTGCGTGGCATCGCGGCTGACGACCTCGTGCAGCGCCCAGTGGAGCAGGTGGGTGACGGTGTGGTGGCGCTCGATGGCCGCGCGGCGCGGGCCATCCACCTTCACCGTGACATGCTGGCCGACGGTGGGAGCATCGCCGCCCTCGATGAAGTGCAGCCAGGTGTTGCCGGACTTTTGCGTGGTGGTGATGCGCCAATGTTTGCCGGCAGCCTCCAATTCACCCGCATCGCCTGCCTGGCCGCCCATTTCCGCGTAGCACACGGAATTATTGACGACGACGACCGTCTTGTCCTTCACCTGCACGACCTCCTGCACATCCGCGCCGATGTGGTTGTGGTCGTAGCCGAGGAAATGCGTCGGCGTCTTGGCTTCAATTTGCGAAAGTTCGATGACAGTCTTTTTCTGCGCGGCGCGGGCGCGGGCGCGTTGTTCTTCCATGAGTTTTTCGAAAATTTCGAAATTAACTACTAAGCCTCGTTCTTTTGCGAGAAGCAGAGTTAAATCTACTGGGAAGCCATAAGTGTCATACAATCTGAACGCATTACC
>CAZCMU010000136.1:0-6174 GCA_964499725.1 uncultured Opitutales bacterium
TGAGTTATTATAGAGGTTGAGCGGTCCAAATCCTGGCGAAAAGGTAATCGCCCCTGTGCCAAAGGCACTATTGTTTTTAATCGTCACATTGGAAAATTCGTTAATCGTTGTTCCGCCCGAATAGGTGTTGGCTCCGGAAAGCACCAAGTTGTTCTCATTACTAAAGGTTAAGGAGCCATTGCCGGACAAGACCCCGCTGTAATTGTCGCCATTGGGATTTAAAAACGAACCCGAATTAGTCACCGACACTGCCACGCCCGCGCCACTGGCATTGTTCAATGTCAAATTGGCCACTCCCGAAAATGTTCCGAGCGACACGTTGGTCGCGCTGCCGAAATTTAGCGTGGCGTTGGGGTTCGTGATGTCGAGACCAGCACCGTTTAATGCCGTGGCATTCCCCAGTATAAGAGCACCCCCGGCGAGAACGATTTGGGGATTGGTGTTGCCCACACTGTTAAGAATGAGAGTGCCGTTGCCCGTTTTCAGCAAAGTCGGAAAGCCGACCAACGAGTCAGTGATGGGCCCTAACGACAGATTGCCCGCAACTACATTTAGTGTGCTGTTGCCAATAAAAAAGCTGGTTTGGCCAAAATTAATATCATTTGTTCCTATAAATGTAAGACTGCCCTCAATCTCGACGGTGCCTGTCGCCATGGTTAGAGGAGCGCCGGATGAATTATCCAGGGTTGTATTGTCGCCAAATTCCAGGTTAGAACCTGTACCTACAGCAGTCGCACTGCCAAGGAGCAGCCCTCCGGATTGGATGACCAGGTAGGTGTTCGTATTGACTCCAGAAAGTGTAAGGTTGCCTGTGACAACCTTGGTGAAGGTTGTAAGACCACCTTGAACACCGATAATATTTCCCGAAAAGGTTGTTGAAGAATTGTCCACGCCGACATACACGGTGTTTTCTATCTGCAAAGTACCTGATCCCGCCAGTGAGCCGAAATAGGGTGAAGCGTAAGATGATGGATAGGCAATCAATGTTGCTCCTGAGGCGACAGTCACCGCGCTCAAATTTGCGTATTGCAAGGCGTCAACGACCAAGGTTCCCGCCTGAACTGAAGTTGGGCCGGTGTTGGTAATGTTTGTTCCTTCCAGAGAAACCGTGCCATTTGTGGTTTTGGTTAGACCACCAGTTCCGTTAACACTGACATTGATATTTCCACTTTGGACATTGAGGCTATTTGCAGTCAAGATACTGGGTGGAGGAAAGGTAGTGGTGTTGGTGCTTATATTGCCATTGACCAAAGTTAAGGTGTTCACCGTGGCATTGAAATTTCCCAGATTGAGTATGCCGCCATTTATCGTCAAATTGCCCGTGGAAGGCAGGGCATTATTACCGCCTAAATTAACCGTTCCGCCGTTAATGAAAGTGTCGCCGGTGTAGCTATTGTTGCCGCTCAAAACGACGGTGCCGTTGCCGGTGGTCGTGAGCGAAGTGCTGGTGCCACTAATGTTGCCGCTGACAGTCAAAACGCTGTTCGTGGCCAAATCCCACGTTTGGGATGTTGCCAGCGTCAAATTGGCGGCGATGGTCAAATTGGCCGTCGCGTTGGTCAGGTCAATCGCATTGGCAATAGTGGCGTTGCCCAGGGTCAGGCCGCCATTCGCGCCGGTAATGGTAACCGCTTGCGCGGGATTAAGAATCTCGATGCCGCCCAAGACCACGCCGCTGCCTACATCCGAAAAAAAATTGTTTTGGATGGTGCTGTTCCATACGCCGACCGCGCCGGCATTCGGCAGGGAACCTTGGATCCAGCTGGGAGCTTGATCCAGCGTGGTGGTGTTATCGGCTTTGGTCAGAATCAATTGACCTTTCGCGACCAAGGCCGCGCCGCCGACAAATACCAGCAACCAGACAAAGCAATATATCCGTGGTGTCATCCTCATAAACCTGCCCAGCGAATACAAGCACCACGGGTTATGTGTCTTCATGAGGCGGAAAGCTGCAGCCCAAGCAAAAGAGACATGTTTTCGCAGAAAACCGAATTCGAGATGTTTTAACTAACGGTGTCAATTATGATTTAACATTCATAAAAGCATCTTCGGCAGAGCTTGAACCCGCAGACCAGCATGGCAGGGCCTCAGCCTACATGCCAATTTGCGCTGCTTGATAAAAAATGTAACTTGAGTAGAGCGTCCCGACTCGGAGCTGCCGAAGGCCGTGCCTAGCTTCGCTTGCATCTCACTAAACGCCCTGAGCCTTATCTGCCTCGGACCGCTTGTTCCGGTCAACCACCCGATGTGTGTCGACGATAAGCCCGCCAAAGACCCGGTCTAAATCGACGAGGCTGCGACAGACCGGTCGTGTCGGGTTTTAGGTTACATTTTTGGCGATTTACGGCAGGTTCCCCATCAAATCCGGACAAACTATCGGCGAAGGGACATTGATGTCCAGCGACCGATAAGTTGTCTCGTTATCATCACTTCGCCGGCTGGTAGCCCTGCCACAGCCATTCCAGGGCATGCGGAAGCGTTTGCGCGACGACCTTGCCGTCCACGTGGCTCGCGCTCGCCGCATAGACGAACTGATAGTGATAGCCCTTCGCTTTCAGCACGCCCGCCATGCGCTTGTTGGCGATGACCCAGTTGTGCAGGTCCGCGGCGGTGTTGGTCGAGCCGAGGTCGTTGCCGCCGACTTCCAGCCAGACGCGCAGGGGCTTCGCGGGGTTTTGGGGGATGAGGTGCTGGTGATATTCCCAGCAGCCGTTCGGCAGCAGGGGGTCTTTCGGCGTCTCGTTGTTCGTGTAAGTGCCGGAGTAGGTGAGCACGCGGTGATACAGCTCGGGATGAAACCACGCCATGGTGAAGGCCGCCGCGCCGCCCGAGCTGCCGCCCATCGTGGCACGGCCGTCGGGATCCTTCGTGAACGTCACGCCATAGTCCTTGGTCACGCGGGGCAGCACTTCCGCCTCGATGAACTCGGCAAACTTGCCGGACGCCGTGTCATATTCAAGCCCGCGCTCGCTGCCGCGCGCGTCGCCGCCGCCATTGGCGACCATGACCGCCACAATCGCGGGCAGCCGGTGGTCGGCAATCATGTTGTCGAGGATGGTGGGGAGTTGGTTGTTGCCCGCGCCCATCGCATCCTGGGTGAGCAACAACGGGGCCGGCGTGCCGGGAACATATTGGCTGGGGATGTAAACCGTCACAACGCGAGTGGGCTTCCAGTCGCGCAGGCCGGTGTTGGGATAAAATTTACTGTCCGCCGCCTGCAACGTGAACTTCACCACCTTGCCCTTCGGCACATCGGGCCGCGGCGTCTGTTCCGGGGCGGGAGCAAAGGGTGGCTTCAACTGGTAGTCGCCCTCACCTGCGGCGGGAGCCAGCGCGGGCAGGGCGGAGAGCTGGGCCATTTCCGCGAAGTCAGCCGGCGTGGCCGGTCCGCCGCGGTAGTGCGCCACCAGATCCGCCGGGTCAACTGCGGTGGCCGGCGTGGTGTTGGCGGGGGCAGTAGGCGCGGTCACGGGCGCAGTTTCCGCGCCCAACAGCGGTTGGGCGGCCGTGACTACGCCCAGCACGGCGGCGGCAAGTGTGAATGAATTTTTTATCGTGAACATGGGGTATCCGGGGTGGGGGTTTCTTTGGCGGAAAGCTATGACCGGCACCGGCACTTAAGCCCTTCCCCCAAAACCCGGCAACCCCGAAAACGTAGTTTCTTATCCATGGCAACCGGCCGCGGGCGGCGATGGATAACGAAAAAAATATCGGCGAAGGAACAGAGGTCCCTTCGCCGATATTTTTTGGAAACCGTGAATTCACGGTCAAACCGTCCGGGCCAGCCTACCAGGAATAAGAGCCGCCGATGAAGAAGGTGTTCGACATCTTGGCTTTGGTGGAGAAGCCGGCAGTGTAGCTGACTTGCAGGCGCAGATTCTTGATGGGATTATAAACGAGGCCGACGCCCAAGTTGTAATCCGTGTCGCCCATGCCGGGCGCGTTCGCCGTCACCGCGGTGGTTTCGTTCGCCACATTGGCGGAAACGTTGCGGTTGGTGCTCTCGAAATCATGGCTGATGCCGAACAGGCCGGTCACCCCGATTTGGCTGGTGACATTGTACCGACCGTTGACGATGAAATCGGTGCGGAAGCTGTCGGCGGTTTGTCCGTTGACATGGAGGGCCTCAGTCGTGACGGGATTGGTTTCGGTGAAGCCATCCACCGAAGTGCTGCCGTAGGATACGTCCACCTCGGGGGTGATGGAGTACTTGGGCTGTTGGATGGCCACATACTGGACCCCAACGGTGCCCAGGTAGGAATTGGAATAAACCCCGGAGAAGTTGGAGGAGCCGGTGAAGGTGCTACGTGTGCCTTGATTGCTTAAAAGGCCATAGGTGAAGCTGGCGGTGCCGAGGAGGCGGTGGGTGGTCAGGGGATCAATCGTGGCAAACACGCCACCGACAAAGCCGGCGTCGGTGCTATTCAGGTAGGTTGACTTCACCGAACCGGTATCCCCGCCGCCGAAGAGGCCGAGGAAAATGTGATGACCAACCGCGGCGCGGAAGCCCAGGATGCCGCCATCACTGTTGAGGTCGTAATCGGCCTGGGTTTGCGAGCTGTCCGAGCCACCATTATAGTGGTTGTAGCCGGCGATGACCTCGTAATTGCCCGAATCCACAACCGGGTCCAGACCCAGCGCCGTTTTGAGATAGGAGCGTGTCACGCGCAGGCCATAATCACTCAGGCCGGCATAGGCTTCGGGTGAGGCCTGGTTGAAAATCTGGGAGGTCTTGGCCGCATTGGCCGGGGTGAGCAGCAGGGAGAGGAGGTCGCCGCCGACAAACTGATCCGGGGCCACTTGCAATTGGTTTAAGATGGCGAGCTGGCCAGCGGTCGCGGTGGGGAAGTTGGTGGCGAGGGTCGAGCCAACCGGCGCACCGGTGCCGATGACCTGGCCGGTGGGCAAGTCAACCAGCAGGTCGGTGGTGAAGTTCGACGTAATGCTGCCAAAATGGCCGCTGATGGAGCCGGGAGCGCCGCTGATAAAGGTAAACGTGTCGCCGCGGGCGGGACTGGTGAAGCCGTTGAACACCTGGAGATTGAGCACGCTGCCAGCGGGAATGATCATGGTCTTTCCACCGACCGCGACCTCGTCGTTGCCGTTCGGATTTATGCCGGGGCCGGCGGTGCCACCGATTTCGATGTCGAGCGTGCCGTTCTCGGTGAAGTTGCCGGAAACGGTCATGATGCTGGGGTCGCTCGGCGAAACGATGCCTTGGTTATTGATGAGGTTGCCGCTGATGGTGCCGTTACCGCTCAAGGTGCCCCCCAAATCGACGGTCGTGTTGGGTGAAATCAACGTGCCATTCACCGTGAGCGTGCCACCGGTAACCGTGGTGCCATTCGGGTAGGAACTGGTCGTGCCGAAGCCGATGGACAGATTGCCATTGCTGATGAGTGCGCCGTTGGTGGACGTTGCGCCGGTCACGATGCCGGTAAAGTTTCCGAAGCCGTCGACCACGTTCAGAACGCCGTTGCTGTCATTGACATTGCCACTGCCGCCCAGATTGAGGATGGAAGTATCGCCATTGCCGAGCACCAGCGAAGCGCCCGAGGAGATGTTCGCAGTCGCGTTGGTGCTGAGCAGATTTGGTTGCTGCAGGGTCATGGTTCCCGACTGGATGGTAATGTTCGTGCTGGCGAGCGTGCCATTGACGCCCACGTTGCCATTGCTGACGACCGTGCCAGTGCCGAGCGATGTGTTAATCTGGGAGCCATCGTTAAGGTTATAAGTGGTGGCTGTCAGCGTGCTATTGCCATTGATGGTACCATTCGCATTGAGGGTCGCGATCGTGCCGTTGCTTTCGGCGGTGAGCGTTGCGCCCGTCGCCACGTTGACAACGTCGGTGCTGACGAGGCTGCCCGTGGGGGAAAGAATCAAGGTGCCTGCGGAAACCGTGGTGGCGCCGGTGTAGGTGTTGGCCCCCGCGAGGGTAACGGTGCCATTGGTCGTTTTGTTCAACGCGATGCCGCTGCCCGCCAGGATTGCGCTGACGGTGCCGTTCATCACTTGGAAGCCGCCGGTGCTGGTCAGCGCCGAGGTGCCCGTGCCGGTGATGCTGCCGTTGCCATCAAGCGTCACGTTGCCCACCGTGTCGTTGTGGTTCGCGCCGAGGTTGAAGACCGCCGTTGTGCCGTTCACGGACAAGTTGCTGGTGTCGGCAATCGCATT
>CAZCMU010000136.1:6274-8242 GCA_964499725.1 uncultured Opitutales bacterium
TTGTTCAACGCGATGCCGCTGCCCGCCAGGATTGCGCTGACGGTGCCGTTCATCATTTCAAAACTGCCGGTGCTGGTCAGGGTCGAGGTGCCCGTGCCGGTGATGCTGCCGTTGCCATCCAGCGTCACGATGCCCACCGTGTCGTTGTGGTTCGCGCCGAGGTCGAAGTCCGCCGTCGTGCCGTTGACGGTCAAGTTGCTGGTGTCGGCAATCGCATTGCTGATGCCTTCCGTCAGCGTGCCGCCAGTCACTACCGTGTCGCCAGTGTAGGTGTTTACGGCTGAAAGCGTCAGGGTGCCGAGCCCGGCTTTGGTCAGGCCGGCAGTTGAGCTCTGGCTAATGATGCCGCTGATGGTCAAGCCCGTGTTGACAGACACCTGCGCCGTAGCGCCACCGGTCGTCAAATTTAATGGCGCGGAAATGGTATGGTTGCCCAAAGTCACTGCAATCACGGCGGTTGCGCCCAAGTTGTCCAGCGTCAGCACGCCGGTGCCCAGGGCAATCGTGTAGGAATTGACGTCGCCAAAAGTGATCCCGCCGACTGACCGGCTGCCATCCAGCGTGACCGTGGAAGGAGCGGTGATGCTCGTGCCAAATACAGCGGTGCTACCCGCGCCAGTGCCGACTATGCCGCTCGCCCATTTGGTGGTATCGCTCCAGTTGCCCCCGCCCGTCGCGCTCCAGGAACCCGGGCCGCCGGCGAGTCCAATCGTCAAGTCGAGAAAGCTGCCGGTGGTGCTCAAAACATAATTAAGCCCACCCGAAGTCGTGCCAACCGTCAAGCTGCCCGGAGTGCCGGTTACGCTGCCAGTATAACCCATCAGTTGATAGGTGCCCAGCGTGATGAAGGGCGTGGTGGTGCCCGCCTGATAAAAGTCAAGGATTGCGCCACTACCGAGGGTGAGGCCGTTTGTGCCCGTCACCGTCACCAGGTCATTGGCTGTGCCGTTAAATTCCAAATTCGTGATCGAGTTGGGCGCCAGCGTCAAATTCGACACCGTGAGGGTGCCCACTCCGTTGCTGCCTGGGGCAAGGATGCCGCCTGCGTTTACGGATACAATGCCCACCGTGCCCGTGCCGGCCAGTGTCGCGCCACTCGCCACCGTCACCGGACCCGTGCCCGTGGCAGAGCCGGTCAGGTTGTTCGCCGCCAGCGTGCCGGCGGAGATGGTCGTAGCGCCGGTGTACGTGTTCGCTCCGGTGAGCGTTACCGTGCCAGTGGTTGTTTTGTTCAAAGCACTGCCGGTGCCGGACAGAATCGCCGTCACCAGGCCGTCCTGCAAATTATAGTTTCCCGTGTTGATCAATTCAGAGGTGCCTGTGCCGAGAATCGAGCCGGCGTTACTCAGCGTAACGACGCTCACCGGTTCATTGCGGCCTGCGCCGAGATCAAACGTCGTGGCGTTCACAATCAGATTGGTCGTGGCGGTAATCGCATTGGCGTCGAACGTCGCGGCGCCGGTGAGAGTGATGAAGTGGCCGTTTATGCTGCTGCCGCTGACCATGGTTCCACTGGACAAGGAGATGATGGTGCCATTGAAGGTCGTGCCCGTGCCGAGCGTGGTCGAGCTGCCAACTTGGAAAAAGACATTCGAAGCATCGGCGCCGTTAATCAGATTGACGTTGGCGCCCGTGGCCGTCGTAAGTGTGCTCGCAATTTGGAAGACGTACTGGCCCTGGCCGCTGAGAGTCAGTACTCCCGTTAGTGCGGCCGATGAGGAAAACTTATATACGCCGGGTGTAAGTGTCATTCCGCCGAGATCCAAGCCCGTCAGGTCTCCGTTGTGCACCTCACCGACCGGGATAGCGAAGCCCGCCAACTGGCCGTAGGCGGTCGACGCATCCGTGGCACCAATGGGGGCCGGTGAAACGTTATGGAAAATCCCCCCGGTAACCGTAGTTCCATCAAGCGTAATGGCCGATCCCGGACTCACCCCCACGTCGCCAGTGACACTGCCAGGATTAGCG
>CAZCMU010000137.1:0-2509 GCA_964499725.1 uncultured Opitutales bacterium
CAGGGCCAGCAAGACCAACAGTGGGGTAGTCAGATTAAGTCTGGGCATCTCGGCAAAGATGAAACCCGTGAATTCAATAGGCGATGCAGAAATCTTCCCCGTCAGGGCCTTTCCCCTTCGAGCTATTCACTGGCCGCTCATGATATTTGTGGGCAGGACTTTCGCGGGGTCTTTGTCGGCGTCAATCATGGTAATCAGCCATTTGTCACCCATTTTATAGCAGGTGAAACTGAGGAACACCAGTTGGCGCTCAAACTTGGCCGTCGCATAGACCACTTCCGAATTGGCCGACAAATTCACCACCCGGATGATATCCGCTCCCACAAAGGTGCCCGCGTTGTTGCATACCTGGGATAGGTAAGTATTGAGGGCCAGGAGGGTCTGCGAATCCTGCAAGAGGCTCGAATCGCGGGCCCAGGCGTTTGTCGCAGCGGTGTAGCCGCCGGTTTTAAATTCCTTAAAGCCGGCCACGACAATGTCCGGCAGGGTGGGCTCCGCGGCGGATGCGGGCGCGGTGGACGCGGCGGGGGCTCGTGGCACGATGACCAGCGCAGCGAGAATTCCGGCAACAACGAGGCAGGCGAGTATTTTTTTCATGGAGGATAGGGGGTTAAGGTGAATGTGGGTTTGGGGAAGGCCACGCTGGGCGTGGATTAAATCATCCTGCGGCAAGCACAGGCCACCGACCGACCTTCAGCACCGGTTGCCATTATACCTGAATTTTGGTGGAGGCCAATGGGGGTGGCGACCAAAATTCATTAAGGTAAAACCCTACCTGGCTCCAGGCGGGTTTGCCGTGAACCCAGACCTGAAGGCGAGTTGTTTCGACTATAGCTTCGCACGCGCTCGAACCCCAAAAATAAGGCGGGCCGCCTACCCCTAAGCGGCCCGCCACTGATTTTCTATCTTGTTGCTGCTTGTTACCCCATTCTCCCGTAGGGAGAAGATGTTCAGATGCCATTACTACACCATCTTCCATGCCAAGTTCCCTGCCGCCCTGATTTTCCTGGCGTTGGTCGGCGGCCGGCGTCCAAGCATTTTTTGTCCAAGGACTTAGCGCGTAATTAAAAAAACATCATGAAAAATTTTGTTTACACAGCTGGTTTGCCGGATTGCGAAATTATGTCCCACCATTCACAATCGCGCCCATGACCGAGCTGGCTGCCGCCCTATCCCAAGTCTTGGGCCCACAGGGCGTATTGACTTCGCCGCCGGATTTGGCGCCTTACTCGCGTGATGCCACGGCGGGTTTTGTGCAAATGCCCATGGCGGTCGTTTTCCCGAATGATGCCGCGCAAGTGGCGGCCTTGGTGCGGCTCTGCCGCGAGCACCGGGCTCCAATCGTGCCGCGCGGCGGCGGCACAAGTTTGAGCGCCGGCGCAGTCCCGGTGCCGGGTGCGGTGGTCCTTAGTCTGCAAAAGCTCGACCGAATTTTGGAAATTGACGGCCAAAATCTGACCATGCTCGTCGAGCCGGGCGTCATCACCGAGCGGATTGACGCCGCAGCGGCGGCAAAAGGTTTATTTTATCCGCCCGACCCGGGCTCGATTAAAACTTCCACCATTGGCGGCAATGTGGCGAGCAACGCGGGCGGCCTGCGCGGGCTCAAGTATGGCGTCACCCGCGACTATGTGCTCGCACTCGAAGTGGTGCTGCCCAGCGGCGAGGTTGCGTGGCTTGGCTCGAAGTGCCGCAAGGACGCCGCCGGCTATTCGCTGCGCGATTTATTCATTGGTTCCGAGGGCACGCTGGGCATAGTGACCAAAATTTTGCTGAAGTTGGTGCCGCGCCCCGCCGCGAAGGCCACGGTGCTGGCGACGTTTCCGGATTTGGAGCACGCTGCGGAGACCGTCTCGGCGATCATCGCGGCCCGGCTCAACCCCTGCACGCTGGAGTTTTTGGATCAGGCCACGCTGCGCTGTGTGGAGGCGCAGGTTCATCTCGGCCTGCCGATTGACGCCGGGGCGTTGCTGTTGATGGAGACGGACGGCCATCCCGCCGCCGTTGCCGAAGAGGCGGCGCAGATGGCGGCCTTCGCCCGCGCGCACGGCGCGCTGGAGGTACGCGAGGCGCAGAACGCCGTCGAGGCCGCCCAACTCGCCGACGCGCGCCGCCTGGCGTATCCCGCGCTCGCGCAGGCGTGGCCGTCAGCCATTTTGGAAGACGTTACGGTGCCGCGCAGCGAACTCGCCGCGATGGTGCGTTTTATTGAAGAGGCCACGCGCCGGCACGGCGTTACCTGCGCGACGTTTGGCCACGCCGGTGACGGTAATTTCCATCCGACTTACCTGACTGACGAACGTGACGCTGACGCCATGATGAAAGTACGCGCCGCCTCGCGCGAAATCGCGCTCGAAGCGCTGCGGCGTGGCGGCACGATCACCGGTGAGCATGGCGTCGGCCTGGCCAAAAAAAGCTATTTGCCCTTGCAGCGCGACGCCGCTTCGTTTGCGTTGTTGAAGCAAATCAAGCGTGCGATTGACCCGGATAATTTGCTTAATCCCGGAAA
>CAZCMU010000137.1:2609-8167 GCA_964499725.1 uncultured Opitutales bacterium
ACCACCTGGCGTGGAGTTGGCCTGCTCGCGGCGGTGTTTTTCGGTTCCCTGCTGGTTGCGGCGGCGCTGACTCCGCCGGCATATTGGTTCGTCGAGTGGTGGCACAACCAAACCGGCTCGGCCAACGCGCAGTGGCTGCTCGACAAGGGCGTGGACGTTTATTTCGACCGCTTGCGCATGGGCGTGATTGTCCTCGGGTTGCCGTGGCTGATGTCGAAGTGCCATTTGTGGTCGTGGCAACGCCTGGGGCTCGGTTTTGGCCAAGCCAGTCTCATTTCATTCATTCTCTACGGCTTGGGTGGAATTTTTCTGATCCGTTTCCTGGCGTATTGGGGCAACGTTCCAACCACCGCCGACTGGCGGTCGCCGCAACTCCTGCTCGAAGCTTTGCTCGCCGGGCTGCTTCTCGGCTTTTTGGAGGAGACGATTTTTCGCGGGCTGATTCTACGCATTTTTTATACCGCCGCCCGCCGGCCTTGCCTGGCGTTGGCGCTGATGGCCGCCTTTTATGCCTACACGCATTTCAAAGTGCCCACGTCCGTGTGGCAGCACGTCGCGCCGGGTGTGCACTGGGACACCGGGTTTTTTGTCGCGTTTTGGACGACGTTCGGCATCAGCGAAAATTTCGACCTCGCGCAATTCGTCGTGCTCTGGCTGCTCGGCCTGGTGCTGGGGCTGCTGACCTTGAAAAGCGGCTCGCTCCTGCCCGCCATTGGCCTGCACGCGGGCATCGTATCGGCGATGTTTTTCTACCGTGGCAGCGGACTGACGGAAGGGTGGTCCGCCGCCGTTATCCTGGGGGTGATTCTCTTGACCATAAATTTCATCCAGTGGAAAGAACGCCCAACTTTCTCCGTATGATTCTTCCTTGAGCGTTCGGCGTTAAGCGTTCAGCGTTGGGCGTTGAAATAGAAAACGTCTGCCATGGCTGTTTTAGTCGAAAAGCATTTGCGCGCCGCTGGCCGCGCCGTCCTCGACGTTGTGTTTCCGCGTTGGTGCGTGGGCTGCGGCGGGGTGGTGGAAGCGGCCATCTGCCAGCATGTTTGTGAAAGCTGCCTCAACCAGATGCATTTTTCGCGTGCGCCGCATTGTTCGACCTGCGGCTGGCCCTTTCCCGGCGAAGTCTCCGGCCCCCGTCGCTGCCCCAATTGCGTGGACTTGGACCCCGAGTTTGACGAAGGGCGCACGGGCATGTTGTTGCGGGGCCCGGCCCGTGCTTTTGTCCATGAGTTGAAATACCATGCCGGCTGGCATTTGCGGGGCGACTTGGGCGTGCTGGCCCAGCGGATGGCGCCCTTGCGCGAATTCGTGCGCAGCGCGGTGCTCGTCCCGGTGCCGCTGCATCCCCGGCGCTTCCGTTGGCGTGGTTTTAATCAGGCTCGCTGGGTGGCGGATGCCCTGGTGACCGTGGGTGGCGCGACTGGGGTCGAGGACCTCTTGGTCCGCGTTCGTGACACCCCACAGCAGACCCGACTCGACCGCGCTGCCCGTGAGCAGAACATGAAAAACGCTTTTGCTCTCCGCCCCGGTGCGACTGTAAACATGACGAGTCGTTATATTGTTGTGGATGATGTTTTTACGACCGGCGCAACCCTGAATGCCTGCGCGAAAGTTTTGCGTGAAGCCGGGGCCGAAGACCTCAATGTCGCCAGCTTGGGGCATGGATAATGTTTCGCGGGGTTCCGTATCGATTCCAAGGCATTTTTTCTTCTTAGTTATTGGTGATTAGTTTCTTCCGCATGTGGCAGGCATATCGGCGCGCTTTATCTTGAATCATGGCGCTGCGAAGTCCAATATAGACCGTTTACGCGCCTCCCGGCGCCCTCGGTTAATAACATTTTTGAACGATGGACCGCCTGGCGTGTCCCTTGCTCAAAGCACCTTTAGTCACTTTCCCATGGCAGCACTTTTCAGCAAACCCAAGTATTCGACGGTTACGGTCAAGAAAAAGGACATCCCCAAAGGCCTTTGGGAGAAATGCCCGATTAGCGGTGAGATAGTGTACAAGAAGGACTTGGAGGAAAACTGGAATGTGGTCCCGCAAAGCGGCCACCATTTTGCCTTGGATTGCCATCGCCGGGTGGAGCTGCTCATTGACGAAGGCACCTGGAAGGAACACGACACCGGCTTGCGCGCCGCCGACCCGTTGGACTTCACCGGTGAATCTTCTTACAGCGACAAACTGGCGCAGCACCGCAAGCGCACCGGCCTTACCGACGCTGTCATCACCGGCACGGGTGAAATCAATGGTCTTCCGGTCAGTCTGGCCGTGATGGACTTCCGCTTTCTCGGCGCGAGCATGGGCGCGGTAGTAGGCGAAAAAATCACCCGCGCCATCGAACGTGCCACGGCCCTGAAAATTCCCGTCATTATTGTCTCCGCCTCCGGTGGCGCGCGCATGTATGAGGGCATCCACAGCCTGATGCAGATGGCGAAGACCAGCGCGGCACTCGCCCGGCACGCCCAAGCCGGACTCCCCTACTTTTCGGTGCTGACCGACCCGACCATGGCCGGCGTGATGGCCAGTTTTGCCTCACTGGGTGACGTAATCCTCGCCGAGCCCGGCGCCCGCATTGGCTTCGCTGGCCCGCGCGTGATTGAGGAGACCACCCAGCAAGAATTGCCTGAAGGGTTCCAGACCGCCGAATTTTTGCTCGAACACGGCCTCATTGACCACATCGTCGGACGCAAGCAGATGAAGGACACAATCACCGCCTTCCTGAAGTTTTTTGGCAACGGCCGCACCAAACACCACAGTAATGGCAACGGGGCGAATGGAGTTAACTAGGCTGGGTGTCAGTACCGCGGCATTTTCGGATCAAACGCCTCCGCCCATTCGTGAATACCGCCTCGCAGGCTGGTCGCCCGGTTCAGGCCTTTGGCGCGGAGGAATTTTGCCGCTGATAAACTGCGCGAGCCATGGTGGCACAGCACAAGGATGGGCCGGTCGCGCGGCAGGGCATCCAGCCGGTCGGGCACCTGGGCCAGTGGAATGGCCACGCTTCCGGGCAGGTGGCACATCGCGACCTCAAAAGGCTCGCGGACATCCAGCACCACCGGCGCGTTTTTGGAGCTGAGCCACGCGCGCGCCGAGCGCACGTCAATTTCCATCGGTGGGTTGGCGGAGTCCGGCAGCGGGCTGCGCGTAACTTGGGGGCCCGGACCATTCAACGCGCGCAGGTCGCGTAAAAAGCGCTCGTTGGTGTTCGAGGATTTGCGCCGGCGTTCTTCCACGACCGGGCAACTGCCGACATAAAGCTGCGGATCCAGCGCCGCGATATGGGCGTCCGGGTTCGCGCCGCAACACGGGCATTGCGGGTCACGTTTGATTTTCACCGTGCGGGTCGTGGCGGAGAGCGCTTCAAAGACCAGCAGCCGGCCGCGCAAGGGCTCGCCGAGTCCAAGAATAATTTTCAACGCTTCCATCGCCATCAAGCTGCCGATGACGCCGCACAGCGCGCCAAATACCCCCGCTTCCGAGCAATTGGGCACGCTGCCCGGCTCCGGCGTATGGGGAAAGATGCAGCGGTAGCACGGCGCGCCCTGGCCGGGGTCGAGTACCGTCACCTGGCCCTCAAATTGAAAAATACTGCCATGCACAACGGGCCGGCCGGCGCGGGCGGCGGCATCGCTGGCCAGGTAGCGCGCGGGAAAATTATCCGCCCCGTCGAGGACGAGGTCATAGCCGGAAATGAGGGCGAGGGCATTGGCCGGAGTCAGCCCGTCCGGATGTTCGCGCAGGATGACACCGGGGTTGAGGTTGCCCAAGCGCGTGCTGGCACTGGCCAGTTTGGGCGAGCCGATGCCCACGGTGTCATGCAGAATCTGCCGGTGCAGGTTGTGGGGTTCAATATGGTCCGGCTCCGCGAGACCGAGGGTGCCGACCCCCGCGGCGGCGAGGTACAGTGCCGCCGGACTGCCCAAGCCGCCGAGACCAATCAAGAGCACGCGCGCCTTACGCAATTTTTCCTGCCCCTCGAGGCCCACCCCCGGCAAAGCCAATTGCCGCGAGTAGCGGGCCAGCTCTTCCGGCATAAATGGCGTTGGGGTAACGGGCATGGCTTAACGGCAAATTAGCATAACTCGCGCCTGAATCAATGGCGAACCGGGCAACGGTCTAATGTCTCCAGTTTGCAGCGGATTTCTTTCTTCGGCAGTTGGCTGTGGCCGCTTAATGCCCTAGGGCACAATTTTGTCCGGTTTGCGCTTGGGCGGTGTATAATTCATAAACCTACCTCCGTCATGCCCCCTGATTGCGATTTATTGCGCCAATTTGCCGACCAGAGCGACGAAGCCGCCTTTGCTGAACTGGTGCGCCGCCAGGCGGACTTTGTTTATTCGGTGGCGTTGCGCGTAACTTGCAATGGCGCGCTGGCCCAAGATGTCACGCAGGCCGTCTTTACCACAGTGGCGCGGCAGGCCGGGAAACTTCGCCACTATGAAAATCTGCTGGGCTGGCTGCACACAACCACGCGACACCTCGCCATCAACACCGTCCGTGGCGAATCCCGCCGCCGTGTCCGCGAACAAGAGGCTACTGCCATGCAAAATATCAACGCCACGCCAGAAACGAATTGGGCCGAAATAGGCCCTCTCCTTGACGAAGCCGTCGGCCAGTTGCGCGAAACCGACCGTGAGGCGGTGTTGCTCCGTTTCTTTAAAAACCTCAGCCACCAGGAAGTCGGTACAGCATTGGGCTTGGGCGAGGACGCCGCCCGCAAACGCGTGGACCGCGCTCTGGAGAAACTCCGCGAACATTTCGCCCGGCGCGGCGTCACTGCCTCGTCGACCATCCTTACTGCGGCCATCAGCGCCAATTCCGTAACTGCCGCGCCGATTGGCTTGGTGGCGAATGTTACCACCTCAGCGCTGGCGGGGTTTGGCGGCGCGGCCACCCATGGAGCAGTCCTGGCCGCATTTTTAGCATCCATTATGACTACCAAAACCAAAGCGATTCTCGCCGTTGTCGTTGTCCTGGCTCTTGCCGCCATGCTGTCCCTCGAACTGCATCGCGCCACGAAACAACCCGCTCCTGGCAAAACTGCGGCCAATTCAACTTTGGTCACGCTTGTCTCGGTTGTTGCCAACCTTCCCAAAGCGCCCACGCCGCAGATGGCCGCGCCAGTCGTGGCACCTGCGCCGGCCAGACGTTCATCCGGGTCGGCCGCGTTGGAGGTCGTGTCCTCTGGCACGCTCACGCTAAGCTCTTCGCCACCCAATGCCGATTTGAAAACGGCCATTCCAGCCATGATCCATTACCTGGAGACCGACGACTTTGTTAACATGGTTCCATTTGCTATGACGCCGGCTGAAGTTCAGCAAGCGTTGGATAGTGGGTATTCGATGCAAGACCTGGCCTATCAGATCCAGACGAATATAAAAAACTTTGGAGGAAAGGATTTTGGAGTGCAGGCTTTGACCGAGATCCAAGGCCTGCCGGCGAGCATTGATGTGACGGGCACCAAGGCTACTTACGAGCTGGATGATCCGGTTCTTGGGCACAAGATTTTCGTATTCATCAAAAAAGAAGGCCTCTGGTATGGCCCATAGTAAGGTCA
>CAZCMU010000138.1:0-5757 GCA_964499725.1 uncultured Opitutales bacterium
GTCAATAGCCGCGGCCAACCTTGATTTCGATTTCGGCCTGGAAGCGGCGCTTGCGGTCCAAGGTGCAAATGAGCTGCTTCGGGTTGACGATGGTAATGTTGCTGTCGGCCTGGATATCGGCCGCAGTCACGACGCCTTCCTTGTCGGCGTTGATGGCCAGACGGATGGGTTCGCGCTTGGTGGACTTGATAAGCACCTGCTTCAGATTCAGCACGATGTCCGTCACGTCTTCAACGACGCCTTCAATGCTCTGAAACTCATGCTTCACGCCTTCGATGCGGATGGAGCTGATGGCTGCGCCTTCAATGGAGCTGAGCAGCACGCGGCGGAGGGTGTTGCCGATGGTGTGGCCGTAGCCGGTTTCAAAGGGCTCGGCGACGAACATCGCGTAGGTGTCGGTGGCCGAGTCATCAACTTTGACCAGGCGTTTGGGCAATTCGAATTTTCCGAGGCGTTTGGGCATGGCGGGGGGGAGTTGGAAGTTTTGAGAGGTGGCAGCGCGTGATTTTAACGGCTGTAGAATTCGACGATGAGCTGCGAGTTGATGCCGGGCTCCAGCTCTTCTTTGGCCGGCAGGCGGTTCATCACACCGCGCAGGGCGTCAGCTTGCAGGGACAACCAAGCTGGTGGCGTGCGAAATTGATTGCCCTCGAGGCCGCGGGTGGCCAACTGGCGGGACGACGGGCGTTCGCGCATCTCGACGATATCGCCGGGTTTGCACAGGTAACTGGAAATGTCCACCTTGTGGCCATTGACATTCACGTGACCGTGGTTGACAAGCTGGCGCGCCGCACGCCGTGACTTCACGAAGCCCAGCAGATAGACGATATTGTCCAGGCGGGACTCGAGCAGTTGCAAAAACTGGTCGCCGGTGACGCCGCGCATGGCCTTGGCGCGTTCAAAGAGCAGGCGGAACTGCTTTTCGCTCAAACCATACATGAAACGCAATTTTTGCTTTTCATTCAGGCCGGCGGAATATTCCGACACTTTGCGGCGCAGGCGCGGGCCGTGGATGCCCGGCGGGTGCGGTTTGCGCTCAAAAGCCTTCGATGGCGGAAAAATCGCCTGGCTGAAGCGGCGGTTGATCCTCTGGGCGGGTCCGGTGTAACGAGACATGAAAGTAAAAAAGTTCGGAAGTGGAAATTACACGCGGCGGCGTTTGGGCGGGCGGCAGCCGTTGTGGGGCACCGGGGTCACGTCCACAATGGAGTTGACGGTGAGGCCCAGCGTCTGCAACGCGCGAATGGCCGAGTCGCGGCCGAGGCCGGGACCACGTACTTTGACAAAAATATCCTTCAAGCCATGCGCCATGGCGGCACGGCCGGCTTCCTGGGTCACCACTTGCGCGGCGTAGGCCGTGGACTTGCGTGAGCCGCGAAAATTACATTTGCCCGAACTGGACCAGGAAATCACGTTGCCCGAAAGGTCTGAGAAAGTAACTTTCGTGTTGTTGAAGGTCGCGAGGATGTGGCAAATGCCGGTCGTGATGTTCTTGCTGCCTTTAATCTTGCGGACTTTGGCGGCGCCGAGGTCTTCGGTGAGCAGGTCCTTTCCGGTGGGTGCGGCGGCCTTTTCGCCTTCGGCGGCGGGCGCGGCGGCTTTGTCTGCGGCAGGGGCAGTCGCCTCAGCCGCAGGTGCGGCGGGGGCGTCTTTGGCGGGCGCGGCGACCTTGGCCTTGGGGGCCTTGGGCTTCTTTTCCGCGACCGGCTTGTCGCTGGCTTCGCTCGTGGCGGGGACGATGTTATCCTTCTCTTCGCTCATGGGAAATTACTCGGCTTTCTTGATGACGCCGACCGTTTTGCGGGCGCCCTTGCGGGTGCGGGCATTGGTGCGCGTGCGCTGGCCGCGCACGGGCAGGCGGTGAATGTGGCGGATGCCCCGGTAGCACTTGATGGCTTGGAGGCGTTTTAAATTGGAAGTGATTTCACGGCGCAAGTCACCTTCGACTTTCCATCCTTTTTCGCCGATGTACTGCACAATGCGGTTGATCTGCTCTTCCGTCAGTTCTTGCGAGCGGAGGGCCGGGTCGAGGGCCAGATGGCTGATGATTTCATCAGCCCGCGTTGGACCCACGCCATAGATATAGCGCAAGGCGTAGGCGACGCGCTTGTTATTTGGGATGTCGATGCCGAGGAGACGAGGCATGGTTGGGAGTGGGTCACCATCCCGCGCCCACAGGCGCGTTCAGGGGAAAAGGGACCACAATAATGATTTGGATAGGGTTGGAAAGGAAAATCTTAGCGAAACTGCAGATTGCGCGCTTTTAGCCCGGTGGCAGGGTCGAGGGGGGGAAGGGCGCGGCCGACGGTTTGGCGACGGAAGGCAGGGGAATGGTCAGTATTTCCGGCCCTTCTGCGGTGATGTGAACCGTGTGCTCGAAGTGGGCGCTGGGGCGGCGGTCGCGGGTGATGGCCGTCCAGTGGTCGTCACCATATTCAATTTCCGGGCCGCCAAGGTTCACCATTGGCTCGATGGCGATGCACATACCCGGGCGGAGCTTTTCGAGGGTGTTGGGCTTGCCAAAATTCGGCACTTGGGGGGGCTCGTGCATAGTTCGACCCACGCCATGGCCTACAAATTCGCGCACGACGCTCATCCCGCGGCCTTCCACTAGTGATTGGATGGCGTGGGCGATGTCGCCAATGCGGCGTCCCAGTCGGGCTTGGGCGATGCCGGCGTTCAGGGCCTCATGGGTGGTGTCGAGCAGCTTCTGTACGTCGGGCGCAATGGGTGGCAGGGCCACCGTGCGGGCCGTATCGCCTATCCAGCCTTTATAGCGGATGGCGATGTCCACGGAAATAATGTCTCCCGGTCGCAGGACCCGGCGCATGGAACCAATGCCATGCACCACCTCTTCGTTGACAGAGAGGCAGGTATAGGCCGGAAAGCGCCGGGAACCGACCTTGTAATTGAAACAGGCGCTTTCCGCTCCCAATTCGGCCATGAGTCGCTTGGCGGCCTGATCCAGATCATAGGTCGTCACTCCAGGAGCTACTTTGGCGCAGACTTTGTCCAGCACTTCGGCCGCGACCCGGCAGGCATCACGAATCGAGCGGATTTCCATTTCTGAACGCAAAGCAATCATGACGGCCAGACTATATTAATGCGATTGGTTATAAAACCACGCCGCCAAGCCGGCAACGAGCAAGACCATCAGCGGGATCCACAGGGGCTGGAGATTGCGGATTTCCTGCTGGTCGAGCGTCTGAGCTGCGCGAGTGGCGTTGCTCTTGGCCCGGCCCTTGCGCAGGAAACCGTCGTAGTGGCGCTGCAAGAGAAAGGTTTCCACCTGGCGCATGGTGTCCAGCAGCACTCCGACCATGATCAAAGTGCTCGTACCACCAAAGAACTGGGCTATGGAGTACGGTACCTGCTCGCGAACCATAAGAATGGTGGGCAGCACCGCAATGATGGTCAGGAACACCGAGCCGGCCAGGGTCAGCCGCGTCATGGTAAAGTCGAGAAACTTGGCCGTGGGCTCGCCCGGGGGTACGCCGGGAATGTAGCCACCCATCTTTTTGATTTCGTCGGCCACTTGAATGGGTTTGAACATGATCGAAGTCCAGAAAAAGCTGAACGCGAAAATCAAAAACGTATAAATGGCGTAGTAGGTCCAGGAGCCGATGGTCAGGATGGCCGATAGACTTTCAAAAATGGAAATGCCAAACCAGAGGTGCAGATAATTGAACACCTGCTGCGGGAACATCATGATGGCACTGGCGAAGATGATGGGCATCACGCCGGAGTAATTGACCTTTAGCGGCAAAAAGCTGCTTTGGCTCTGAAACACCCGGCGGCCGACCACGCGCTTGGCATAATGCACCGGAATTTTGCGCTGGCCCTGAGTCAGGGCCACAATCCCCGCCACCACAATGACCAGCAGAGTGAGCATCAGGATAAATTGGCTGCCACTGAGGCCTTCCACGCCGAGCGACGGGTTCAAGCTCTGCCAGGTATCGTGGACCGCGCGGGGCAGGGCGGACAAAATATTGATGGTGATAAGCAGCGAGGTGCCGTTGCCGATGCCAAACTGCGTAATCTGTTCGCCAATCCACATCAGCAGAACCGCGCCCGACGTCATGATTAGGGTGCCACAGATCATGAACCATGGCTTGCTCATGATGACGATGGCGCCGTACTTGTTAACATCGTAGCCCTGCAACATCTGTCCCGGAATGTAAGCCAGCGCGTAGAGAATCATCAGCGCCTGCAAGCCGCCGATGCCGATGGTCGCATAGCGGGTGTATTGAGAGATTTTCTGCCGGCCCACGTCGCCTTCCTGCGCCAGGCGGGCCATGTGGGGCTCAACCGCCGCGAACAACTGCATAAAAATCGAGGCGTTGATGTAGGGCATGATGCCCAGCGCCAGGATGGAGCCGCTGCGGAGCGCGCCGCCGGTAAACATGTTGAGCATGCCAATCATCCCGCCGCCGGAACGCCGGGTCATGTCGTCATAAAAATGTTGCAACGGTGTCGGATCGAGGCCCGGCAGCGGAATATGCGTGCCCAGCCGCGCCACGAAAAACAACCCGAGCGTCAGCAGTATGCGCTGCCGCAGTTCGGGAATTTTCAGGCAATTGACAAAAGCCGAAATCATGGGAGGAAAAAACGCTCAGCCAGCGCGGCTGTGGTTTGGGTCCGAAGAGGGTTATTTCGAGGCCGGGGCTTCCGCCGCGGATGCCACAGGCGGCGCGAGTTCAATCGCCTTACCCCCGGCTTTTTCAATCTTTTCGCGGGCAGAACCCGAAAATTTGTGCGCCCTGACCGTCAGGGCCTTGGTGACTTCGCCGGCGCCGAGGATTTTCAGCGGCAAGTCCGACTTGCGGGTGAGGCCGGCCGCAACTAGCGCCGCGGCGTCAATTTCTTTCCCCGCGAGGGCGTCGAGGGCGCCGACATTCACCACGGCATAGGAGATATGGAAGCGAAAATTGGAGAAGCCGCGGTGCGGCAGCTTGCGGTAGAGCGGCATCTGGCCGCCTTCGTAGCCGGGACGGACGCTGCCGCCGGAGCGGGACTTCATGCCTTTGTTGCCGCGGCCGCAGGTGTGCCCGTGGCCGGAGCCCACGCCGCAACCCACGCGACGGCGTTTTTTCACGGAACCCGGAGTGTTCAAAAGATTGTGCAGTTTCATAGGAAAAAATTCTAGTTGGCCGTGCGCGCACGGACTTGCTGAATCTGGCTGGCGGAACGCAACTTGAAAAGGCCGTCCAGCGTGGCGTTGACCATTGCCATCGGGTTATTCGAACCGAGTGATTTGGTGAGCACGTCTTTCACGCCCACCGCTTCGAGCACCGCGCGTACGCCGCCGCCGGCGATGACGCCCGTGCCCGGGCTGGCCGGCCGCAACAGCACCATGCCGCCGTCGGACTGGCCCATAACTTCATGCGGAATCGTGGTGCCGCGCAATTGAACCATGCGCAACTTGCGGTGCGCGCGTTCCGTGCCTTTCTTGATGGCGTCCGGCACTTCTTTGGCTTTGCCGAAACCGAGGCCGATGCGGCCCTTGCCGTCACCTGCTACGACCAAGGCGGAAAAGCTGAAACGACGGCCGCCTTTGACGACTTTGGCGCAACGGTTGATGTCCACGACTTTGTCAATATATTCGGAAGCCGGTTCAGCTTCGCGGGGACCACGGTCGCGCCGGCGCTGGCCGCCGCCGTGCCCACCACCGCCACCACCACCACGCTGGCCACCATGGCCACCACCATGACCACCACGCGGGCCACGGTCCGAACGCTCGGCGGCAGGAGCTGCGGC
>CAZCMU010000138.1:5857-8110 GCA_964499725.1 uncultured Opitutales bacterium
GCGGCAGGAGCAGGGGCGGCAATTGCTTCAGGTGCGGGCGGAATGGCGGGAGTCTCTGTGGAAGGGTCGGTGCTCATAGGTACGGTAAATTAAAATTTCAAACCACCGGCGCGGGCGGCGTCGGCAAATGCCTTGATGCAACCGTGGTAACGGCGACCACCACGGTCGAAGACCACGGCGGAAACGCCGGCTTTTTGGGCCACGGTGGCGAGGCGCTCGCCCATGACTTTTGCTCCGGCCAGGTTGGGCTTAAGTTTTTGGTCGCGGGCATCCTTGGCGTTGGAGGACGCGGCGGCGAGCGTGCGGCCCGCGCGGTCGTCAATCACCTGCGCGTAAATATGCTTTTGCGAAAAACGCACGGCCAGGCGCGGGCGTTCGGCCACGCCGATGATTTTGTAGCGGATGCGCTTGCGGCGGCGCAGGGCCAGCTCTTTGGAATGCTTGATTTTCATCGGGAAAAATAAAATGAGGATAAAAAAGGCCGACTTACGCCGTTTTCTTGCCTTCCTTGCGGCGGACGTACTGGCCGGTGATGCGGACGCCCTTGCCCTTGTAGGGCTCGACGGGGTAAAAGTGGCGGATGTCCGCGGCGACCTGGCCGACGAGCGCCTTGTCCGGGCCCTCGACCTTGATGATCGGGTTCTTGGCCGGATTTTCACCCACGGTGACTTTGATACCGGCGGGAATGGAATAGGCAATCGGATGCGAATAGCCCAGCGCGAGATCGAGCACGGCGCCCTTGAGCGTCGCTTTAAAGCCGACGCCCTGGATTTCCAAATCTTTGACGTAGCCGGCGGTCACGCCGCGCACCATGTTGTTGATGATGGCGCGGGCGGTGCCGTAATTGGCTTTGGCCAGGCGGCTGTCGCCGCGAGGCGCCACGAGGACGCTCTTGGCGTCGGCGGAAATGGTGACCGTCGAGTCAAAGGTTTTTTCAACCTTGCCCTTGGGGCCTTCGATGAAGACAGAGTTGCCCTTCACGGACACTTTGACTTTGTCCGGGATGGTGACGGGAAGTTTACCGATGCGGCTCATGACAGAAAAGGGCGTTGAGGTTTCGGAGGGAAAATTTACCAGACTTTGCAGAGCAACTCGCCGCCGATTTTCTGCCGGCGGGCTTCGGCGTCTTTTAAAAGACCCTTGGAGGTGGTGAGGATCGCCACACCCAGGCCACCCAGCACGCGCGGGATTTCCTGGTAGCCGTAATAGAGGCGGCGGCCGGGCTTGCTGTGCCGCTGGATGCCGGTGATGGCGGGCGCGCCATCCACATACTTCAGCGTGACCACCAGTTGGCGGTGGCCTTCCTTGTTGGTCGCTTCGGCATAGTTGGCGATGTAGCCCTCGTCCTTCAGGATGCGGGCCACTTCGGCGCGCAAGCGCGACCATTGGGACGTGGAGGTGTCCTTCTGCGCGTGCAAAGCATTGCGCAGGGACGTAAGAAAATCACCGAGAGGATCGTGGCTGGACATGGCGCGGAAAGTTCAGGTTTACCAAGAGGACTTCATGACGCCGGGAATTTTCCCGTTGAGCGCGAGCTCGCGGAACGTCAGGCGCGAAACACCGTAACGGCGGATGTACGCGCGGGCCCGGCCGGTGACACTGCAGCGGTTGCGGACGCGCACGGGCGAGGAATTGCGGGGCAATTCCGTCAGCGCGCGCTGGGCCTTATAAAATTCCTCGTCCGTCGTTTTGGGACTGGCGAGAATGGCCTTAAGTTCAGCGCGCTTGGCCGCGTACTTTTGCACGAGGCGCTGGCGCTTCAGGTTGCGTTCGAGTGAGGAGGTCTTGGCCATGGGAGTGGAGAGAGAATCGCAGGTGGAAAAAATTACGCGGTTACTGCGGCGGCGACCGGGGCGGCGGCTTCCGCGGCGGGGGCGGCCTTGTTTTCGTCGGGCTTTTTGACGACCGGGACCGAGGCGGTGCGGAACGGCATGCCCAACTGGCGCAGGAGTTCGCGGCCTTCGTCATCGGTGTGCGCCGTCGTCACGATGGCGATGTCGAGGCCGATGTTCTTGCGGCCGGCTTCCATGGTGATTTCCGGGAAGATGGTGTGGTCGGCGATGCCGAGATTGTAACTGCCCCGGCCGTCGAGCTTGCGGGACACGCCGCGGAAGTCGCGGATGTTGGGCAGGGTCACGGCAATCAGGCGCATGAGGAAGTCCCACATGTTCGGGCCGCGCAGCGTCACCATCACGGCGACGGGCATGTTCTCGCGCACCTTGAAGTTCGCCACGGAAGTCTTCGCACGGGTGA
>CAZCMU010000139.1:0-8024 GCA_964499725.1 uncultured Opitutales bacterium
GACTGGGGCTACCAGCAGGTGCATCAAGTCGGCAGTCACATCATCTTGCAAACGTATGCGCCCGTGGCGCACCGCGTCGCCGTGCCCGATCATACGCCGCTGCGCTTGGGCACGTTTCACGGCATCCTGCGGGCCGTGGCCCAGGCCAAGGGCGTGGAGCGGGAGGCTATCCTTAAATCGTTATAGCTTCTGAAGTGTCCAGGTTATCGGTGGCAGAAAATTTGCTTTCTTTTGGGCAATCCCCGCGATCCGTGGTAGAGTTTTTTGCATCAGCTGCCACAATCGACAATCCGCTCAAATTTCTTCTCTTTTTCTCCTTTTTTCTCTTTACAGCCACCAACGCGCGCCTCATTTCTGGGGTGAATACCCCATGCCCCCTGAGACCAACAGTCCCCTTCGCCTTGTGCTGGCGCGGCCAGACCGGATTGGGGATGTCGTCGTCACCAGTTCGTGTTTGGAGCCGGTGCGGCGGGCGCTGCCGGGCGCGGAAATTCATTTGGTCGCCCAGGCGCGCATGGAACCGCTGTTTCACGACCATCCGGCGCTGGCCAGTTTCATCGCGCTGCCGCGGCACAACGACACCAAGTGGCGGCAGGAACGCCTGGCCGACCAATTGCGCAGTCTTAAGGCCGATTGCATCGTGCACCTCCATTCCGATCCCGAGGTGGAGTGGGCGGCGGCCGCCGCGGAAATCCCGCGCCGCATCGGTTTCCGTGAAAATGGCGACAAGTGGCTGACCGAGTCGCTGCCGGAAATGAAAAAACAAGGCGAGAAGCACGAGGGCTTTTATAATTTTGACCTGTTGCATTTGCTGGGCGTGCCGCCGCCGCCAAAGTTGAAAACGCGCCTGACGCCGAATGGCGATGCAATCGAGAACCTTTCCAACAAACTGCCCGAGGGCATCGCGCAGGGCAAATATGCGGTGCTCCATGTCGGCGCCCACGGCAAAAAGCCGCGCGTGGCCCCGGAATACTTCATCGCCGTCGCGCGCTGGCTGGTCAAGGAACGCCACCTTTATGTTGTGCTGCTGGGCGCGGCCGAGGATGCCGAGGCCATGGACGCCATTATCGCGGGCGCGGGCAGCGCCGCGCCGTGGATTTACCCTTTGGCCGGGCAGACGGATTTGGCCGAGGCCGCGTTTTTGCTGCGCGACGCCGCGCTGGTTTTTGGCCGGGACAGCGGGCCCGCGCACATCGCCGCCGCCATGGGCGCGCGCACGGTGTCGTTGATGATAGACTCCGAGCCGACGAATTCCAGCCGGCGCTGGGCCCCGCTCGGCGAACGCTCGTGGGTGCTGGACAAACCGCTCGCGCGCGGCTGGTTTGAATCCAAAGTTGATTTTGGCCGGCGCAATCTCGAACAATATTCTCCGGATGAAATCATTGCGTCGCTCGACTACGCCTTGGGCACGGCCAGCGAAGTCGCCGCGGAATCATCCATCGAAGCGTAGCGGCGCGGCGGTTTTTTTGCGGCGGGCTTGCGCGACAAAATAAACCACGCCGCCCAGGGCAATCAGTCCGACAATGGACACGCCAAACAGCGCGACATATTTCAGAGAGGACGGCAGGGGATTGGTGTCGTACTCCACCACAAAGCCATGGACTTGCTGGTCCGCGGTGGCGAAATTCCAGGTCGGCTGCCGATTATCGCGACCCGCCCCGAAAAAAATCAGCCGGTTGTTCGGCTGGTCGTCGCCGGCATTATGCGTCGGGGTCCAGTTGACAAAATTAAAATTGCCCTCGTGATGCAACCATTGCCACCCTTCGCCACCGGAGTTCGCCGCCGCCGAATGGATGCCGCCGAGCCATGGGCCCCAGGAATTTCCGTCGGGACCTTTAAACCAGAACTGCGCGGAATCAATGAGCTTGAAGACAAAAGTATTTTCACCTGCCGAGGTGAGGGTGGCCAGATACCCGCCGCGCGCCTCCGCGTAACTTTCGGCCTCCGCCCAAGTGATGCCCTGAGGGGAAGCCACGATTTCGTAGAAATGCCCGTTGCCGCCTTCCGCGGTGCTCCACAACACCAGGGCAACGGTATGCCGTGCCAAAGGCGGTTGCGCGAAGGACAGGTCCTGCCCGAAGGCCGGCGAAAAGGAGAGCAGCGCCAGGCAGCAAAAGCACCGGTGTATTTGCGAAAGGGTCATGACTGGGCGGGTTGGTCGGGGCGGCTGGCGCCGCGGAGTTTTTTCAGATTAGGCTCAATTGAAGTATTCCGTCCAGAGCAACATGGGCGCGGGCGCGGACTTGGTGTGGGCGGGCCCGTTGATTTGCCGCATAAAAATCATTTCCACGGTTTTGACCTTTTCCGCCGGCGGATGCTGCTGATTCCATTGCCGGGCGAGATAGCGGAGGAAATCTTCACGGAATGGACCAAATTCATCGAAGCCGAGGTCCACCAACAAGCTGGAGGAACGTTCATCCCCGTAAGTATCCGCGACCGAGGCAGGTTTGGCATAAGTGGCGGGCGAGGCGCCGGTCCGCAGGTCAACATCGCGGCCATTTTGCAACACGGCGTGGAAGACATACCAGCCATCCTCAATCTGCGGGTCGGGGGCAAACATGTTGTAGTATTGGGCCAGGCCAATCGCCTCCACCCAGCCGATCATTCGGCCGGACAGCACTGGCCGGTGTCCGGGCACCGTATCCAGGTTGTACAATACAATCAGGATGGTCAGGGCCAGCAAGCCGCCTTCACGCGCCAGCCGGGCCCCGCGCCGCAGCCAGGAGGTCGTCAATCTCGCCGGAGGCGGGCTGACCGCCGGAAAATTGAACACGCGGCGCAAGGTGTCGCCGGTCGTCGCAAAGAAACGCCAGTTGGCCAGGCCGCGGCCGATGGGTTCGACGAGCCAAGTCCAAAACTCCGCCGGCAGCAGCATCAGGTTGAAGGCAATCATCACGACCCAAAACAGGCCCATTTGCATCGTGATGGCAAAGCCCACTTGGACGGCGGTGAACAAAACAAAGCCCAGCAATCGGCCCCCAGCAGCCCCGAAGGGCAGGATAAACAATACTGGCCCATATATTTCAAGATAGAGGGTGCAAATGGTCAGGAAGGCCGTCAAACCGTCGAATTGGTTAATCCAGAGGCCGAATGGCCGGCAGTATATTTCCAAGGCCAGGGCATAATAAACCGCCGTGTGGTCCACCCGCCAGCTCGGGCCCGTTTTCAGCACGCCGCTAATAATGTAAACCAACAGGAATTGGATAATCGCCCCGACGCCGGCAGCGCCGAGATAGCAGGGCTCGGCCGGCGACCGGACGCGCCCAAGTGCGGCATCCACCGAGAACCGCCGGTTGAGCGGCAGGAACATCGCCCAAAACAGGGCCACGCGCAAAACGATATCCGCCCCAAACAACAGCAACGGGTTGCGCGCCTGTCGGGAGACCAGCAGAAACCAGCAGAGCGCGGTGGCCAGTTTGGTCCGGTAGCCCACCAGCATCATCAAGGCGCTGATGGCTTCGAGGGCGAATAATCCCGCCTCCCACTCCCAACGGCCGCTGAGCTGGTGCAGGCAGAAAAGCGGATTGTTCAGCGCCAGCAAATCCGCGCGCGGGAGCACGCCGTCGTCCGTATAAAACGCGGTGAGATGTTGCGCGCAGATCGCCAGGTCAATGAGTATGATGACGGCCAGCCCCATGCGCATCAGCGCCAGCGACCGCCAGTCCAAACCAAACATCGAACGCAGGATTTTTCGCCAAAACATCGGGACCTTAGTGGGGTTCGGTTCATTGTGGGAATAATTTTGCCCAGCGCAATCTTGCACCATGGGCGCATGCAGCGTTGACGAGGAGCGCGATTCCCGATTCGATAGTCGGTTTGCCTTCATCATGCTCACGCTCGCTGATGTCTCGAAGTCCTACGCCACCCGCACGCTGTTCAGCGAGGTGTCGCTTTTTCTGGCGCGCACGGACCGCTACGGTCTGGTTGGGCCCAACGGCGCGGGCAAGACCACCCTGTTCAACCTGATTCTGGGCAAGGACGCCCCGGACGAGGGCACCATCGAGTGGGAACGCGGCGCGGACTTCGGCTTCCTGCCCCAGGAAAGCGCCCCGGTCGGCGAGGAAACCATCCTTGAAATCGCCACCAGCGGCAAAAAGCTGCTGCCCGACTCGGACGAGGATTACGACATAGATTACACGCTGGAGCCCCGCGCCAAAAAAATTCTGGCCGGGCTGGGTTTTCGCGAGACCGACCATCACCGGCTGGCCAAGTCCTTCTCGGGCGGCTGGGTGATGCGTGCGCATATCGCCCGCCTGCTGGTGAGCGAACCGGCGCTCTTGCTCCTCGACGAGCCGACCAATCATCTCGACCTCGAAGCGCTGCTGTGGTTTCAGGAATACCTGACGCGTTATCCCGGCGGCCTGGTGGTCATCTCGCACGACCGCGCCTTTCTCAATTCGCTTTGCACGGGCATTCTGGAGCTGCGCAACGGCACGCTGAACCGCTACACCGGCAATTACGACGAGTACTTGATCGAAAAGGAAAACCGCAAAATCCAGCAGCAGTCGGTCTATAAAAACCAGCAGCGGCAAATCGCCCACATGCAAAAATTTGTGGACCGTTTCGGGGCCAAGGCCTCGATGGCGTCGCGCGCCAAGTCGAAGGAGAAACAAATCGAGCGCCTGCAGGAAGTCGCCGTCGAGGAGCCGATGGAGGATTTGAAGCGCGTGAATTTTAAATTTCCGCCGACGCCGCGCTCCGGCCTCAAGGTCGTCACTCTTGAACACGTGCAGCAGGCCTACGGCGACCACGTGGTGTACCGCGATTTGAATTTTGCCGCAGAGCGCGGCCAGCGCATTGTGCTGGTCGGGCCCAATGGTTCGGGCAAATCCACGCTGTTAAAAATCCTCGCCGGGGTCGTGCCCATCCAGGGCGGCACGATGGAACTGGGCAGCAATGTGGTGCCGGGCTATTTCGCCCAGAACCGCGCCGACAACCTGAAGTTGAATGCGACGGTTTTGGAAAACGTGATGGAACTGCATAGCTCGGAGAATCCGTTGTCCGAACAAAAAGTGCGCACCATCCTCGGCGCGTTCCTCTTTCGCAAGGACGACGTGTTCAAGAAGGTCTCGGTGCTTTCGGGCGGCGAAAAGTCGCGGCTGGCGCTGGCGCGCCTGTTGGTCAAGCCGCCGAACCTGCTGCTGATGGACGAGCCGACGACGCACCTCGACATCACGTCCATTGACGCGCTGGTTCACGCCCTGGCCCAATATGAGGGCACTTTCATTTTCATCAGCCACGACGTTTATTTCATCCGCGCGCTGGCGAAAAATGTCCTCCACGTCCACTCGGGCCGGCTGACGCCTTACGCGGGCGACTACGACTATTATCTGGAGAAATCGCGCGCCACCAACGAGCGAGCGGCGTTAACCGCCGGCTTTACGGATGCCCGCCCGGTGCAGCAAGCCATCGCTGCGGCCAAGCCAGTTTCGCGCACGGTGGTCAATAAGGAGGAGGAACGCGCCCGCAAGGCGCAGGTGCGCCAGCTCCGCATCGAGGTCGGTCATCTCGAGGAAAAAGTGGCAAAGTTTGAAGCGCAGCAGAACGAATTGACGGCGGCGCTCGAAGCGCCCGAGACCTATACCCAGCCCGGCAAGGCGCAGCACCTGAACCGCGAACTCACCCACGTGGTGGACCAACTCCACGCCGCGAACGTCGAATGGGAAGCGGCCACGGCCAAGTTGGTTGAGTTGGAAAAGGCGGAGTAGGGGGATTAAACAAGGAACTTGCCAAAAGTAAGGAATTCACTATAGGTAAGGAATATAAACAACTCCTTACCATGACCACATCCACGCTAACCACCAAGGGCCAGACCACCATCCCGAAGGAAATTCGCGATTATTTGGGCGTTAAGCCGCAGGAACGCCTGGCGTTTGAGATTGAAGCCGGACAAGTTGTTTTGCGCCGGGCCAGCCGTTCCTTTGCCGAACTGGCAGGCAGCCTCAAGGGCTCCATTCCCCGGGCGGGCAAACAAGCGGAGCGGGAAGGTGCGCGGGCTGCGCGCTTGCATAAGTATGTGGTTAAAGGCCCATGAAACCCGTCCTGATTCTCGACACGAACGTCGTCCTGCGTTTTTTGCGACAGGACGACCCGGCGCAATGCCCGGCGTGCGCGGACTTGTTCACCCGGGCCGAGCAAGGGGAGTTTTCCCTCCAATTGGATGCCGTTTCCATTGCTGAGTTGATCTGGGTACTGACTTCCTTTTACAAAACGTCGCCGGCGAAAGTCGCCGACCTGCTTTCCAGCCTTTTGCAACATCCGGCCATTATGACGGAAGACCGGGACAGGCTGCTGAGGGCGCTTTTGCTCTTTGCCTCCACGCGGGCGGATTTTATTGATTGTTATTTGGCCGCTCAAGGGCTGGAAACGGGCCACGCGATTGTCACGTATGACCGTGATTTTAAGAAATTTTCCGGCTTGGTTTGGCGGACGCCGGAGAAGGTTTAGTGGCGGCAGAGTAATCGCTGGTGGCTATGCTTTAAGATTCGCAGACTTTTTCCATTCCATCACCACAAACAGGGGGACTCTTTCGTCGTCTTTAAGTATTGGGTGTTCACTCTTTGCGTCTTCGGAGGCGACTGGTTCACGGAACTGACGCAAGGCAAGACCGGCATCAATAAAAGCCCGCATAATCATTCCTAAAGGCCGGTGGTATTGGGCGACTTCGATGCCGCGCCAGCGACCGATCAGCGTGCGCTCCGTGGTGTAATTATCAATGGGGAAATACAGCTTTTTGCCGTCGGCATCTTTGGTCCAGCCGTTCATGTTTGCCGTGGCATAGGGCTGCAAATTGGAGAAAATCACCCGACCGCCATGCTTGAGCACGCGGGCCATTTCGGCAATCGCACGGCGGAAATCTTGAATGTCCACGAGTGCGATATAGCTGATGCACACATCAAAGCTCGCCGCAGGAAAGGGCAAGTTTACTGCATCGGCGATCAAGTATTTGCCGTCGGCGTCACGCTTCTGCGCTTCTTCAATTAATGGGCGGGTGCAATCAAGGCCGGTGATTTCTGCGCCGCGCGCGTTCAGCATCCGGCAAAAACGGCCTTCGCCGCAGCCGATGTCCAGTACGCGCTGGCCCTGCATGTCGCCGCACAGTTCGAGCATGATGGGGTCGAGCAAGTGGGTGCGGTTGACATCACCTTCGTCCACAAAGCGAATCCATGCGCTGGCGGAAGTATTCCAGCCTCCGGATGGGTCATCGGTGGGGAGCGCCATTAGTCGGCTCCGCTTCTAATCTTTAAACTTAAACGACTTGTTCTGCGCGTGCTGGCGCAGCCAGTGGTCCACGAGGACGAGCGCGGTCATGGCCTCGACAATGGGCACGGCGCGGGGGAGCACGCAGGGGTCGTGCCGGCCGCGGCCCATGAGTTCCGTTTCTTTACCTTTTGTATCCACGGTTTTTTGTTTCTGCAAAATGGTGGCCGTGGGTTTGAAGGCGACGCGAAAGAATAATTCCTCGCCGTTGCTGATGCCGCCCTGCACGCCGCCCGAACGGTTGGTGAGCGTGCGCACCTGGCCGCCGCGCATGGCAAACGCGTCGTTGTGCTGCGAGCCGGTCAGTTTGGTGCCGGCAAAGCCGCTGCCGATTTCAAAGCCCTTCGTTGCGGGCAGCGAGAGCATGGCCTTGGCGAGGTCGGCCTCCAGCCGGTCGAACACCGGTTCGCCGAGGCCGGCGGGCAGCCCGCGCACGCGGCAGGTAATCAGGCCGCCGACGGAGTCGCCCGCGCTGCGCATTTTTTTAATGAGCGCGGCCATTTTTGCCGCGATTTTTTCATCCGGGCAGCGCACGGGGTTGGCCTCGACTTGCGCGAGGGTGGGAAAGGGGACAGATTCGCCGGCGGTCAATTGCGCGGCGTTGGGCAGGGCGATGGCTTGGATTTGCTCGACGTAGGCGCGAATTTCGACGCCGCCGCCGAGGGCAAGGATTTTTTTGGCAATCGCGCCGGCGGCGACGCGCCCAATCGTCTCGCGCGCGGAGGAGCGGCCGCCGCCTTCGTGGTTGCGCAGGCCAAACTTTT
>CAZCMU010000140.1:0-2586 GCA_964499725.1 uncultured Opitutales bacterium
ATGGACATCGAGATAACCGGCTCGGGGAAGGTCGGGGGTTCCAGGCGCAGTTCGAGGTCTTCGTCGCACAGTGTATCGCCGGTGACGACGTCTTTGGCGCCGACGACGGCGCAAATGTCGCCGGAATAAATGGCGTCCACATCCACGCGCTCATCCGCCTTCAAAAATAGCAGGCGCGAGATGCGCTCGCTGCGACGGGTGCGCGGGTTATACATGGTGTCGCCTTTCTTGAGGGTGCCCGAATAAAGGCGGAAAAACACGAGGCGGCCGACGAACTGGTCCGTCCACAACTTGAAGACCAGTCCGATGGGCTTGCTCTTGTCGTTGGGAATGACTTCCGTGGTGGTCTCGTCTTCTTTGTGCGCGACCATCGGGCGGGCTTCGAGCGGGTTGGGCAAATAATCAACCACGCCGTCGAGCACCATTTGGATGCCTTTATTCTTTAACGCGCTGCCGGGAATGACGCCGACGAATCGCTCCGTCAAAGTCGCTTTGCGAATCACTTTGCGCAGTTCATCAACGCTAAGTTCTTTGCCTTCCAGGAATTTTTCCGCGAGGTCGTCATCAAAGTCGGCCAGGCCTTCAATGAGTTTTTCGCGCCACTCTGCGGCTTCCTTCTGGTGGCTTTCGGGAATCGGCTTTTCCACGAAGCGCACGCCGCTGACGTCCGTCGTGTCGTATTCGCACAGCACCATTTTCACGAGGTCAATGACGCCATGAAAGGTGTCGGCCGAACCATAGGGAATAAAAAGCGGATGCGCATTGCCGCGCAGTTTGGTGCGGATGTCGTCGAGGGCCTTGTAAAAATTTGCTCCAGTCCGGTCCATTTTGTTGACCAGCGCAATGCGGCAGACCTTGTACTTGTTCATCTGGCGCCAGACCGTCTCGGACTGGGGTTGCACGCCGGCCACGGCGCAGAACACCGCGATCGCGCCGTCCAGCACGCGCAGGGAGCGTTCGACCTCGGCCGTGAAGTCCACGTGTCCCGGGGTGTCAATGATGTTGATCGTGTGCGCGATATTCGCATACGGCCCTTCTTTTGTCGTCCAGCCGGCGGAAATGGCCGCAGCGGTGATGGTGATGCCGCGCTCGCGTTCTTGCTCCATCCAGTCGGTGGTGGTGTTGCCCTCGTGCACGTCACCCATTTTATGGATGACGCCGGCGTAGAAGAGCACGCGCTCGGTCGTGGTGGTTTTGCCGGCGTCAATGTGCGCGGCGATGCCGATGTTGCGCGTGTATTCCAGAGGGAAGCGGCGCGTCGGCGAATTGGCGGGCGAAAGAGGGGGCCGGGTGGCCGGCGTGGCTGTGACTGTATCGGACATGGCTGGAAAGGAAAAAAGAAAGAACAGGAAAGAGGGAGGGAAATATCACCAGCGCAGGTGGGCGAAGGCGCGGTTGGCTTGGGCCATGCGGTGCACGTCTTCGCGTTTCTTCACCACAGTTCCGGTGTTGTTATACGCGTCGATGATTTCGGCGGCGAGGGCTTCACGCATGGGCTGGCCTTTGCGGGCCAGGGCGGCGTCAACCATCCAGCGGAAGGCCAGGCTCTGCTGGCGCTCAAAAGTAATTTCGACGGGAACCTGGTAGGTGGCGCCACCGACGCGGCGGCTCTTCACTTCGAGTTTCGGGCGGATATTTTCCAGCGCGCCGAGCAGCAGATCAATCGGGTCGCCCTTTTCGAGCTTCTCGCTAACCTTTTCAAAGGCGGAATAGACAATCCGCTGGGCGACGGTCTTTTTGCCCTCGCGCATAATCGTGCTGATCAGGTGGGTGACCAACGGGCTGTTGTAGCGCGGGTCGGCGGGGCGTATGCGTTTGACGGCTTTGCGGCGGCGGGACATGGAGAGGGAGCGTTAGGGCTGGGAGGCGGATTTAAAAATGGACTAGGCGGCGACTTTCTTTTCCTTCGGGCGTTTGACGCCGTATTTGGAGCGGCTGCGACGGCGCTTTTCGACGCCCACGCAGTCGAGCGGGCCGCGGACGATGTGGTAGCGCACGCCGGGGAGATCCTTAACGCGGCCGCCGCGCACGAGCACCACGCTGTGCTCCTGGAGGTTGTGGCCTTCGTCCGGAATATAGGCGATGACTTCGTAGCCATTAGTCAGGCGCACTTTGGCGACCTTGCGAATGGCGGAATTCGGTTTCTTGGGCGTGCGGGTCATGACCTGGACGCAGACACCGCGTTTAAACGGGTTGCCGGCCAAGGCCGGAGCCTTGGATTTAAAGCGCGGGGCGCGCCGGGGATGCCGGACGAGCTGGTTGATGGTGGGCATGGAGGAAAGCGGATTTGGAAAGGGGAAAAACGAAATACGCTAAACGTTGGCGGCGCGCTGGCAAGCCCTATTTTAATTGTGGGGTTTGAATCGCCGACCGGAACGCAAATTTTTCGTCAAAAATATTGAAACTTGCATCCGAGGGGCATGGTTGTACGATTATTACCATGACTATTACCCTGCTTACTCCCTGCTCCCGCCAAAAAAAACCACTCCTCGCAGTCGGTCTCTCTTTGCTAACTCTGGCCGGTCTGCTTGCCCCGTCCTTCGCCCATGCGGATGTGACGGTTACCGTTGATAAAGGCCAAAACGC
>CAZCMU010000140.1:2686-7981 GCA_964499725.1 uncultured Opitutales bacterium
CCCCGTCCTTCGCCCATGCGGATGTGACGGTTACCGTTGATAAAGGCCAAAACGCTAGCCAACACAAGACCAACAATCCCAGCGCTAACCCAAGCGGCGGCGGCGGTAGCGGCGGCGGCGGCGGCGGTGGTGGTGGCGGCGGCGGTGGTGGTGGTGGCAAGGGTGGCAAGAGCAGCGGCAGCAGTAGCGCATCTACGACTGATACCGTCAATAGCAGCGTTTTTTACACCATTACCGTGATTAACCTCAGTGCAGCACCTGTCAAAGGGGTGGTGGTCGAATATCACGTTTATAACAAGACGACCGTTTCCGGCAGCGGCAATCCCACCGTGACGCTGGACGATATCACGGGTACATCAACCGTTGACCTGGCCGGAAACGAAAAGAAGCAAATTGAAACTTCGGATATTCCGCATAATGTCACCAACACCAGCACGGCCACTACTGGCGGCGGCAAGAAGGGCGGTCCGTCAAGCACCTCGTCCAGCAGTTCGGTCCAGTCCGTGTACGGCTGGGTGGTTTATCTTAAGTTTAACGGTAAGATCGTGCACACCTTCAAGGACCCGGACAACGTTATGGATTATGTGAACCAGTATAACAAGAAAAATGGCGGTTATGGCGGTTGAGCGTTGTTTTGGCTGACGACAGGGTTGGTTGGGCGATGGCCTTGAGACTGGATGGTTTTGCCGCCGCAACCCAAGCGTGCGGGCAGTTTTTTTGCGGGGACATTTTTTCAGGCTTGTTCTGGATAATGACGGCGTTATCCTCCGCCTAGTGGCGGCTCTGCGCGCTGCAGGGCGCTCGCCAATTTCTGCGCCATGCTCTACGCCGACGACCAGCAACTCGAAAATGTCTCCACTGCCCCAAGGCGTTTCGTGCCGAAATGGCCCTTTCTCCTTGGGGATGTTCTCCTCGTCGTTGCGGCGCTCGCCGTATCGTCTTCGGCAGTTGCTCTAACCACGACGCAGGTGCTTTTTTGCCTGGGAGCCGTCGGCTTGGGCGCGGTAATTTTTGTGCTGCCCTACGTGCTCGAAAGTATTCCTGCCGGCTCCGGAAGTTTTTTTGCCAGCGACCCGGCTGAATCGGAATCGGCTGGCTCGATACCTGCCGCGGAGAGTGAATGGCGCCGCCAGGCCCGGGCGGCGGCGGAAGCCGTCGAGCACGCCGCGCGCGCCAATGCCGCACTCGAAAGCTCCGCCCGCCGGTTTGATGCCCGGTTTGCGCCCTTGGTGGAGGTGCACCAGAGTCTGACTGCAGTGGTCGCCGACCTGCGCGAAGCCACCGCTACCCGGACTAGTGCGGTGGCTGGTGAATCCCTGGCGATTCAGCGTGAATTTGAACGCTTGCGCAAGGAACAGGCGGAAAAATTCAAGGCGACCGAAGAGAAAATAGCCGTTCTTGGCGAAACGCTCGCGGTTTTGTCGGGTCATCTTAAAACTCTCTCGACCCGTCCGGCGCCTTCCCCCCGTGCCGTCGAAGCGCTAGCCCGCGTTAAAGAGGCAAGCCGGGTCCCGGTTCGGGAACCTTCCGCAGCACGAGTCGAGGAGCCTGCCCTTGCGGTTGCGGGCGCCGCCGTAATGGAAGCGTCTCCGGCACTGCCACCTTCTATTGCTCAAGAACCGATGGCCGCTGCCGAGCTCCCGGCCCAGTCCGCGATTGAGGCAACGTCGTTCGGTTCTATTTCCATCGCGGCACCCGCCACCGACCACCCGGCGGCGGTGGATTCTGAGTCTGGCGAAGAGAAATCCATGCTGGCCAAAGCTCTGGCCCGCGCCCAGTCCAGTCGCCATACTCCGGCGGTCGCCGGCATCATCATGGCGAGAGCCCGCCGACCGCGTAAATCCAAGTTCCCGATGCCGGTCGAGGTTGCCCCTCCTGCGGGCGCAGCCGAGTCGGATTCAGCGGACGTTTCTGCAGCAGCTGTTGTTCCGGCAAGTCCAGCCGAACGGGAAGACTGGCAATCTTTGACTGAGGGAAGGTTTGATGCCGTCACCGCCAGCGAAACATCATCGCCGGACGAATCTCAGGTTCAGGCCGCTGCTGCGCCCGCCTCTGAGACTGCACCCGCTGAAGTCGAGCGGCCGGCATCCAGCGACACCAGTTCCGCCTTTCGCCGTTCCGCCCGGGCCAAAGCCATTGCTTTGCGAGGCGACGAAGAGGAAGCGGCCAGAAAAGATGCGCCCGTCGTCTTTAGCCCCAACCAGTCCGGAGAACCATCCGCCCAAGCTCCCGATGGTCCCACCCAAGGCGAGCTTCTCGCCCGCGAAGCAGATACTATCCGCAAAAGGCGATCCAGCCGCAGTCCTGTCCCGGCCTGTGCGCTTACGGCCCGCGTGCTCATTGGCATTGGGAACAAGCCTTTTGTGCGCGGTACGGGTCCGGGTCTTTCCACAGAAAAAGGCGTGCCGATGGAATTTGTTGAAATTGGCCAATGGCGCTGGGTTGCGCCGGGCGTGGTTAAGGAACCCATCACCTTGCGCATACTAAAAAACGACGAGGTTTCCGCCGAAGGCGATCCCATTGTTCTTCATCCCGGCCAGTCGCTCGAAGTTAGCCCGGCGTTTCCCAACTGAGCGTATGGGATAGCGATCCAAGCATAAAGGCAGCTCGCGCAAGGAAACATCTCTGCTCTGCGGATTTTTCCTTGGTTAAACGAATAATGGTGAAACCGAACTCTCCACGTGGAACATTGAAAAGGAATGTGTAATGGATGATTGCCAGAAGCGAATTGTTTAATAGACGAGGAAGAACAGTTGCGGACCGGAAAAAACATGCTATTTTGTTCACTATGCAGCCCCATCCACCCCTACCGCCGGTATTTTTTGCGCATGGACGGGGTACCTCGGAAAAGCCGTTGAATCGTTTTGAAAAGACCAGTGCAGAACCCGATTGGGAGCAGTTGCCCGACGAAGAATTATCCGAGCAACGGCACGTGGAGACAGTGTTTATACCCGATCAGTCGCAGAGTATCATCAGTCATAACGACAGCCCCGATTTGCCGTTTCGCCACAGTATCAACCCTTATCGTGGTTGCGAACATGGATGCGTCTATTGCTATGCAAGATCGACCCATGAGTACTTGGGCTTTAATGCTGGCTTGGATTTCGAGACCAAGATTATGGTAAAGATGCGTGCGCCTGAATTGCTGGCGGAGGCGCTGGCCAATCCGCGCTGGCAGCCCGCATGGGTAAACATGAGCGGGGTGACAGACTGTTATCAGCCGGCGGAGCGACGCTTTGGTCTAACGCGAGGGTGCCTGGCGGTGCTAGCCCGCCACCGCAACCCGGTGACGATTGTCACCAAAAACTCGCTGGTAACGCGCGATCTTGATTTGCTCACTGAAATGGCGCGCTGGAAGGGGGTGGCGGTGTTGGTCTCGCTCACCACCTTGGATGCCAATTTGGCGAGACGGATGGAGCCTCGCACGGTCTCGCCACGCCAGCGGTTGGAGACAGTGACACGGTTGTCTGAGGCCGGGGTGCCGGTCGGCGTAAATCTTGCCCCGATTATACCAGGCCTTAATGATGCGGAGATACCTGAACTTGTCCAGGCAGCCACTCGGGCGGGGGCTTGTTTCGCTCACTACCAAGTGCTCCGGCTGCCCTATTCGGTGAAAAATTTATTTATCCATTGGGTTGGTCGAGAATTTCCGCTTAAAAAAGAGCGTATCATTGCTCGAATCAATGACTTGAGAGGAAATGCCGGGCGCTTGAATGAGCCTCGATTTGCACTAAGAATGACGGGATCTGGCGTGTGGAAAGACACTTTTGCTGGGATGTTTGCGCTCGCTTGCCGCCGGGCGGGCTTAAAGGGGGCACCATTCGAATTAAACACCGGTGAGTTTCGACGCTCCGGTCCGGTCCAAACGGACTTGCCGGGATTCGGCTAATTTGGGCGGTGGGCAGACCTGATCAGCATAAGTTTTGCGCAAAATTTAAACACTAACCGTCATTATAATTAATATAAAATATCTTGCACAATACACGAATTGATTCGGGATAAGACGATTTTGGCTTTGCCAAACAAAGCTAAATTTGATTAAACCACGAAAAAACCGGTCATAGGGTAAACAGCCTATTTTTTTGCTACTTTTAAATTGCGAAAGGCAACGGACGTTTTACGTCCTCAAAAATGTGAATAACTCTCCATTATCACCGATTTCCATAGGGCAGGAGCGCGCGTGAAATGTGAGCAAGGCGATTATTTCTATGCTTGTAAGCGTTATTTCAGGATGGTTTTCGATAAAAAAAACGACCTTGGCTGAAAGGGTGGGTTTAGCTCGTAAAAAAAAGGCAAAAAATCTTCAAATTTATGTTGCGACCTACAAATTTTTTACAATAATGGTTTCAGAAGCTGCTCTATACCCTCCTCCCCCCAGCGCTCGCGTCCCCGGTTTTGAGATTACGGGAATGCCGCGTTGACCCCTCTTCTTCCTACCCTTTTTCCCCATCCCCTAATGTCTTTCATTACGGCCATGAATGAGCAATTTTGCTCGGCACACCTCGAAGGGTTTTCCCTCGGGAATTCAGCTTTTCAGCGCGGAATTTTTTGCCGCGTGGCCGAAGGAAAATCCGGAAGTTCTGCAGCAGCCGGTTCAGTTTTCGGCGTCACTTTAAAAATAAAAAAACTCGCGGTGGATTTGCTCAAATAGCCCCAAGATCCACGGCGAAAAATTAAACTGCTCGTATAATCCTACCCACATGAAAGTCCCCCCCACACCTCGACTTCGCCAGAATTTGCTCTGGCAAGGGACAATCGTCATTTTTGGCGCGCTCTGCGCCGTGTTGCTTTTACCGCCCAGACTGGTCGGGCAAACGACCTTGGCGAACATTACCAAGGCTGACAACTCCACCAGCCTCAACATCACGACGAGCTGGGTGGAGGGCCAGATGCCGAACGCAGGCAACATCGCTGTGTTTACCGGCGCTGTGGATTCTTCTAACCTGACCGTGGACGTGGGCACGGGGGTGACGTTCGGTGCGATTCAGGTGTTTGGACCGCAGGGTACCATTTTCATCACGGGCAATGCCAGCAACCCGGCGGCGGGCATCACTTTGGGCGATCCTACGTATGTCGCAGGCACCAACGGCAATCTGACTGCCGGCGGCGGGATTGACTTGAGCGCGTCGATTCAAAACCTGTTTATCTCCGCCAACATCGCGCTGTTCAATGCGCAGCAATGGACCTCGGGCACTGGGACTACGTTAAGTGTGAGCGGCGTCATTAGCGGCGCCTTTGGCTTGACCCTCAACGGCACCAGCACCGGTTCCAGCGTGGGCTCAGTCGTCTTATCGG
>CAZCMU010000141.1:0-7922 GCA_964499725.1 uncultured Opitutales bacterium
CCATTTTAAGTCCAGCGAGTGGGCCTTGAAGGTGGTGCTCGTTGATGAAGAAGGCCAGCGCGGTCGTGGAAAGCAGGGTGCAAAAAAATCCGCCGGCCAGCATCAGCGCGCCGCGGGCGGGCTTCAGGCCCTGCATTTGTTCCTTGGTGAAATTCATTTCCTTCATCCACGCCTTGGCGAAGAGGAATTGGGAATACCACAGCCAGCCGAGGAAAAAGCCGAAGAAGGCGACCGCGAAGACCGCGAGCGGATGGAGGGTGACGAAGGCTTCGCGCATGGCAGACAAAATTTACCGCAAAGACGCGAAGGAGGCCAAGGGAAATTTTTATCCACGAATGGCCACATATCATTAGGATAACACATTGTAGGGGCGTCGCTTGCGACGGCCCATAATCTAAATTGAAGAGGGACGTCGCAAGCGACGCCCCTATACCCAACCGTCACGCTACAATTTGGCTTGCGGGAGGGCGCCCGGGCGGGGCAAGTTGGGGGGATGCCCGCCGCCCACCCGCCCGCCTCGCCTTCGCCGTTTGCCGGTCCGGCCCAAGGCCCCGCCAGTGCCCCCACGCCCGTGACCGTGCTCACCGGCTTCCTCGGCGCGGGCAAGACGACCCTGCTGAACCATCTGCTCGCGCAACTGCCGGGCAAGCGCGTGGCCGTCATCGAAAACGAATTTGGCGAAGTGAGCATTGATCACGCGATTATCGTCGGCGCGGAGGAGCAGGTGCTGAGCAACGGCTGCGTGTGCTGCACCGTGCGGGGTGACCTGCTGCGGGTGCTCAAGGAATTCGGCGACCAAAACAAAAACTACGACTACATTTTGCTGGAAACCACCGGCCTCGCCAACCCCACGCCCATCGCGCAGACCTTCCTGCTCGACCCCGCGTTGCAGGCGCGCTACCGCCTCGACGGCATCGTGACGATGGCCGACGCCGTGAACCTCGCCCGCCACATTGACACGAAGGACGAGGCGCAGAAACAAATCGGCTTTGCGGATGTGATTATTTTAAACAAGACCGACCTCGTCTCGCCCCAGGCGCTGGACGACATCGAGTACCAGTTGCATGGACTGAACCGCACGGCAAAAATTGTGCGCACCAACCATGGCAAAGTGCCGGTGGCCGCGGTGCTGGACCTGCATGCCTTTGATTTGGAACGCGCGCTGGACCTTGACCCCGATTTCACTCGCCCCGAGCATCCCTTCACCTGGGCGGGGCTTTACACGCTACCCTCCGGGGCGTTCCGCCTGATGGTGCCGGCCGTGGCGGCGCAGCATGACGAACATTGCGAAGACGACCATCATCATGAAGAGCACGGCGAAGAACACGCGCACGAGCATGACCATCCTGCCCCCGGCGAACATCACCACCACGAACATAGCCACGAGGAGCACGACTGCGGTGGCTGCGGGCACGAACATGGCCACGACCACGAACACGCCCATGAGCACGAGGATGAAGAAGACCACGCGCACCCGATGACTTTTGCCTGTCTGGCGCTGGCCGACACGACCGAAAAAACCTGGCAGGCGGCGGTGCTCGACGCCGACACGCTCTTCAGCACCACCGCGCAGCATGTCCACCCCGGCGCGGCGTTGCGCCCGGAAAAGAAGCTGCGCGAACTGGCCCTGCCCGAACACGACAACGCCTTTGTGCTGGAACTGCCCAAAGCCGGGGCCTACGCGCTTTTTGCCCACCACGACCCGACGGTGCATGGCGGCGGTTTGTCGCGCGACGGAAAATCATTTACGCCCTCGCGCATCGAGCGCTTCAAACATGCGCACACCCACGACAGCCGCGTCAAGTCCTTCACCATCCAGGTCAATGGCGACCTCGACTTGGACAAGGTGAATGCGTGGCTGGAAGACCTGCTGGCCCGGGACAGCGACCGGCTGTACCGCTTGAAGGGCTTTCTGGCCATTCGCGGGGTGAAAGAGAAGTACCTGCTGCAAAGCGTCCACCAGCTCTTTAGCGGGGACGTGGCCGGGGCCTGGGGCCCGGAACCACGCCGCAATACACTCGTCTTTATCGGCGAAGACTTGGACCAAACCGCGCTGACCCGGGGGTTTTTGAAGTGTCTGGCCTAGGTTGGCCAAAATTTTCCCCGTTGCCATTTGCCTCCGCCATCCTTAGCAAGGCCATGATGCGACGCATTGCCCTTTGGAGCACCACCCTCATCCTGGCTGCGCTGGCCCTGTCCAGTTGCCGGACCCCGCCCGGCGAGGCGGACGTCACCCTCAAGGTTGCCGGGGCGGACAGCTTCCGGCCGGTGCTCCAGCAACTGGCCCAGGCTTACACCGATCGCTCGCCCTGGGTAAAGATTGAGCTGACCACGGCCAACACCGCCAAACTGGAAGATGACTTGAAAAATGGCGGGGCGTATGACCTGTATATCCCCGCCCGGGTCGAGAGCATGATTGCGCTGTCCAACCAGGATGCGGTGAACCCCCTAAGCCATGTCCCACTGGCCATCAATCAATTGGTGGTCGTGGCCGCGACCGGCTCAGATTTCCGCCTCAGTGCCGATGAAATGACTTCGCCCGAAGCGCGGCAAATCGCCGTGGCCAACCCGGACTTGCTGCTCGGCCATTTGACACGCGAGGCGCTCACGACGCTCAGTTACCTGCCCGACCACGACGCCAAACCGCTGGCCGCGCCCGATGCTACCAGCGGAGCCTCCGCCAGCCCGGGCCTGCCCGGCCTGCCGCCATTGCCCAGCGTGAGCACCAATAATCTCGAACCGAAATTGCTCGTGGTGTCATCGGAGGCGGAGGTCATCACTGCGGTGGAGGATGGCCGCGCCCAAGTCGGAATCACCTATGCCTCCTATGCGGTGGCCGACAAAAAAGTCCGCATCCTCAGCCCGCTGCAGCTCAATTCCTATGAGCCGGTAACCTACAACGCGGCCATCCCGCGCAATGCGCCGCACAACGATGAAGCGTGGCAATTCCTGAACTATTTGCGCAGCGCCGAAGCGCACGGCATCATGCAGCGCGCGGGATTGTTGGTGAACTAAACGATTCGGCGGGAAAAGTATTACAGGGTGTGGGCGGGCGTCGGCGCTTCGCCCAGCAACTGGCGCACGCGGTCAATCAACATGGTCGGACTAAACGGCTTGGTGTAGACATTGGCCGCGCCGGCGGCGAGCAATCCGTCCAGAATGCTGCTCTTGCCTTCGCTGGTGACGATCAACACCGGCAAAGCCGCCAGCACCGGATCGGCCTTGAGATCGCCCACGAGTTCGAGGCCCGTGCGGCCCGGCAACATCACATCCAGGATAATCAGATCGGGGCGTTCCTCGCGCGCGCGGGGAAGAACCGTCGAACCTTCTCGGCACACAATCAGGTCTTAACCGGCCCGGTGGAGATTGAACTCGAGCAGCTTGACCATCATCGGATCATCATCAGCAATCAGGATTTTTTTCATGACAAGTAAAACTATTTTCAGACGCCGCATTCCCAGACCAGCAGGGTTTGGTCGTCGTGCGTGTCGGGCGAACCGGGCGCAGCGGCCTGCATGCGCTGTTGAATGGCTTCCCACAAGGCGGCGCCGCCTTCCGTGCGGCGCGAACGGATCAAATCGGCCAGGCGCGTCCAGGCGCCGGCCATGTCTCCATTCGTTTCCCATTCGTAAAGCCCATCGGTGACGAGCACGATTTGGTCGCCCAAGGCCAGCAGTTGCTCCTCCACGGTGTAATGGGTGTTGGGATAAAGGCCCAACGGGGGGCCGGACGGTTGAAATTCGCGGGCCGGGCCGCCCGCTCCGTGCCCCAGCCATAAAGCCGGGCAATGGCCGGCATTGACCAACAAGGCGCGGTCGCGCTTGGGCGTAAGATACACCAAGGCGCAGGTGGCAAAAAGTGTCAGGCCGCCCGTCTGCTTGCATAATACCCGGTTGATGTCCTCGAGCAGACGACCAACCGGCTGGCCCATTTCGACGTTGATGCGCAAGGCGGTGCGCACCATGCCGGCAAAGAGCGCGGCGGAAATGCCCTTCCCCATCACGTCCACCATCGCCAGCAGCACGCCGCCGTCGGGCGTTGGGCAGATATCCACATAATCGCCGGCGACGGAGCGGGCCGAGCGGCGGCGCACGACGGCCCGGCCGCCGGTGACTCCCGCATCCGTTGGCAATGGCAGCAGGTCATTCTGCATTTCGGCGGCAATTTCGACTTCACGCAGCGCCTGGCGCTCGTGGTCGCGCATGAGCGCGTTGTTGGCATTGGCCAGGGCAATGCCAAACAAATCGGCATAGGTGCGGATCATGCTCAACTCGGAAGCGACCAAATAGGGTTGCCGGAGCCGCGCCACGGTCAAGGCGCCGAACGTGACCCCTCCGGCGCGCAACGGCACGCAAAATCCGCAGGCATAGCCGTGCCATACCGGGTCGGACTCTACTTCATCTTTTTTCTGCCAAACCCATTCGTTACCGCCGAGTAAAATGCGTTCGACCAGCGTGCCCGTGAAGTCTTCGTGCGCGCAGACCGGCATCGCGGTCAGCTCTTCCAGCAGCGACGGCTGCAAACCCGGCTGAAAATGCAGGCTCAACCGGTCGTGCGGGACGACTTTGCCCATGTCGGTGGTGGCTTGCTGCAAAAAACCCGGGAGGCGCTCGGCGCCAATCAGGGCGTCCCCCAACCGGTAAAATGCCGCCAGGCTTTCGTAGCATTGGGAAATTTCCGCCATGGCCGCTTGCAACAAATCCTCCGTCGGGCCCGCAGGCGTGGATGAGGTTGGCACCGGCCCCATCATGACGAGACGAAAGCCGTCCGGCCCATTCCACAGCTCAACCTTCTCACAGGAATGGCGGATAAGATAGAGGCCGCGGCCGGAAGTTTGCAGCGGGTCAGCCGGGAGGTTCGCCGTAAATTGGCCGGGCTGCAGACCGGACCCGGAGTCCGCCACTTCGAGCCGGACTTGTCCGCCGCAAACCGACCAGACCACTTTAACCTTCTTGCGGGCATCCTGCCCGCTGCCATGGATCATGGCGTTAGTCGCCGCCTCCATGAACACGAGTTCCCAGCGGGCGGCCTCATTTCCCGCCACTCCGGCCTGGCGCAAATAACTGCCAAAGCTCGCGCGCAGCTCATCGAGCCGGCGCACATCGGCGGGGAATTCAAAGCGTTGTCCGGTAAAATCCATTTTGCGCGCTGAGCGACGGCGGAACCAGCCCGCCACGTGTACGCGTGCAGGGAGGGATAACGTTTCCGTGGCGAAGTTGTCCACCATGAAGGTAGGCTATAAAACGGTTCCAAGCAGCCGGATTAGAGGAAATGAGCGCCGGGAAAGATTTGTATCGGCCAGAATCACAACAGCTTAAGTCATTGCGCGCGGCAAAAAACTAGTGGAAATACCTGTAATTTATTTAGGGTAATACCTCCACTCACCCTACGGCGGCAGCGGCGCCAGACTCGGTATATACTGTTGGCTGAGCCAAGGTTGTGGAAATGAAGGATTGCAGCGAGATTAGGTTCATGCAATTAACCACTTGGTCATTACCCGCCATGTCCATGTTCCGCTTTGAGCACCGCCCGGAACGCAAGGAACTACAGGTTCACTTGGCGTCGCGGCAGTTTACCGCAGCCACGGTGCCGGAGTTTAAAATCGCGCTGGAGCAGGAATGGAAGCCGGACATCGCCCGGGTTGTACTCGATCTGTCGGCTGTGGAATTCATTGACAGCTCGGGCGTGGGCGCGTTGTTGGGCGTGCAAAAACGGCTTTCGTTGCAAAGCGAGCCGGTGACGCTCAAAGGCGCGCGGCCGACGGTCGTGAGCGTGCTGGAACTGCTGCGCCTGCAGCGCGTGTTCAAGATCGAGTAGCGACGAAAGTGGTTGGAGCAAATTTGAAAACTTTTTGGTTGGCCCGCCCGGCTGCCCCACCCCACTCGCCGTCGCCGATCCTGATTGCGATGATTCACCGCGCGGACGTGCTGATCATGGCGGGTATGGGTGCCGGCGGCGGACGGGCGTCCACGCGGGCTGCTTGGCCAACTGAACTGACAGTAATTTGCTTTTTCAGGGCTGGACTTGGGATTGCCGGTTTCGAGGAGAAGGGGGGTTAAATTTGATGCGCTGGCAATAATTTACGTCTTCGCGCCCGGGCGGAGTATTGACCTTGCCAGCCCCATTGATAACGGACAGGTGAAATAGTCATTGTGCTTACCAGTTTTATAATGCTCCCGCTGGTCGCTGAACTGCCGCTGGCTTCCCCCGTCAACCTCGTGGAGCTGATGCTGGTGCTGTTAATCGCCGTCATCGCGCTGGTGCTAGTGGCGCAGAAGATTGAAATTCCTTACCCCATTCCGCTCGTCATCGGCGGCCTGTTGCTCAGCTTGATTCCCGGCCTGCCGCATGTGCAACTGAATCCCGACTTGGTGTTCGTCATGTTCCTGCCGCCACTGCTTTATTCGGCGGGGCTGTTAACCTCCTGGCGGGATTTTCACGCCAACCTAAAACCGATTCTCTCCCTGGCGATAGGACTGGTCTTGCTGACCATCATTGTCGCCGCCTGGTTTGCGCATCATTTTGTCGGTTTGGGCTGGGGGCCGGCGTTTGTGCTCGGGGCTATCATCGCGCCGTCCGACGCCGTGGCCGCCACCGCGCTCGCCCACCGCCTGCACATTCCCCGGCGTCTGGTCACCATTCTGGAGGGCGAAAGCCTGGTCAACGACACGACGTCGTTTGTCGCCTATCGCTTTGCCATTGCCGCGGTGATGACGGGGGTGTTCTCACTCGAGTCGGCCAGCGTGAAGTTTGTGCTCGTGGGCATTGGCGGCACGCTCGTTGGACTGCTCATGGGCCGGGTCGTTACCGCCGTGCAACGCCGCCTCGACGATCCGCCGGTGCAAACCACCCTCTCCTTGCTGACGCCCTTCGCCACTTATCTGGCGGCGGAGGAATTGGGCTGCTCCGGCGTGCTGGCCGTCGTCATCTGCGGGTTGTATGTCGGCTGGCGCGCGCCCGAAATCATCAGCACGCGGACCCGGTTGCGGATTCGGCCCGTCTGGGATTTGGTCAATTTTATTCTTAACGGGTTGATTTTTATCCTCATTGGCCTGCAACTGCCCGAAGTGCTCCAATCGCTTTCCGGTCACTCCTGGGGGCAGATGCTCGGGTTCGCCAGCGTCATATTAATTCCGGTGATTCTGGTCCGGCTGCTGTGGACTTATGCGGCCAGTTACATCCCGCGCATCTTTAGCCGGAAATTTTGCGCGAATAATCCCCCGCTCAACTGGCGGCAGGTGGCGTTGATTGGCTGGACGGGCATGCGCGGCGTGGATTCGCTCGCGGCGGCGCTGGCCGTGCCGCTGGTGGTCAAGGATGGCTCGCCCTTTCCCGGGCGCGATTTGATTTTCTTCCTGACCTTTGCCGTGATTTTCGGCACCCTGGTCCTGCAGGGGTTGAGCCTCGCGCCCGTCATCCGCTGGCTGAAGGTGGTGGACGACCATGTCCACGAAAAGGAGGAGAAAAAGGCCCGGCTGCTGGCCAACCAGGCGGCCTTGGCCAAACTTGCGGAAATCGCCCGGAGCCAGCCCTTGCACGCCCAGACCGTCCAGCATTTGAAAGTCGAATACGAAGACCGCATCGCCCAACTGGAAAGCGAAACGATGGATGATGCCGGATCCTCACGCGGGTTGTTTTCCGCCGAATATGAAAGCCTCACGCGCCTGACGCTGGAAGCCGAACGGCAAATCATCCTGCAACTGCGCAACGACCGCGTGATTAACGACGAAGTCCTCCGCCACATCCAGCGCGACATTGACCTCGCCGAAGCCCGCCTGCGGCAGGAGCATTCGTAACTCAAGGGAATAAGGGGCAACCTCAACCAGACCCTTTCGGCGCACAAAGGAGTAAAAACGGCTAGTTGCCATTCTTTTTATTAATTTTGGCCACATCATCGAGGATGTTATAACCGGAAGTGAAGG
>CAZCMU010000142.1:0-7862 GCA_964499725.1 uncultured Opitutales bacterium
CTCCTTTCCCCGCCGAAGTCGAGGAGTACGCCGACGAGTGAAACCCGCTGGGTTTGTTTTGTAATATCCCTGAACTTCCGTCATCTTCACCCCATGTCCCTCCAGGAACACCGCCCCCTGATTGTGCGCAGCAATCGCACCCTTGGTACCTTGTTGCTGGAGAAAAAACTCATCACCTCCGACCAGCTCGACATCGCCAACGAAAAGCTGCTGGAGAATCTGGAAAAGGGTGATTTACGCCGGGCGAACATCCTGCATGTACTCATGTTTGATATGCAGGTATTGAACGAGGAAGCCTATCTCGAAATGGTCATCGAAAAATACAGTCTCGCCCTCATGGATTTGCACGGCTGCCAGTTTAAAAAAACCGCGGACCTCGACCTCGACCTCACCGCTTGCTGGGCCACCTGGACCATTCCTTTCGATCTCGTCGATGATTTTTACCTGATTGCGACGGTGTTGTATCCCAGCCCGCAGGTCGTCAAATTCTGGCAGGAAAAATACGCCGGCAAAAACATCATCTGGTATGTCCTCACGGTGCGCTCGTTCCAGTCCGCGATGGAAAAGATTGAGCACCTGAAGCCGGAAGGCGCGCGCGCCGCGCCGCCGCCGCCGACCAAAGCATCCTCGAGATCCTCTGGTAACACCAGGCCGCCCCAATCACACAAGAAATAGGAAAGCAGCACATTCCGTTGGCAAGGAGGGGCAAATCCAGCCGCAGGGTGAAATTCGTGGCAAAGCTCAATATCCGTTACGCGGCCAGTTGATTTGACAAGGTTTGCTGCCGCGACTTAGAATCAAAATATCCAATAAACTTATCATGAAATATCGCGAATTGGGCCGAACCGGCTGGAAAATTTCGACCGTCAGTTTTGGCGCGTGGGCCATTGGCGGTTCCTGGGGTGGCGTGCAGGAAGAGGATTCGCTGGCGGCACTGCATCGGGCGCTGGACTTGGGTGTCAATTTCTTCGACACCGCCGACGTTTATGGCGATGGCCATAGCGAGCGGCTTATCGCCCGGCTGCGCCAGGAACGCAAGGAACCGTTCTATGTCGCCACCAAGGCCGGTCGGCGGCTCAACCCGCATGTGGCCGACGGTTACAACCGTGTCAATCTGACCGCCTTTGTCGAACGCAGTCTGAAGAATCTCAACGTCGAGACGATTGACCTGCTCCAGCTTCATTGCCCGCCGACAGATGTTTATTACCGGCCCGAGGTTTTTGCCGTGTTAGATGGCATGGTCAAGGCCGGCAAGCTGCGCCATTACGGAGTGAGCGTGGAGCGGGTGGAGGAAGCGCTGAAGGCCATTGAGTGCCCCGGCGTGCAATCGGTGCAGATTATTTACAACATCTTCCGCCAGCGTCCGGCGGAATTATTTTTCAAAGAAGCCAAAAAGCGAAAAGTCGGTATTTTGGCTCGACTGCCCCTTTCTTCAGGCATGCTCTCGGGAAAAATGAAAAAGAACAGTGCGTTTTCCCAGGACGACCATCGGAATTTCAATCGCCATGGAGAGCAGTTTGACCGCGGTGAGACGTTTTCCGGTGTGGATTTTGAACTAGGCCTTTCCGTGGTCGAGCAATTGCGCCCCTTGGTGCCCAAGGGGATGACCATGGCGCAATTTGCCCTGCGATGGATTCAGATGCACCCGGCGGTGACGTGCTCCATCCCCGGCGCAAAACGGCCGGACCAGGTGGAGCAGAATGCGCGAGCCGCGGACTGCCCGGCAATTTCCCATGCCAAAATGGCGGCCGTTGACAAGATTTACAAAACGCGGGTGAGGCCGTTAATACAACCGTATTGGTAACAATGGCTGATTAGCCCAACAACCTCGCGACTTGGGCCCGGACGTAAATGGAGAGGTCAAGGAGGCGGGCGGTGGCGGGCAGGCCGTCCCATTGGGCGAGGGCGGCTTCGCCGAGGCGCAATTCGACTTCAAAGCGTTCCCGAACGGCGGCGAGCACACCCTGTTGGTTCATGCGGGCGGCGAGATCCTTGACGTTGGCCAGGCCGGCGAGCACATCGCGGCGCACTTCGGCGGCCTCGTTTTCGGGTAAACGCTCAATGAGGTAGAGCAGGGGCAACGTAAATTTGCCGCTGGCGAGGTCGGTGCCCAAGGTTTTGCCAATTTGGTTTTCGTCACCGCAAAAGTCCGCCAAGTCGTCATAGAGCTGGTAGGCAATACCCAGTTGCATCCCAAAGCGGCTGGCGGCGTCGGCGTAGTCCTCCGGATGGCCGGCGGCGCGCGCACCGAGCAGGCAGGAGACGGCGAATAATTCACCTGTCTTCAGGGAAATGACTTCGAAGTATTCTTTGACCGAGAAACGCGGGTTGCCACGTTCGAGGGTCTGGTGAATTTCGCCCGCGCAGACGCGCCGGGTGGCGAGGGCCATGGCGCGGCAGACTTCAATCGGCATGAAGTCGGCGGCAATTTTTAGCGCCTGGGCCAACAGGGCATCGCCCAAGAGCACGGCAACCGGCGCACCGTATTTGCGGCCGACGGTGGGTAGTTGGTGGCGGAGTGCGGCGCCATCGAGCACATCGTCGTGGACAAGAGTGGCCAGGTGGACCAATTCCACAACAGCGGCGGCGTAAACCTGGTCGGGCACGATGCGCCCATCTGTCCAGCCGCTGCAAAAGACGAGGGTGGGGCGGATGCGCTTGCCGTGGTTGGCCAGAATATAGCGCACCAATTCGCGCAAATGAGGTTCAAAGGTCTCAATCTGACCGTGCAGGAAACGCTCAAACTCCTCCAGGTGCGGCTGCACTTCGCGTGGCAGAGCTGGCGGCTTGGGCAGGCTGCCGAAGGGTTGACGCGATGTCGAAGGAGCCAGCATGGAAAAATTGGTTGGACAAGGCCCCCTAGGGCGGACAGACCCCATGAGGCTGGCGCATTGCCTACCTGATAAAACAAACGCACGATTGCCTGTGAGTCAAGACGACCCGTTCATGCTGCTGGCTATGGCTGGCCTCACCGCCTACGTGTTTTACGTCTGGTTGGGGGATTTTTGGCGAAGCGGAATGGGGCAGCCCGACCCCCGGGCCTTCCCGGGTGCAACCGCATGCTCCACGGCAGCCATCGTGGTGGCGGTGGCGGGCGCGTTGGTGCTTCTGGCTCTGGAAACAGCGGGAGAATACGTCCTCGGTGTGTCCGGGCAGCAGAGCAACATCACGGCGCTTTACCTGCTCGCGATGGTTGGCGCGGCGTTTGGCGAGGAGCTGGTTTTTCGCGGATTTTTTGTGGTCAGCAGCCATGGGCGACTGGCTTTAATCGGGAGTATTATTGGTTTTTCTATGTTGTTTGCGTTGGCCCATCCGTTCCTTTGGGACTGGAAAAGTGCCGGGGCCGGCCTGCCGAACCAGTTCATTTTTGATTTTTCGCGCAAAGCCTGCTGGAGCACGGCGATGGTGTTTTTGTTTTCGTTCTGGCTCTATGCGATGCGGTTTCCATTGCGTTATCCAAAATTGAATCCCCAACAGTCGCTTTGGCCCTGCATCGCGGCGCATTTGGCGAAGAATCTCGGGGTATTTGCCATCAAGCTGATGCAGGGACATGTGAGCGGCTGGTGGTAGCAGCTTGAGCTTGTTTCTTGGGGAAATTTTTGCCAAACCCGCTTATGTGTTTTATCCCTCGTTGCTTGCTCTTTTGGCTGATTGGCTTCTGCTCCATGCTGCTGGCAGCGGAGACGATGGCGCCGGTAAACACGGCTATCATCCCGGTGCCCCAGCGGGAGGAGGACGGCTTGCCCGCGTCAGCGGTGCGCGGATTTGAGACCCGGCATGAAACTTATGTTAATGAAGCCAAGCAAGGCGGCATTGACGTGCTGTTTGTCGGCGACTCCATCATGCAAGGCTGGCCGGGAGCCGGGCAGGCGGTGTGGGATAAATACTACGGGTCCATGAAGGCCGCGCAGTTCGGCGTTGGCTACGACCGCACGCAGCATGTTTTATGGCGGTTGCAAAATGGGGAAGGGGAGGGTTTTTCACCCAAGGTGGTGGAGTTGCTTATCGGCACCAACAACCTGGGGCCGAACACGCCAGAGCAGACGGCAAAGGGCGTCACGGTGGTGGTTCACGAATTGCGCCTGCGTTTTCCAGCGGCAAAAATTCTCTTGCTGGGCATTTTTCCGCGCGGCGACCCGGCTGATCCGGTGCGCCAAAGTGTGGCGAAGGTGAACCAAACTATTGCTAAACTGGATGACGGCCAAAATGTTTTTTATCTCGATATTGGAGCAAAATTTCTGGATGCCGAGGGCGTGATTGCGGCTGACATCATGCGCGACCGGCTGCATCCCACTGAAAAAGGCTACGAAATCTGGGCCGAAGCCACCCAGGACATTTTGAATAAGTTATTGAATGGCGCGACCGCCGCCTCCTCCCCATTACTGGCTCCTGCCCTTGTGGCTTCGACTTCTCCTTTGAGTGTTTCGCCCCTGCCGCCCATTGACCAGATTCGACCCAATACGGCCATTATTCCGGCCAACCGCGATGGCGAGCAACACCGGTCGTTTGTGGCGCTGGCTAAACAGGGCGACATTGATGTGCTATTTCTCGGCGATTCCATCACTGACTGGTGGCGCACCACCGGCAAGGAGGTTTGGGATAAAAACTTCGGTTCATTAAAGGCCGCCAACTTTGGCATCGCGGTCGACACAACCGGCAATGTGCTGTGGCGTTTGCAAAATGGCGAAGGTGAGGGCTTTTCGCCCAAGGTTATCCTCCTATTAATTGGGGTTAACAATATAGGCCACGGCAACACGAACAAGGAAATCGTCGCCGGGGTTGCTGCAGTCGTGCAGGAGCTGCGTCAGCGCTTTCCGGCCTCAAAGATTTTACTGCAAGGCATTTTCCCCTGCGGCGACAAGGATTCGCCCCCGCGCACCCGCGTGGCAGAGATTAATCCAGAGCTGGCCAAACTCGCGGACAACCAGAATATTTACTTCATTGATTTTGGCACAAAGTTTCTTGATCCCAATGGCGTGCTTTCGCCGGAAATCATGCCCGACCAACTGCACCCCACCGCCAAGGGTTACGAAATTTGGGCCGCCGCCATCAAGGACCCGCTGGCAAACTTGCTTAAAGGATTGCCGCTGACGCCGACGAATTGACGCGCCTGCGCCAGATGGCCACGCCCAGTACACCGGTGCCGAGCAGCACGGCATAGACTGAGGGTTCGGGGACGGCATTTGGGGTAAAAGAAACCCCACGAATGACCTGGCCGACACCAGCGGACTGCAAAGAAGTGAATTGCTCCGCAGCGGCCTGGCTGAGCGTAGTGGCGGTCAAGTTGTCGGTAATACTTACGAGCGCATCAGGATCGGCGCCCACGTCGGTAAGATTGCCGATTACTGCCGTCACGGCAAAAAGTGTCACGGATCCGTTGGCGTTGACTTCACCGGTCAAGTTGCGCAGGCCATCGTTCGCCAAACCGGTTAAATTACCGACAGAAAAGGTGGAGCCAAGGGCGAGGCCATTTTTCAATGTGTAATCGAGCTGCCAGACCCCGCCGACCAGGCTCCATTTTTCCAAACCAGAGTTCGGATCAATTCCATTGGTAAGATCCGCCGCCACGGCGTCGCCCTCATCGGCCACATACAGGGTGCTGGCATTGGCGAAGTAAAGGCCAAAGGGGTTGAAGGCGGGGTTGGAGGAACTGGTGGCGAGCTTGGCCGAGGCGGTGGGAAAGCCCGGCAGCACGGAAATTGTCTGACTGGAGGCATTGCTGGCGGTCGGCAGGGTACCACCTGTGCCCACTTGGTAAACCGTATCAATGCCATTGCCGCCGCTGCCTTTATCCGTGTAGAGGGTGTTGTTAAAAATAGTCTCACCACGGAAATTGTTGTCCTTGCCGGACTTGTCGGCCGCAAGACCGTTTTGGGTTGCTGAATAGCCAAATTGGAATCCATTGGACGCACCGGGCGTGCCTTGTTGCACGCCGACGACAGTGGTGTCCGCGCTGCCGCTCGGGGTGGTCATTTGCACGCCGGTATTATTGACGATGTTGACTGGCTCGGTTCCCGAGCCATTGCCGGCATTGCCCACCATGTAGTAGTAGTTTTGTCCGCTGCCATTGGCGTTGGTGGCGAGGACAGCATTGCGGCCGTTGTTGCCACTGTAAGCATTCACGGGTGTGACGACCAGATTGCCATTGGCGTCAATCTGGGCAACGGCGCGCTGGTCGGAACTGGCGACCGGGTTGGTGGCGTCAAAGTGGTTGGGAGTGTTCGAATTCGACGCATCAAGCGTGTTGGGGGGCGCCACGTAGCCCATGAAGGTCACGTACTGTCCGTTGGTGGACAGGGACAGGCCGAGTTCCGACTTCGAGGAAAAACTGTTGGTGATTAAACTGCTGTCAATCGAGAGGCTGTTAACCAAAGCGCCGCTGGTGGTGATTTGGTTGATGGTGATTGGCGAGGTGATGCCAAAGCTCGGGTCCGGGGTTTCGTTATTCCACACAGTGGCAAAGGTGCCGTCCGAGGTGGCGGTGCCGCCGCCTGGCAGAGCTTGGCCGATGGTGATATTGCCGGGTAATTCCGTGTAGGTAGATTCACTAACCAGCAGATTGCCGGGCGTGAAAAGTTGCGCGGCGGCATGATTGGTTGAAACCAGCAGCACTAGAACCACTGTTGCCACCATGGCTGCGCGCGTCAAAACACGCGAAAAAAAAGATGTGGAAGAAAGCGAATTTTTCATCGCCCATTGTTCAACAATCAAAACCTAATCATCGCAAGATTGGGATTGTAATAATCCGTTGACGATTATTTCAATCGAGTGTCGAAATGGTGACACGCGTAACAATCGCGCTCCGCTGACCGAAAACTTGCCCTCAATTCAGTTTGGGCGGAGTTAATGCCGAATTCAGACTGGAGCTGGCCGGAATGTCCAAAAACGCGCGCTCGAGGGATTGCCCGCGCGACACTGCGGAAATGCGCGCACCTGCACCGAGCAAAATATGCAGGGCCGCACCAATCACGTCTTCGGCTTCGCGGCCGGGCTGGACAACAAAGCGAATTTTTAGCGCCTGCCCAATTTCATCCCATTCAATAATGTCGTTGGGCAGCGCGGCCTTGACCTGTTCGATTGGACGGGGGCCGGAAGCCAGGATGATGCAAATGTCCTCATTGCGACCGGTGACATCCGCGAGCGTGCCCGAGCGCACCAGCCGCCCGTGGTCCACCAGGGCCACATGGTCGCACATGGTTTCGAGTTCATGCAGGTTGTGCGAGCTAACGACAATTGTGCGCGTGCCGCGCTGAGAGGCGATGAAGTCGCGGATATCGCGAGCCTGGCGCGGGTCAAGGCCATTGGTTGGCTCGTCGAGCAAGACCAGCTCGGGATTGCCCAGAAAAGCCTGGCCGATGCCTAACCGGCGCAACATGCCATGCGAAAGCGTGCGCGTCCGATGTTTGGCGCGGTCAGTCAGGTCCACCAATTTCAAGATGCGGTCAACTTCACCGCGAATTTGGCTGCGCTCAATACCTTGCAGTCGTCCGAGATAGGTGAGGTGGTCCACGAGCATCAAGTCGCGACCCAGGGCGGCATCTTGCGGCAGCGCGGCGACGCGCCCGCGGTGCTTTTTTGCGTTGAAGGGGCCGTTGCCGAGGAGTTGCACGGTACCCTGGTCGGGGCTTAAAAATCCGCAGATGACGGCAAACGCGGTAGTCTTGCCCGCGCCATTCGGGCCGACCAGCCCAAAGATGGATCCACGCGGCACTGACAAATCCAAGCCGTTCAGCGCACGGATGGGACCGTAGTTTTTGCCTACGCTTTGCAACAACAAGGCGCAGTCGTTGGGAGGCGGAAGATTCATAGATCCCGCTCCCGGTAAATAAGCAGTCCAATCGTGGTAAAAAAGACCCCGATGA
>CAZCMU010000143.1:0-7850 GCA_964499725.1 uncultured Opitutales bacterium
CTGCGTGGGCGTTAAAGGCATGGGGAGAAAGGATGAGGGATGAAGGATGAAGGATGAAAGAAGAAAATTCCGGATGCCCACACACTTCAGGCCAAAACTCGCTGAAAACAGTTGTGCCGCTCAATCCAGCGGTCTTCTGATTTTACTTCAGCCGTCATCCCTCAGCTTTCATCCCTTTATTGCGCTTCGCTTAATTCCTTCAGCAGTTTCTCCGGGTCTTCCGCTTTCATCAATGCTTCGCCGACCAAGATGGCGCGGGCGCCGGCGGCGCGGACGCGGGCGGCGTCTGCGGGGGTATGGATGCCGCTTTCGCTGACGGCGAGGGCGCTGGTGGGGATGAGTGGCAGAAGTTTTTCCGAAATGGCCAGGTTGGTTTTGAATTCAACGGTCGTGAGGTCGCGGTTGTTGACGCCGAGGAGACGCGCCCCATGGCGCAAGGCGCGCTCGAGTTCGCGTTCTTTATGGATTTCAAAGAGTGAATCCAGTCCGGCCAATTGGGCGGAATCGTGGAGAATTTTGATTTCCTCGTCCTTCAGCGCACGCACGATGATGAGGATGGCGCGCGCGCCGGCCTCGGCAGCCTCGATGATTTGGATTGGATGGACCATGAAGTCCTTGCGCAGGCAGGGCACATGGCGGCCGGTGGTGACCTCAAACTCGACGACATCCCAAAGGTCGCGCAGGGAGCCACCAAAATATTTTTCGTCGGTCAAAACGGAGATGCAGTCGGCCCCGGCGTTGGTGTAGCGGCGGGCCTGCTCGACGGCGTCTGCCCCGGCCTTAATATCTCCGGCGGAGGGCGAGCGGCGCTTGATTTCAGCGATGACGCCGAGGCGGCCGGGCTGGTCGAGGGCTTGGGCGAAACTCGGGCCGGGACGCTTCACCTCGGCAAAGCGCGCCAAATCGCGGTCGCGCACGGGGCGCAGGCGCGGCTCAATTTCGCGGCGTTTGTGGGCCATGATTTCCGCCAATTTGTCCATAAAGGCGCAAGGATGAAGGATGAAGGCGGAAGGATGAAGCAAAATATCCATTCCTTCCTTTTTTCTTTCCGGGCGGCGGTAGACGTGACATTGATGGGTAAAGGCAAACTGGAACATGAGTTCAATTGACGACTTGAAGGAAACCATGGCGCGGTTGCGCGGGCCGGGCGGCTGCCCGTGGGACATCGAGCAGACACATAAGAGCATCTGTGACTGCCTCGTCGAAGAAGTGGCGGAGTTGCTGGACACGATTGACCGGGACGACTTTCCGCATATGCGCGAGGAGTTGGGCGACTTGCTGCTCCACGTCGTCATGCATGCGCAAATGGCCAGTGAGGCGGGGCATTTTAATTTCGAGGACGTGGCGCGGGAGATTAACGACAAGCTCATCCGCCGCCATCCGCATGTGTTTGGGACGATGAACCTGCCCAATACGGAGGCGGTGCTGAACCAGTGGGACGTTATCAAGGCGGCGGAGAAGAAAAATGGCCCTGAGGCGGAGGGCCTCTTTAAGCGGCTGCCGCCGCAATTGTCGGCTTTGCTCTGGGCGCGGGAGATATTCAAACAAATTGACAAGAAGAAGCTGCCGGCCGACGGAGTGGTGGACGTGGAAACCGTCGCGAAGCTAGCCAAGGGACTCGACGAAGCGACCGCCGGGCAAAAACTTTTTGAACTCACGGCGGCGTGTCGGCAGGCGGGTATTGATCCCGAGTCGGCCCTGCGCCGCCACACCCGGGCGGTGATTGATGCCGTGGAAGAAAAGAGCCATGCTTCCGCTTCGTGAGAGTGGTAAACTGGAGATGGTGGCCGTCGAAACTTCCGGCGGCCCGCTGCTGGTGCCCTACGAAATCCGCCGTTCGCCGCGCGGGCGGCGCATCCGGCTGAGTCTGGGTCCGCAGAATCAGGCGTTGTTAAAGGTGCCGGCGCATGGGAGCGTGCGCGATGCCCTTGGTTTCTTGCGCAGCCAGGGCGACTGGCTGGAAAAGCAACTGAAGAAAGCGCCGCCGCCGATGGCCTTGGCCGAACACTTAAAGAAGCATCCACGGCTGAGCGGCTTGGGCCGGGAATTTGCGGTGACGTTGAATTTTACCTCGGCGCGGCCATTTTTCGTTTCTTCGGAAAAAAGCGGTGAGGTGGAGTTTCGTTATCCAGTCGAAGAAGGTGGCGAGGCGGCGTTGGGCGGGCTGCTGCGCCAGTTTGCGGAAAATGTCCTGTCGCCAAGAGTGCGGGAACTGGCGGGCCGGCGTGGCCTGCGGGTAAAGAGAGTAAGTGTCCGCAACCAGGGAACACGCTGGGGTTCATGTGCGGCCAGCGGCACGGTGTCGCTCAACTGGCGGCTAGTGTTATTGCCGGTAGAACTGCACGACTATGTGTTGTGGCACGAGTTGGCCCATTTGAGGGAAATGAACCATGCAGAATCGTTTTGGAATTTGTTGCGGAGCTACGATGCCAGCGCGGACGGGCATGATCGGGAACTGACCCGGGTTTCGCGCACTTTGATGCGGCTGGGACGGGCCGGGTCTTTGTAGAAATATTTATGGGCGGCATAATCAAACCGGCAGGGGATTTTTCAGAGGGGAAATGACGCAGAAAACGAAGAACAGCAGGGGAGTTGATGGAATAGGGTACCGGAGATGCGTTTTGGTGTTGCGTTGCATGGATTTCTTCTGATTTCTAGTCCAGTTTAACCGTATTCAGCTCATGGCTCACGCACGTATTGACCGCAAGGGCTTCCTCAAGGGTTTGGGGGTTGCGGCCGCGGCATGCACGGTTCGCCCGGCCAGTGCGATGGCCGCCCGGGTTGGGTCAACTGATACCGGGGGTGCCAACCCCGCCGTGGAGTTGCCGCGCAAAACCCAGGCCGCCAGCCGGATTGTGGCCTATCGGGCGCCCGGCGTCTAATTTGCCTCACCCCTTTCCCGACTTCCGAGACTACCTTCATGGCCAACGTTTTCCCCAAATGGTCCAATACCGTGCCGATCAAGCTGGTGATCGCATTGGTGCTGACCGTTAGCGCGGCAACCGGGGCCGTTTGGTACTATTGTTCGCCCAACTACACCAAGGTTGGGTACATGCCAACGCAGCCGGTACCGTACAGCCATGCCTTGCACGTGGGCCAACTGGGCTTGGATTGCCGTTACTGCCATACCTTTGTGGACCGTTCTGCCCACGCCAATATTCCCGGGCCCAGTGTGTGCATGAACTGCCATAGCCCGGATTTGGGCAATATTTTGAGCGACAGCCCGCGCCTGGCGCCCATTCGCGACAGTTATGCCAGTGGCCAGCCGGTGCCGTGGATTAAAATCCATAACGAACCCGACTACGTCTATTTCAACCACGCCGTCCACGTTAACCGCGGGGTATCATGCGTCGAATGCCATGGGCAAATCAACCAGATGGACACGGTCGCCGAAGCCAAGCCCTTGGGCATGGCGTTCTGCTTGAACTGCCACCGCAATCCGGAGCAGGCCGTCCGCCCATTGGACAAAGTGTTTGACCTGACCTGGAAGGCCGACAGCCCCGAGGCGCAGGCCGAAAACGGCACCAAGTTTGTCCACGACTGGAAAGTGCTGCCTCCACAAAGCTGCTCTGGCTGCCACCGATAATTTTCGACCTTACTTTTTCGATGAAAATCAAAATCAACCATCCCGCGCCGAGCGAGCGTGAAGCGTCCGGACCGCGCTATTGGCGCAGTCTGGACGAACTTGCGTCCACTCCGGCGTTTAAGGATTGGTTGGACAAGGAATTTCCGGCGGGGGCCTCGACCCTGGAAGGCGGTGACCGCCGCAGCTTTCTGAAAATCATGGCAGCGTCGTTTGGGCTGGCCGGGCTGGGGCTTTCCGGTTGCCGCCAGCAGACGCGCCACTTGTTGCCGTATTCGAAGCAAACGGACCGCGTGATGCCCGGGGTGCCGGTGTTTTATACCTCAGCGATGCCGGGCGCCGAGGAAGCGGTGCCCTTGATTGTAGAGACGCACGATGCCCGCCCGACCAAGGTGGAAGGCAATCCGAGCTATAAGCCGACCGGCGGTGCGACCACGGTCCACGTCCAGTCGAGCATTCTTGATCTTTACGACCCCGACCGCGCCCAACGCAGTAGCGGTGCGAACGGCGCGCCGTTGTCGCCCGCAGCAGTGATGGATGCGTTGACCAAATTGGGGTCAGCCTATGACGCCAGTGGCGGCGAAGGCCTGTATTTTGTCACAGACAAGAGCACTTCGCCGACGCGGGCCCGGTTGCTGGATAAGATCCGCACGCGTTTCCCCAAGGCCGTATGGACCGAGTTTGAGGCGATTGACCAGGGCAATCCGGCCCGGGCCGCGGAGTCTTATCTGGGCAAGCCCGCCCGCCCGCTCTACAATTTTGCCCAAGCCAAGCGCGTGCTGGCGCTGGACAGCGACTTTCTCCACACCGAGCCCGGCAGCTTGGGCTATGCGCGCGGTTTTGCCCAGGCGCGACGCATCCAGAATGGCACGGATGCCGATCCGGAGAAGATGGCCCGTTTGTACGCAGTGGAGAGCAATTTTTCGCTCACGGGGGCGAATGCCGACCACCGCCTGCGCCTGGCCACCTCGCACATCTGGGGCTTGGCCACGTTGCTCGCCGCGGAAATTCTTTCCCTGCGCAACGCCGGGTTGAACCAGCAGGTCATTGATGCGCTGCGGCAGATGGGCGCGGCGGTCAAGGCGGACAGTGTGGACGTGGCAAAATGGGTTACAGAATGCGCCAAGGATTTGGCCAGCCACAGCGGGGCCGCGGCCATCATCGCCGGACCACAGCTTCCGGTGGAAGTGCACCAACTGGTGCTGTTGATGAATGCCGCCTTGGGCGCGGTCGGCTCGACGCTCACTTTTGGCGAACTGCCCGCGAGCCCGGCCGTGACCACCCTGGCGGATGTAGGGCGCGCCATTGACGCGAAGCAGGTTAAAACACTCTTCATCTTCAATGGCAACCCGGCTTATAGCGCGCCGGGCGACCTCAATTTTGCGGCTAAAATCAAAGCGGTGCCGGAAGTTTTCCGCTACGGTTATTACGGCCGCCAGGCGGACGAGACTTCGGCGCTCTCCAGCACGTTTATCGCGGGGCTGCATTATTTGGAAAGCTGGGGCGACGGCCTGACGTGGGATGGCCAGCACGTGCCGGTGCAGCCGATGATTCAGCCGCTCTTTGAAGGCTTTGGCGAAATTGATGTGTTGGCCCTGCTTGGCGGCGACGCCAACCCGGATGCCTACGCCTATGTTAAAGACACATTCAGTGCGCGGAACCCCAGCAAATCTTTTGAGGAATGGCTGGCGGTCGGCGTGGCGGGCAGTGGTTTTGCGGCGGTCGCGGCCACGCCCTCGATGGATCGCCTCAGCGACTTGCTGGCTTCCGCGGCCAAGTTCGATGCACCTGTGGTGGATGCGAGCCAGTTGGAAGTGCGATTCATTCCCGGCATTACTTGGGATGGCCGGTTTGCCAACAACGGCTGGTTGCAGGAATGTCCCGACCCGATGACCAAGCTGACCTGGGACAACGCAATTTTTATCAGTCCCAAGCTGGCCAAGGAAAAGTACCCCGAGTTGCTGCCCGGCGGCACGATGATGAGCAGCATCAGCCAGTCGCGGAAAAACGACAACGACTTTGTCACCGGTCGCGAAATTGCCCGCATGGGAGAAGTGAAAGTTAATGGCCAGACGATCCGCGGGCCACTGAGCATTTTGCCCGGCTTGGCCAACTATACTTTGGTAATACCGCTGGGCTATGGGCGCAAGGTCGCCGGCCAGGTGGGCCGCAAAGTTGGTTTCGACGCTTACCCCATCGTCAAGTCCACGGCCACGGTGGCGTGCAGCGCGGCGGGCGCAACTCTTACCCTGTTGCCGGACACTTATCGCCTGGCCAACGTGCAGGAACACTGGTCCATGGAAGGCCGGGCCATCATTCGCGAGGCGAGCGTGGACGATTACAAGGCGCACCCGACTTTTGTGAAAGAGATGGACGTCGAGGCGCACTCGCCCCCAATCTATGGCAAGGACAAGGATCTAAGCCCGCAGGACAAGGCGACGCAACTTCCGCGCGGCCAGTCGCTTTACCAGACCCATCCCAACAACGTGCCCGCGCCGAATGTGGCGGTGTGGAACACGCCCGAGGGCCTGAAGGATTTCCCGACGCCGCAGCAGTGGGGCATGAGCATAGATTTGAACACGTGCCTTGGGTGCACGGCGTGCCTTGTGGCCTGCCAGGCGGAAAACAACATTCCCATCGTGGGCAAGGACCAGGTGATGCGCGGGCGGGAAATGCACTGGATTCGCCTCGACCGGTATTTTTCCAGCGGTCCGACCAAAGACAACGGCGCTTTCACCGACACCAATGACTTGCCGGAAGATCCGCAGGTCAACTTCCAGAGTGTCGCCTGCCAGCATTGCGAACTGGCCCCGTGTGAAAACGTGTGCCCGTTCATGGCCACGCTGCATGACGATTCGGGCCTCAATGTGATGGCCTACAACCGCTGCGTTGGCACCAAGTATTGCGCGAACAACTGCCCGTACAAAGTTCGCCGCTTCAATTTCTTTGATTGGAACAAGCGCGAGGTCGGCGAATTCTACTCCGGCCCGCTGGGTCCGGACTATTATGATTCGGACGCCAGCCAGCTTACCCGCCTGCAAAAAAATCCGGACGTGTCCGTGCGCATGCGCGGTGTCATGGAAAAGTGCACCTATTGCGTGCAGCGCATCGAGGCGGCCAAGATCAACGCGCGTGTGAAGGCGCGGGACTCGGGCGACACCAAAGTGCCCGATGGTACCATCCAACCGGCCTGCGCCCAGGCCTGCCCGACGGAGTCCATCGTGTTTGGCGACGTATCCGACGCGAAGAGCGCGGTATCCATCGCCAAGAGTTCCGACCGCAACTACGCGGTGCTGGGCTACCTAAACATCCGCCCGCGCACGACTTATCTGGCGAAGATTCGCAATCCGAACCCCGCCATGCCCGATTACTCGGCCCAGCCGCTCTCGCGCGAGGAATACGATACACGGTATGGCCATAAAGCGGCGGAAGAAGCCCAGAAGAACTAACCACCCGCGCTATCTCCAAGCTTTACACCACCCATGTCCCACGTCGCTGAAGACACTCTTCCGGAACGCCCGGCCGTCCTCGCCAAGGTTCAACCCTTGACGACGCTGCCGCGCCGTCCGCTGGTGCTGAACAATCGGGACTTCCGCTGGATCACGAACAAGATTTGCAGCATCGTGGAGGATCCGGCGCCGACCTGGTGGTGGGTGTGCCTGGCGATTTCCCTTGGAGTGGCCTCCTTTCTCGGGGTCGGCCTGTTGTGGCTGGTCTCCACGGGCGTCGGCGTCTGGGGTTTGCGCACGCCGGAGTTCTGGGGCTGGGACATTGTGAATTTCGTGTGGTGGATCGGTATTGGCCACGCGGGCACGCTGATTTCCGCGGTGCTGTGTTTGCTGCGGCAGAAATGGCGCACGGCGATCAACCGCGCCTCCGAAGCGATGACGATTTTTGCGGTGATGTGCGCGGGCATATTCCCGCTGTTTCACGTCGGTCGCGTATGGTTCGCGTGGTGGTTGTTCCCCATCCCGAATTCCCAGTCGATGTGGCCGAACTTCCGCAGCCCGCTGGAGTGGGACGTATTCGCGGTCTCGACCTACTTCACGGTGTCGGTGCTGTTCTGGTACATGGGCATGGTGCCGGATCTGGGCACGCTGCGCGACCGCGCAGTGAAGACCTGGCGCAAGTATTTTTACGGCATTCTGGCGATGGGCTGGCGCGGCTCGACGCGCCACTGGCGCAATTATGAGATGGCGTACCTCATCCTCGCGGGCCTGTCCACGCCGCTGGTGCTGTCGGTGCACACCATCGTGTCGTTCGACTT
>CAZCMU010000144.1:0-7825 GCA_964499725.1 uncultured Opitutales bacterium
ACGCGGCCAAGGCTGTGCAATACGGCGCGGCCCACGGCGCGCTGGCCATGACGACTCCCGGCGACACCTCGATGGCGTCGCTCGACGAGGTGGAAAAAGTCATGGGCGGCGGCGGGGCGCGGGTGGTGCGGTAGGATTTTACCGCAAAGACGCAAAGGGGGCTATAAATGGAAATCGAAGCTATTTGCAGCGAAACGATTGGCGCTGCAATCGAAGTCCACCGCCATCTTGGCCCCGGCTTGCTGGAGTCGGCTTATGAGTCCTGTCTGGCCCATGAACTTTGCAGTCGAGGGCTAAAAGTTGAGAACCAAAAAGCTTTGCCAGTGGTTTACAAAAACCTAAAACTTGATGTTGGTTATCGCTTGGATTTGCTAGTTGAAGAGGCTTTGATTGTCGAGTTAAAGTCCGTTGATGAGTTGCACCCCCTTCATCTCGCCCAAGTATTGACCTATCTCAAACAGGCAGGCTTTTCGCTGGGCCTTTTGATTAACTTTAATGTTCCTCTACTGAGACACGGCATTAAACGAGTTGTTCATAAACATAAAACCCCTTAGCGTCTTTGCGGTAAATAAAAAAATCACATGTCCTATCTCGATTCTCTATTTTCCCTGGAAGGCAAAACGGCGGTCGTCATCGGCGGCACCGGTGAATTGTGCGGCGCGATGGCGGAGGGCCTGGCCGGCGCGGGCGCGTCCATCGTGCTGGTCGGGCGTAATCCCGACAAGGCCATGGCGCGCCTGAATAAAATCCACCACGCCTTCCATGGGCGGGCGTGGTTTGAGTCGTGCGATGTGCAGTCGAAGGCGGCGTTGACGGATTTGCTGGACCGGGTGATCGCCAAGACGGGCGGGGTGGACATCCTCATCAACGGCGCGGGGGTGAATTCGCCGACGCCGTTTTTGGAAATCACCGAGGAGGAATACGACCGGATTGTGCAAACGAACATGAAGGCGGTCTTCCTGGCCTGCCAGGTGTTTGGGCGGTATTTTTTGGAGAGTGGTCGCGCGGGGAGCATTATCAACATTGGTTCGATGGCTGGATTGAAGCCTTTGTCCCGGGTTTTCACTTATTCGGCGACGAAGGCGGCGGTGCATAACCTGTCGGCCAATCTGGCGCGGGAGTGGGCGGTCAAGAACGTGCGCGTGAACACGCTGGTGCCCGGATTTTTCCCCGCGGAACAAAACCGCAAAGTGCTTACGCCCGAGCGCGTGGCGCAGATTATGGGCCATACGCCGATGAAACGCTTTGGCGAGGCCGCCGAACTGGTCGGCGCCACGCTGCTGCTGGCGTCGGATGCGGGGAAATTCATCACCGGCGTCGAGTTGGTGGTGGACGGTGGTTTCAACAGCATGGCGATTTAATCCCCAGCCCCATTACCCCATGAGCTTTCTCAACGATAATTTTCTCCTGCATTCCGAGCTGGCGCGCACGCTGTACCATCAGTACGCCGAGCCGGAGCTGATTCTCGATTATCACACCCACCTGCCGCCGCAGGACATCGCGCAAAACCGCCGGTTCAATAATTTGTTCGAGGCCTGGCTCGAGGGCGACCACTATAAATGGCGCGCGATGCGCACCAACGGCGTACCGGAGGAATATATCACGGGAAAAATTGATCCGTGGGAAAAATTCCAATGCTGGGCCAAAACGGTGCCGCACACGCTGCGCAATCCGCTCTATCATTGGACCCACTTGGAATTACGGCGTTATTTTGGCATCAACACGCTTCTCAATGAACACTCGGCCCGCCGCATTTGGGACGAGGCGAATGAGAAACTCCAGTCCCCCGAGCTGGCGACGCAGGGCATCCTGAAAAAGTTCAAGGTGGCGGCGGTTTGCACGACCGATGACCCGACGGATTCGCTGGAATATCACCGTTCGCTGGCGGCGCAGGATTTTTCGACCAAAATGTTTCCGACCTTCCGGCCGGACAAGGCGTTTGCGGTGGATCAGCCGGTGGCGTTCAACAAATGGATTATCAAGCTCGAACAGGCGAGCGGCATGGATTGCACGAAATTTGACGGATTTCTGGCGGCGCTGGAACATCGCCACGCGTATTTCGACAGCTTCGGCTGCCGTTTGTCCGACCATGGGCTGGAGGCGATGTATGCCGGCCCCTGCTCCGAAGTCCAGGCGGCGATGATTTTCGAAGCAGCGCGGGCTGGCAAGCCGGCGTCTTACGCGCACGCCCAGGCCTACGGCTACTGCCTGATGCTGTTTTTAGGCCGGCTCGACCACCAGCGTGGCTGGACCAAGCAGCTTCATTTGGGCGCCATCCGCAACAACAACCTTTACTTGATGGACAAACTCGGGCCGGACACGGGCAGCGACTCGGTGGGCGACTTTCCCCAGGCGCGCGTGCTCTCGCAGTATCTGGGTGCGCTGGCCAAGGAGGAGAAGCTGCCGAAGACCATCCTCTACAATCTCAACCCCGCGGACAATTACGTCTTCGCGTCAATGGTCGGCAATTTCCAGGACGGAGTGACTCCGGGCAAGCTGCAATTCGGCTCGGCTTGGTGGTTTTCGGACCAGTTGGAGGCGATGCGCTGGCAGATTGATGCGCTGTCGAATATCGGATTGCTGTCGCGCTTTGTCGGCATGCTCACCGATTCGCGTTCGTTCTTATCGTATCCGCGCCACGAATATTTCCGCCGCCTGTTGTGCGGGATGTTGGGCCAAGATGTCGAGCACGGCGCGGTGCCGCATGACGTTGAGATGCTGGCGAATCTGGTTCGCGACGTTTGCTTCCGCAACGCGCGTGGGTATTTCGGGCTCGCGCTGCCCCCGCAATAATCGCGCAACGTATTTTCCGCCATGTCCGCATTCTCTGACATCCCAACCATCCGCTACGAAGGGCCGAAGTCCAAAAATCCCTTCGCCTTCAAGCATTACAATCCGGCGGAAAAGGTCGAGGGCAAGGCGATGAGCGCGCATTTGCGCTTTGCCGCGGCGTACTGGCATTGCATGCGGAACGGTTTGGCCGACCCTTTTGGCGCGCCCACGGCCCAGATGCCCTGGGACGACGGCTCGAACTCGCTTGCGAACGCCCGGCGGCGGGTGGAGGTGTTTTTTGAGTTTCTGGAAAAGACCGGCATTGATTTTTACTGTTTTCATGACCGCGACGTGGCGCCCGAGGGCGCGACGCTGGCCGAGTCGCACGAGAACCTCGCCGCAGTGGTGAAGACGCTGAAGTCCGAACAGAAGCGGACGGGCAAGCGGCTGCTGTGGGGCACGGCGTGCCTGTTCGCCCACCCGCGTTATGCGCAGGGCGCGGCCACCTCGCCGAATGCCGAAGTATTTGCCTATGCGGCGGCGCAAGTGAAGGCCGCGATGGACGCCACCCACGAACTTGGCGGCCTGGGTTATGTTTTCTGGGGTGGACGCGAAGGTTACGCCACGTTGCTAAATACCGACATGAAGCGCGAGTTGGACCACCTGGCGCGCTTGTTGCATCTCGCCGTGGATTATAAAAAGAGCATCGGTTTCAAGGGCCAGTTTTATATCGAGCCCAAACCGCGCGAGCCCACGACCCACCAGTACGATTCGGACGCCGCAGCGTGCCTCAACTTCCTGCGCGAATATGGCCTGCTCCCGCACTTTAAACTTAACCTCGAAACCAACCACGCCACGCTTGCCTTGCACACGATGCGGCACGAGTTGACGGTGGCGTCGGGCGCCGGCGCCCTGGGCTCGATAGACGCCAACCGTGGCGACGAACTCATCGGTTGGGACACCGACCAGTTTCCGACGGATTTGTATCTCACCACCGAGATTATGTTGGTGGTGCTGGGCATGGGTGGCTTTACGACCGGCGGGCTGAATTTTGATGCCAAACGCCGCCGGGAATCCCATGAGCCGGCGGACTTGTTTTTCGCGCACATCGGCGGGATGGACGCATTTGCGCGGGGGTTGAAAGCCGCCGCCGCCATCCGGGCCGACGGCCGGCTGGAGCGCTTCATGCGCGAACGCTACGCAAGCTGGAATCGCGGGGTAGGCCGGAAAATAGAGCGCGGCCAGATTTCGCTCGCGGAATTGAACGACTATGCGCTGAAAAGCAAGGATCCGTCGCTGACCTCAGGGCGGCAGGAATTGCTGGAAAACATCTTCAACGATTTTATTTAGTGGCTGAGGGCGGCAGGATTTATTCGGAGCCAACAACCTTCCCCCATGACCTACCTCATCGGCCTGGATGTCGGCACCACTTCGGCCAAGACCGTGCTGATTGACGCGCGGGGCCGCGTAATCTTTAAAACCGCGCCCGCGTACGCGTTCAATACGCCGAAGCCGCTGTGGGCCGAATCCGACCCCGCCGACTGGTGGGCGGCCACGGTGGCGGCGTTGCGGGAATTATTTGCGAAGTCGGGCGTCGCGCCGGGAGATATTGCGGGGATCGGCCTCACCGGCCAGATGCACGGTTTGGTGCTGCTTGATGCCCGGGGAGAAGTGTTGCGCCCATGCATTATGTGGAATGACCAGCGCACCGCGCCGCAATGCGCTGCCCTCACCCAAAAAGTTGGCCGGGCGCGGGTGCTGCGCCTGACGGGCAACCCGGTGCTGCCGGGCTTCACCGCGCCGAAAATCCTGTGGGTGGCGCAAAATGAGCCGCAGGTCTACCGCCGGGTGGCAAAAGTCCTGTTGCCGAAGGATTATATCCGCTACCGGCTTTCCGGCGAATTTTTTACGGATGTTTCCGATGCCTCGGGCATGTCGCTGCTCGATGTGGCCAAACGCCGTTGGAGTGACGAAATGCTGAGCGCGTGCAAAGTACCGAACGCGTGGCTGGCGGAAGTCACCGAGTCGCCCGTGGCTTCGACGAAAGTTTCCACTGGGGCGGCAAAGTTGACCGGCCTGCGCGCGGGCACGCCCATCATTGCCGGTGCGGGTGACCAGGCGGCCGGCGCGGTGGGTTGCGGCATTGTAAAGCCCGGGTTGGTATCCTGCACGCTGGGCACGTCGGGTGTGGTGTTTGCCCATGCGGATAAATACAACCCCGAGCCACAGGGGCGCCTGCACACGTTTTGCCACGCCGTGCCGGGCAAGTGGCACTTGATGGGTGTGCAGTTGTCCAGCGCGGGTTCGCTTCGGTGGTACAAAAATAATTTTGGGGGCGAAGAATCTGCCCGTGAAAAAGCCGGTGGGGCAGATGCGTACGAATCGCTGACGCGCGCGGCGGCCAAGGTTCCCGCCGGGTGCGAGGGATTGATTTTTCTGCCCTACCTTTCTGGCGAACGCACGCCGCACCCGGACCCGAACGCGCGCGGAGTGTTCTTTGGGCTGACCTTGCGCCACGGCAAGCCGCACTTTACGCGCGCGGTATTGGAGGGCGTGGCTTACGGCTTGCGCGACTCTTTGGAGTTGATGCGAAAATTGGGCATTAAACCCCGAGAAGTTGTAGCCTCCGGTGGCGGCGCGCGCAGCAGACTCTGGCAGCAGATTTTGGCGGACAATTTTGGCACAGCGATGGTCACCAACAACGCGACGGAAGGCTCGGCCTATGGCGCGGCGCTGCTGGCGGGCGTGGGTGCGCGGGTTTGGCCCGGCGTCGAGGTGGCCAGCTCCGCAGTGATCAAGGAGACCAGCCGCGTTGAGCCCGGACCGGCGGCAGCCATCTACCGCGACTATTACTCGCATTTCCGCGCGTTGTATCCTAGGTTAAAGGGCGAATTCGCCGCCTTGGCCGATACGGTGGCGAAACACCATGCCTGAAGCTGCCGCACTTCCGCCAGGGACCCCGGACCCATTGCACGGACACGTTCCGATTCCCCCGGGGTCGGCGAATTCTCCGGCGGATAAATTGCCTGCGCCACCCCTTTCCCCCGGTTCGTCTCCGCTGGGTTCGGCCAGCCAATATCTGCATGCGCCAAGCATCCCCAGCTTGCACAACCAAGTGAGCGTAACCGGTGCGACGAAAATTGACCCGGTGGGGGAAAAGGCCCGCCAGGCGGTGTTGCGGGATCCGGATTGGGCCTCGCCGATGCGGGCGTTTTGGCTGGTCCTGGTGCGGGGCTATGCCGTTTCGTTTCTAACTTATTGGTTTGGTTATGGATTTTTTCTCATGTTCGGGCTCGGCGCCGCCCAATTGCTCATGGGCGGTCCGAACCATGTGACGGGTGCGATGTTGAGCGAGGCTCTGGTAGTGGGGCCCATCTACGGAATTATCCTGGATTTATCCCTGACGGCTTCGACCAGCGTGGCCGCCGCTTTTGGGTTCGTTTTTCTGCCGATGGAACTCGTGCTGCTTGTCTTGTTCCTCATCACCTTCGAATGGCGCACGCGGCTCAAATATTGCGGCCTGATGTTAGGGCTGGTATGGTTGAAAGCGGCGCTTTTCGTTTGGGTCAATTCCATCGGGTGAGCATGCAGCGCTGATTTGTCATGGCCGCATTAACCAGCAAATATTCCCTCGTCACGCGCGCGCTTCGTCGGGCGCTGGGTTCCGCGCAGGTATGCATAGAGGAAGCGGCGCGGCGGGCGGCCTCGCTCGATAATTTGCGGTTGTCGTTTTTGCCGGCGGCGGTGATTTTTCCGAAAAACGACGCGGCCATCGCGGCAGTGTTGCGATTGGCGAATCAATGTCGGGTACCGGTGACGCCGCGCGGCGCGGGCAGTTCGACGACCGGCTCGGCCTGCCCGGTGCGCGGGGGCTGGGTGTTGGATCTTTCGCGCTGGAAAAAAATCCGCATTGATCCGCTGGCAGGTATTGCCCAGGTGCAGGCCGGGGCAGTCACGGCGGACATTGATGCGGCGGCGGCGAAGCACGGGCTGTTTTATCCGCCGGATCCGTCCTCGCTGCATTATTGCACCATTGGCGGGAACCTGGCGCTCAACGCGGGCGGTTTGCGCGGGGCGAAATATGGCGTCACGCGGGATTATGTGATGGCGCTGGAGGGCTTTTTGCCCACGGGGGAAAAAGTGCGCTGGGGCGCGCCGTTGCGGAAATTTGCCTCGGGTTACAATTTGCGCGATTTGTGGATTGGCAGCGGCGGGACGTTGGGAGTCATCACGGGCGCGACGCTGCGGCTCGTGCCCCGGCCGGCGGCACGGCATACGATTCTGGCCGCGTTTGTCAGCGAAGGCGCGGCGTTGCGCGCGGTGCTGGCCATGATGCGCGCGCGGTTGTCGCCTTCGATTTGCGAATTTCTCGACCAACCGACGGTGATTTGCACCGAGCGCAAATGGGGACGTCCGGTTTTCCCCAAAATGCCCGGTGCAGCGCTGTTGTTGCTGGAGGTGGATGGTTCGGCGGCGGAAGTGGTGGCCCAGCGGGCGGCAGTGATAAAACTGCTGCGTTCGGCGGGGGCGAAGGCGTTGCGCGACACGGGCGACCCGGTTGAGGCGGAAAAACTTTGGCAGGTGCGGCGCACTTGCTCGCAGGCGATGTTCCAGATGGGCGATGCGAAACTCAATGAGGACGTGGTCGTGCCGCCGCAATCGTATGTGCCCCTGTTGCGTTATGCCCGACAACTGGCGCACGCGACGGGCCTGGCCACGCCGACTTATGGGCACGCAATGGACGGCAATTTCCATGTGCATTTGATGTACCATCGCGAAAATGCGCGCGAGCGCCGGCGAGCGGAAAAAGGCGTGGCAGCGTTGATGAAAAAGGTTGTGGCGCTGGGCGGAGCCGTTACCGGCGAGCACGGCATCGGGCTGGCGAAGTCGCCGTTTCTGCGCCTGCAACATTCCCCGGCGGAAATCGGCGCTATGCAGGCCATCAAACACGCGCTTGACCCCAAGGGGATTTTGCACCCCGGGCAGATTTTTGAACCGGTGTCGGTGTGGAAATATCAGCCGGTGAAGGTAAAGTTGCCGTGGGATAAGGATT